>JAFDIS010000049.1 GCA_019307945.1 Deltaproteobacteria bacterium | reverse complement strand
AGGGCCGCGGCATTCCCGCCGAGGATCGCCCGCACATCCTCTCGGGTGAAACGGATGCCCTCAGGCGCCTTTTCCGGAAGTTCCCGGAGCAGCCGGATCCATTCCCCCGTGGACCTGATCGTGTTGAAAATCGGGTTGTCCGTACCGAAGAGGATCTTGGAGGGACCCGCGAAATCCATCAGGTCCCGCAATTCCCTGCAGAAAAGCGCATAATTGCTGAAGGCCAGCATGTCCCACATGGCCAGATCTCCGTAGAGGGTGGGCTGGTAGGCGGAAAGCGCCGCCCATGGGCGCCAGTCGGTCCCGCCCATGTGGGCCGCGATGACGCGGACCTCCGGGAAGTCCACCGCCAGGTCGGCCAGGAGGCGGGGATCGGAAAAACGGCAGCGTGAGGGAGGAAGCAGGGGACCGGTGTGCGAGAGCAGGATACCCCCGTAGCCCGCCAGGACCTCCAGCAAACGGTACGAATCCGGACCGGATGGATCGTAGCCGTAGTCGGGGTGGTACTTGAGGCCCCGCACACCGAACTCTTCGAAGCAGCGCTTCAACATGTCCGGCGCCTCGGGCCTTCTGGGGTCGACCCCGGCAAGGGCCACTACCTTTTCGGGATAGCGCGATGCGACCTTGCCCATGGCCTCGTTGGCCCGCATGACGGCCTCCGGTCTCACGCTCTCGTCACCCGCGTCATCCACCATGCAGATTACCGTGAGGTCCACTCCAGCCTCTTCCATGAGCGCCAGGAGACCTTCACCCGTAGGATCGGCCCATGTGTTCCGGGCCCGTTCCATGATCATTTCAGGGTCAAGGTCCGAACCCACCCTCCCGGCGGCCATGAGGGCGTAACGGATGGTCTTCCTGAGCCTTTCCTCGCTCACACGGGGCATGTAGTGGTGGTGGACGTCGATGATCATTTCCGTCTCCTTTCAGACCGTGCCACTGGGGTACGCCTCGGGGCTTTCATTTGGCCTTCCAGTGAAACCGCATAGGCCTCCACGAAATCGATCACCTGCCCTGCGTATCTGTCCACGGAGATTCCCCGTTTGGCGTATTTCCACCGCTTCACGTACCAGTCCTGGACCATGGCTTTGATCAAGGAGGCCAGGAGGAGGGGGTTGGACACGGCAAAGATCCCCATGCGGACCCCCTCCTCCAGGATATCGGCGAAGAGTTGCTCGGTGCGAAGTTCCCCGGCCACGGCCCTCTCCTTATGGCGCGGGTCCAGATGCCTTGCCTCCATGTAACCGAAATAGAACCACGGCAGCATGGCCTCGCTCAGAAAGAGGTGGGTGCGCACCGCGACGCGAAGTTTTTCCAGGGGATGAGAGACCTGGGCCATGCTTTCCCGCAGGATATGCCACGTGGTGCGCTGCCCCGTGCTCATGAGCATCTCCAGGAGGTCTTCCTTGCCCGAAAAGTAGCCGTAAAGCGCCCCCGTGCTCATGCCCGTCTCCCGGCTCAGGCTCCGCATGGTCATGGCCCTAAAGCCCTTCTCGTTGCTGATGCGAAGGGCACCGTCGAATATTCGGAGCAGGTTCTTGGCGAGGGTCTTTTCCTTCTTGATCTTGATGGCGCCTCTGTGCGCCTCGTAGACTTCCCTGCAGATTTCCCTGCGGGACAGGTTTACCCTGCGAAGAAACGCCTTGAAGCCGCTGAAATCCTCGATTTCGCCAGGTGTCGGCATTCCTTCCCTTTTCACTCTCCCCTGCAAGCGTCCGTCCTTTCAGGCTACTTGACGTCCTTACCGTGGTATTCCCTCAGGATCCGCCTTGCCACCGAGATCTTGTGCACTTCGTCCACGCCGTCATAAATGCGCGCGGCCCGCTCGCCCCTGTAGTACATGGCGATGGGGGTGTCGTCCGTCATGCCGAGACCGCCGTGCACCTGGAGGGCCCTGTCCACCACCCGCTGCATCACGTTGGCCACGTAGAACTTGATCAGGGATATGTCCTTCATGGCCGCCTTGACACCCTGATTCTCGATGGTCCACGCCGTGTTGAGCACCATGAGACGGGCCGCGAGGATCTCCGCGGCACTGTCTGCGATGTAGGTCCGGATGATGTCCGAATCCGCCAGGACCTCCGTGGGCGTCCTGGGGCGCTTGAGGGCGTAGGAGCACATCAGGTCGAAGCAGCGGTTGCAGATCCCGATCCAGCGCATGCAGTGGTGGATGCGCCCCGGGCCCAGGCGCTCCTGGGCCATGACGAATCCCATGCCTTCCCCGCCGAGGAGGTTTTCCTGGGGGACACGGCAGTTTTCGTAGCGGATCTCCGCGTGGCTTGCCCAACCGTCACCTACGTGGCCCATCACGGAGATGTTGCGGACCAGGTTGAAGCCCGGGGTGTCCGTGGGCACGATGATCATGCTCGCACGGGTGTGCCTGGAGGGGCTTTCCGGGTTCGTTTCCGCCATGACGATGGCGAAGGCCGCCCCGTCCGCGGCGGAAGTGTACCACTTGTTGCCGTTGATCACATAATCGCCCCCGTCCTTGACAGCCGTGGTGAGGAGCCACGTGGGGTTGGAGCCTGCCACCTCCACCTCGGTCATGCTGAAACAGCTCCGAATCTTCCCCTCCACGTTGGGCCTGCAGTATTTTTCCTTTTGCTCATCGGTCCCGTACTTGTGTAGGATCTCGATGTTCCCCGCGTCCGGGGCCTGGCATCCGAACACGTAAAGTCCCAGGGGCGTGCCACCCAGAGCCTCGGCCACCATGGCATACTCCATGAGTCTGAGGCCCATGCCGCCGTATTCCTTGGGATGAAGCGGCGCCCACAACTCCATCTGCCGCACCATGTTCCGCTTCTCCTCGATCTGGGGCAGCATTGTCTTGAAGCCCTTCTGCGCGAACTCAGGCTCCATGGGGATCAATTCCTTTTCCACGAACTCCTTCATCATGTCCAGGATGGTCTGAAGCCTTTCCGATACCGTAAAATCCATGATCGTTTCTCCTCTCCGATGATTTGGTGTTTACCGATAGGTCAACAATTCAGGCCTCCTCTCCAGCCGCAGGTGGTGCACGGAGTTGAAGGAGGCCATAAAAATCCCGGTGTCGTTGTACTTGAATTCCGACACCGACGTATTCATGATCTGCCAGTTGAGGCGCACGGCTGTCTCAGCCGTAATCCCGAGCGCCATCTGCACCGAGGCGCAGATGGGACCGCCCGACGTGAAAACAGCGATGCTCTTGTGCCGCCTGTTCTCCTGCATAATCCGCCGGATCGCCCCGCGAACACGGTCCGAGAACTCCTCCCAGCTCTCCACGCCCGGCCGGTCGTGGCGGCCCGAGGCCCAGCGGAGCATGGCCCCTTCGAAGACCCGCTGAAAGGAACGCCTCTCTTCCATGTGCCGGGCGTCTTGCGCGAACCTGGGATCCTCCTCGATCATTGCCGGGAGTTGAGAGGAGATCACCCCTTGGGAGTCGTATTCATTAAGGCCCTCCGTTTCCACCACCGACAGTCCTGCCGCCTGAGGCATGTGGGGCAGAACGGCCTGAGCCGTCTCCCGCTGTCGCCTCAGGGTCCCGGTGTATACCCCGTGGAAACTGATCTCCAGCCGCGCCAGGTACTTGCCAAGGATCTCGGACTGGACGTGCCCCAGGGCTGAGAGTCGATCGTAGTCTTCCGATGCAAAGGAGGCCTGGCCGTGTCGGATGAAGTAAATGACGCTCATATGCTTTGTCGGGATGCCCCGGCAGACCGCTATGGCGGGCCCCGGGGAGTTTTTGTGAGGCATTATGGGCATGGCGGGAAGGGGCTGTCAACAAAAAAACCGATCAAACGTTCGGTTTTTTTGTTGATGAACCTTCCGGCGTGCCCTATACTGCCCCTGAAGTGGTTTCCACTTTACATTGAACAGTCCTCCTTTCCCGCCCGCTTTCAATGGTGTGGGCCCACGGGGAGAAAACATGAAAATCCTTGCCTGCGTCAAACAAGTCCTGGACAGTGAATCGGTTTTTCGCATCCGGGATGACTCTGACTGGATAGAGACGGAGGGAGATCCTCGTTACGGGATGAACCATCCGGACGAGTTTGTGGTGGAAGAAGCCGTAGCCCTCAAAGAGGCACACCGTGAGGTCACGGTGGATGTCCTCACAGTTGGTCCCCACAGTGCTTCCCAGGTCCTGGAGCGTGCGGTGGGCATGGGCGCGGACCGTGCATACCACATCCTCACCCGGGAAGAGGGCTATCTCGCCCCTTTCACCGTGTCTTCCTGGATCGCGGGCTTTGCCGAAACGAGAAACTACGACCTCATACTATGCGGGATCATGGCCGAAGACGACATGCAGGGGCAGGTGGGCCCCATGCTGGCGGAACACCTCGGATACCCCTGCGCCACGTCCGTGGTGCGGGAGACCTGTCGCCCCGAGACCGAAACCATCCGCGTGGAGAGGGAAATCGAAGGGGGAAGACGCGAGCTTCTGGAAATCGCACTTCCGGCGGTCCTTACCCTGCAGACCGGCATCAACCGGCCGCGCTACCCGTCGCTGTCCAACCTTCTCCGCGCCAAGAAGGAGAAGCCGGAACTCCTGGATCCGGCACGCTTTCCCATGCCCGAGGATCGGGAACAATTCTTGCGCGCCGCCCTTCCCCCGGCCGTGCGCCGGGGTGTGGTGCTGGAGGGTGACACGGAACAAAAGGCGCGGGAACTTCATGGAATCCTCAAGGAAATGGCCTTTTTGTGAACAAGGAACGGAATTCATGAAAAAGACGCGAGATGCCGTCGTCATTATCGCGGAAGCCCAAGGGGACGAAACGGCACCCATTACTCTGGAACTCTTGGCCCTGGCCCGGGAAATCCAACTGGCGCAACCGTGCAAGATCCGATTCCTCATGGTCGGGCACGGTACGGAAGCGACGGCCCGGGACCTGGCCCGACGCACGGGCCGGGAGGTGGTGGCCGTTGAAGCGGAGACGCTTCGGGACTACAACACGGAGACCTGTCTTGAGATCCTCCAGGAGCACCTCCCGGGACTTTCCCCGCGCTTTGTCCTGATGGGCCAGACACCGCGCGGAATGGACCTCGCGCCGCGCCTGGCAGTGCGTCTGGGCGCAGGATGCATCACCGGCGTGGACGCCTTGTGCGTCGAGGAGGGAGAATTACGGTTTTCAAGGACCGCCTTCGGAGGAAAAATCTCTCTTCAAATGGCGCCGGCCCGATCCATCACCGTGGTCACCGCCACACCAGGCGCCTTTACGGCCCCGCAGGAATCCGTTTCGTCTCAAGGGAGTGTGCGTTTGGTTTCATCGGCCAGGCGGTCTGCCAGGAGCAGGACCCTGGGTATCATCGAGGCCCCGCGACAGGAAAGGGGTCTCTCGGAGGCGGATGTCATCGTGGCCGCAGGCCGCGGCATCGGGACCCGGGAAAACCTCGCACTCATTGAGCGGCTGGCCTCGGTCTTTCCACGCTCGGCCGTAGCCGCATCCAGGCCCCTGTGCGACCAGGGGTGGATGGACTATCCGCGCCAGGTGGGTCTGACGGGAGCCACCGTGTCTCCCAAGCTCTATTTCGCCTGCGGCATTTCCGGGGCGGTTCAGCACACCGTGGGCATGCAGGGTTCGGGGTTCATCGTGGCCGTTTCCCGGGACCCCCATGCCGCCATTTTCAGGATAGCGGACGTATGCGTGGTGGATGACCTGGAAGCCTTCATCCCGGCCTTTCTCGCCCTGTGCAGGGAGGAATAGCAGGGTTTAGACGCCTCCAGGTCCCGGTGAAATCAAGACAGGAGAGGGCTTTCGGGGTGGGAACACCCGGGGCGCGATGGCATGACGGCGCCGATGGTTCAAGGCGCACTTCAAGGGAGGAAGACATGAAAAAAATCATCGAGGCGGAAGGAGCGCCCCGCGCGGTGGGGCCATACAGTCACGCCGTCCGCGTGGAAAACCTGGTGTTCACGTCCGGGCAGGTACCCATTGACCCGGGCACGGGAAAGCTGGTGGAAGGCGATTTCGATGCCCAGGTCCGGCGGGTCATGGAAAACCTGAGAACTGTTCTCATGGCCTCCGGGACCGATTTTTCCGGGGTGGTCAAGGCAACGGTGTTCCTGGACGACCTTCGGAATTTCGGCCGCTTCAACAAAATTTACAGCGAATATTTCCCCCACCAACCGCCCGCCCGAAGCGCCTTCCAGGTGGCCGCGCTTCCGCTTGGGGCCATGGTGGAAGTTGAAATGATCGCCTTCGTGGCTTAGGGACGAGATACCGAAAGGGCCCGGGGTCCGTTCTGTATCAGGCACCAAGGCCGCGGACGAAATCTCCGCACCAGTTTACACCCTCCTTGGGATCCAGGGTCCAGGCGTCGGCGCCCACATGGTCCCTGACGGCGGCCGTGGTGGGCCCTCCGCCGATGATCACATAGCGCCCCTGCCTGAGATTGCGCTCCTCTAGAAGATTCACCACCTGCTTCATGGACTCAAAGGTAGGCGTCACCAGCGCGGACATGGCCACCACCCTGGCGTCCGGCGTGAAGTCGTAGGTCCGGCATCCAAAAAGGTTGCCGGTGCGGCCGAACCCGCAGATAACCTCGTCGTCCAGGAAAAGGATGTCATACCGCTTCAGGATCGCCTGGACCTTTTCGAAGTAGGTCCGGGGCGGAACGATGACACCCCCCCCGCGCACGGACCGGGCCCGCCCGTGGTTCACTTCCCTCGGAAAACCGGGGCCCGCTTTTCCAGGAGCGCTGCCACCCCCTCTTTGGCGTCTTCCATCTCAAAGGTCCGCGACTGGCAATGGGCCTCCATCTCGGCCGCGCTCCTCAAATCCCAGGCAAGTCCCCTCGCAATGGAACGCTTGATCATGCGTACCGCAACGGGCGCGCAGATCGCGATCTCGCGGGCGATCTCCCAGGCCCTTTCCAGGACCCGGGGCTCTTCCTCGGCGTAGTTCACCAACCCCATCCGCAACGCGGTCTCACCGTCCACCAGACGCCCGGTGAACAGCAGTTCGCTCGCCAGAGAGAACCCCACCAGCCTGGGCAAGAGGTACGAGGTGCCCATACCGGTATGAAGGCCCAGTCGCGCAAAATTCGCACCGTAGCGGGCGGCGCGGTTGGCCACGCGGATATCGCAGACCAGGGCAAGGCCGAACCCGCCGCCTATGGCGTGTCCGTTCATGGCGGCGATAGTGGGTATGGGCAGATCATGGACCGCCAGAAAGGGACTGTAGACCTGGAACAAGAACTCGTGGGGCAAGCCCTCTTTCCGGTCCAGCAGGGAGGATTTGAAGTCGGCTCCCGCACAGAAGGTTGACCCGCTTCCGGTCACCACCAGGCATCGGAGATTCCTGGAGGCCCTCACCCTTTCCAGGGCCTGCCCGAACGCCTTCATGGTCTCCTCGTCCATGCTGTTGCGATTTTCGGGTCGGTTCAGCTTGATCTGGGCCACGTGGCCCTTTTCTTCGTACAACACGGGTTCGTTGGACATGAAATCTCCTCTAACGTCGTCGGTCAGGCCTGCGGGAGAAACCTTCCAGGAGCACAAGGTCGGTGGTCCGTCCCGCATCCATAAGCGTTATAGTTCGAATCAGGTTGCCTTTGCAACAAAAGATTGTTGTGTGCTATAGAAGGTTGACACCCAGGGCGCCCAGGCCCGCCCGCAGGGGGCCCGATGCCGAAACACACGTTCATTTCGGAGGGACCCATGAAAATACCATTTCCATTCGAGTCCTTGCTCGTGTTTGGATTTCTGTCGGTCATGCTTCTGGCGGGTATCGCCCTGCGGGCCAGGGTGCCGGTCCTCCAGCGTTTCCTGTTTCCCAGTTGTCTCATCGGCGGGGTCTTGGGGCTGATCCTGGTAAGCACCGGGATCGTGAAGGTCGAAACCTCCCTGCTGGAGACCTTCGCATTCCACTTTTTCAACATTTCGTTCATCTCCGTTGGCCTGACCCCGGGGAACCGGGGGGAAAATCACGGCAAAGGCAAGAGCCTCCTGCGGGGGCCCCTATGGATGGCGCTCATCGAGGGAGTCACCTTGCCCCTTCAGGCGGTGGTGGGCGGATTCCTGACGATCCTGTTCTGCTATCTGGGCATGGAACTCTTTTCCACCTTCGGCTTCTTCGTATCCCTGGGTTTCACCGAGGGACCCGGGCAGGCACTTTCCATCGGGAAGGTGTGGGAGGGCTTAGGATTCCAGCACGCGGCCACCATCGGGCTGACCTTTGCGGCCATAGGCTTCTTCTTCGCATTTTTCGTGGGGGTGCCCCTGGTCAACTGGGGGATACGCAAGGGTTTAGCCGTACGGGGCCGGGTGGAACTGCCTGCCGACCTGCTCAGGGGTATCGTGCCCCCGGGCGGCGACAAAGAATCGGCGGGCAGTCTGACCATGCACTCGGGAAACGTGGATACCATCGCATTTCAGTCGGCATTGATCGGCCTCGTTTATCTCCTGACCTACGGGTTCGTCTACACCGTGGTCAGGGTCCTCCCTGCCGACGCAGGATCCATTCTCTGGGGCTTTTTTTTCTTCTTCGGCATGTTCATAGGTCTCATCGTGCGATGGATCATGGAGAAGCTGGGCATCGGTCACATGCTGGACCCCGGCGTCCAGAGGAGGATCACCGGCTGGTCGGTGGATTTCCTGATCGTTTCCACGGTGGCGGCAATCCAGGTGGTGGTGGTCTGGCAGTTCATCCTGCCCATCACGATCATGTCCCTGTTGAGCGGGATACTCACCACCCTGGGCATAGTCTATCTGGGCCGTCGGCTTGACGATTTAAACCTCGAACGCATGGTCGCCATCTACGGGACCTGCACGGGGACCGTATCCAGCGGGCTTCTGCTCCTTCGCATCGTGGACCCCGAGTTCAAGACACCCGTGGCCATTGAGATCGGCTTGATGAACGTGATCGTCATGCCCATCATCGTGGGCTGCATGGTCCTGGTGAACGCCCCCCTCTGGTGGCACTGGAGCGTGGCGTTGACCTCGATCATCTTTGCGGCGATCCTGGCCTCGTGCCTCCTGCTCATCAAAGTACTGGGCTTCTGGGGGCCCCGGAAATTCTAGATCTTGCGGTGATCCCTGTTGCCCGGTCCGAGCTTATTGCCTATACTGCGGGTCCCGGGAAAACGGCAGGAACCTCTGCCGCCCGGCTGAAAGGAGGAAACCGCACATGTTCAGGACGAAAATCTGTGATCTTTTGGGGATCGAATACCCCATTATCCAGGGAGGAATGGTTTGGGTGAGCTATCATGCGCTCTGCGCCGCAGTTTCGGAGGCGGGGGGCCTGGGCACCCTGGCAGGGGGGAGCATGACTCCGGATGAACTCCGGGAAGAAATCCGCCTGGTGCGGGAACGAACCGCCAAGCCGTTTGCCGTGAACGTCCCGATCATCATGCCCGCTTCGGAAGACCTGGTCCGGGTCGCCATCGAGGAGAAGGTCCCGGTCCTCACCACGTCGGCCGGGAATCCCGCCCGTTTTACGGAACAAATCCATGAAGCAGGCCTCAAAGCGATCCACGTATCACCCAGCGCCACGCTGGCCGAGCGGGCCTGGCAGGCCGGGGTGGACGCAGTGGTGGCCGAGGGCATCGAAGCCGGCGGTCATGATGGTTTCGATGAGATCACAACCATGGCCCTGGTCCCTCAGGTGGTGGAAAAAGTGGACATCCCCGTGGTGGCGGCAGGTGGTATCGCCGATGCCCGGGGTTTCCTGGCCGCGCTGGCCCTGGGAGCCCACGGCGTTCAGGTAGGCACCCGGTTTGCCGCAACACACGAGGCCTACTGCTGCGATAAGTTCAAGCAGGCCATCCTGGAGGCCGCCGACACGTCCACTGTCGTCACGGGAAGGAGTTTCGGCCCCACGCGGTGCATTAGGAATCGGCTGGCCGAGACCATTCTTGAAGCAGAACGCAATGGGGCAAGCGCCTCCGAACTCCTGGAAATAATCGGCACGGGAAGGTCCAGGGCAGCTTCCCTGCAAGGGGATGTGGAGCACGGAACGATCTACTGCGGGCAGATTGCAGGACTCATAGGCGAGCTCAAGAGTGCGGGCCAGGTGATCCGGGAAATCACCGAAGGGGCGGCCGAGCTCCTCGGCTCTCTCCATGAAACGGCCCGGAGGTAGCAGCCATGCATGAGATTCGGTTTCACGGGCGCGGGG
Organism: Deltaproteobacteria bacterium; assembly: GCA_019307945.1. GTDB lineage: Bacteria > Desulfobacterota > DSM-4660 > Desulfatiglandales > Desulfatiglandaceae > B17-G16. Next base: position 15,502 of record JAFDIS010000049.1, on the reverse strand, counting down.
GGCAGGGCACGGTGGTGGCTTCCATCATCCTGGCCAAGACCTTCTTCGAGACCGGATACCAGGTCCAGACCTTTCCGCTGTTCGGTGTGGAACGAAGGGGTGCTCCGGTGGAGGCCTACCTGCGCTTGGCCGAAGAGAAGATCCTGGTGCGAAGCAACATCTACGAGCCGGATTATGTGATTGTCCAGGATCCCAAATTGATCTCCCTGGTTGATGTCACCCGGGGGCTCAAGCCGGGGGGCTGGATCCTCCTGAACACCCCGGGTCCGCCGACCGACCAGGGCCCTTTCGAAGGGTTTCGCCTGGCATGGGTAAATGCTACGGGCATCGCGGTGGAACTGGGACTCGGAACGCGCACCTTTCCCATGGTGAACACCGCCATGACGGGGGCCTTTCTGCGGCTGACGGAGATGGCGCCTCTGGACACCCTGCTGGAGATCATCACCCGGGAAATCCAGGCCAAGCCCGAACAGAACCGAAAGGCCGCTGCCCGGGCCAACAAAGAGGTCCAACTCCTGGGGCCCGTCCCGTGAGCAAAGCCCCGGAAGGTGCGGTGGCGATGTGCACCTCCTGACCTCCGACAAAAGCAAAAACGAGGGACCAATGGAAATCCACACAGCCCTATCCAAGCAACCTGCCGTCCTCCTCGCCTGTTCCACCCTTTCCACAGACACCAACATGACGGGCACGTGGCGATTCGTCAGGCCCTTCCATGACGAAAAAACCGCCCCTTGCGGCGCGGCCTGCCCGGCCGGGGAGGACATCGCCAGGATCCAGATGCTGACGGGCCGGGGCGCCTTCAGGGACGCCGTTGAAACCATTCTCCTTGAAAACCCATTCCCCGCCACGTGCGGCCGCGTCTGTTTCCAGTTCTGTGAGGGGGCCTGCAACAGGGCATCCTTCGATGATCCGGTGGGGATCCGTTATGTGGAGCGCTTCCTGGGGGACATGGCCCTGGCCGAAGGCTGGGCGCGCGTTCCGTTGAAAGAGCCTGAGACACCCCGCAAGGCGGCCGTGATCGGGGCGGGCCCAGCGGGCCTTTCCGCCGCCTATTTCCTGGGGCTCCTGGGCTGGTCATGCGAGGTTTTCGAGGCCGCAAGGGAGCCAGGCGGCCTCATGCGCTGGGGCATTCCCGCCTATCGACTCTCAAAGGACGTACTCCAACGTGAGGTGGCGCGCATCTTGCGGCTGGGGATCGTGATTAAATACGGCAGGACCGTTCGTCCCCAGGATCTGGCCCGGATCCGTGAGGAATACGACGCCGTGTTCGTAGGCTGCGGCCTTTCCCGATCGATTCGCCTCCAGATACCGGGCGAGGATCTTGCCCTGGAGGGCCTCGACTTCTTGGGACGAATCCGGAGGGGAGAAGTGGACGCAGTCTCCGGTACCGCAGCGGTGATCGGAGGCGGTAACACGGCCATGGACGTGGCCCGGTCTCTGGTCAGGCTCGGGGCCGAGCCCATCATAGTGTACCGGCGCCGCAGGGAGGACATGCCCGCCTTCGAGCACGAGATTATCATGGCCCTGGAGGAAGGCGTGAGGCTCATGGAACTGGTCTCTCCCCTGAAGGCCAACCGGGACGGAGAGGACATCATCCTCACGCTCCAGGAGATGCGGCCCGCGGGCGTTGGTCCCGACGGCAGGGCACGGGTAGCGCCCGACGGGGAGAGAAGGCAGAGCCTCCGGGTCCGAAGTCTATTCACCGCCCTGGGATCGAGCGCCGCGCCCGAGTGGGCCCCTCCGGCCGAACAATCTCAGCAACTCCTGCGGTTGGGTCATATCACCATCCGGAACGGCCCCGCCCCGCTGGTCTTCGGGGGGGATCTGACCAACGAGACCCAGAGCGTCACGGATGCGGTGGCCTCGGGCAAGATGGCCGCCCTTGCCCTGGACACCTGCCTCGAAGAGGGCTGGGAGCGCATCATTCAGAGCCTCGGGCGCGCCCGGGTGGGACCGGGTCCCGCTCTGTCCATGGAATCCTATCTGGGCGGGGCTCGGGCCGACAGGAACCGGACCGTGGTCTCCTTCGAGCAGCTCAACATGGATTATTTCCAGCCGCTCCAGCGGATCCTCCCCACCATTCAATCCCCTGAAGAACGGCGGGCGGGCTTTTCGGAGATCGAAGGCGTCTACAAAAAAGAGGAGGCCCGGGCCGAGGCCACACGCTGCTTCAACTGCGGGATCTGCAACGAGTGTGACAACTGCCGGATCTTTTGTCCGGAGGTGGCCGTGGAAGCCGGGTCCGGCCGCAGGATTCTTCTGGACTACTGCAAGGGATGTGGCATCTGTGTTGTGGAATGCCCCCGCAACGCCCTGTCCCTGGAGGAGGAAGCATCATGAAACAGGTGCTGGAAGGCAGCCACGCAGTATCCGAGGCCGTAAGACTGGCCCGCGTGCAGGTGGTTTCCGCCTATCCCATCACCCCACAGACCCATATCGTTGAAGCCATCTCCGAGTTCTGCTCGGACGGCACAATGGATGCCCGGTTCATATGCGTGGAGAGCGAACATTCGGCCATGGCGGCAGTTATCGGGGCCTCCAACGCCGGTGTAAGGGCCTTTACCGCCACCTCGTCCCACGGTCTGGCCCTGATGCACGAACTCCTCCACTGGGCCTCCGGTGCGAGACTTCCCATCGTGATGGCCGAGGTGAACCGAGCCCTGGCCCCAGGGTGGAACATCTGGACGGACCAGACGGACAGCCTCGCACAGCGTGACACGGGCTGGATCCAGCTCTATTGCGAGGATGGCCAGGAGGTCCTGGACACCACCCTGGAGGCCTTTCGTCTGGCCGAAGCGGTAAACCTCCCCGTCATGGTGGTGCTGGACGCCTTTTTTCTCTCCCACACCTTCGAACCGGTGGATGTTCCCGACCAGGACACGGTTGATCGCTTCCTGCCACCCTTTGATCCCAGGTTCCGTCTGGACACGAAAAACCCTTGCGCATTCGGTCCCATCACGGGCCCGGACCGATACATGGAGATTCGCCGGGACATACAGGCGGCCATGGACCGTGCGCCTGAGGTCCTGGCCGCTGTCGAGCAGGAATTCTTTTCCCTTTTCGGGCGCCGCTACGGCGCGGTGGATGCCTTTCTCTGCGACGACGCCGAAGTTATTCTGGTGGTAAGCGGAACCGCGGCCGCCACATGCCGCCAGGCCGTGGGGGACTTGCGCAAGACCGGTGAGCGGGTGGGCATGCTCAAGATCCGCCTGTTCCGGCCCTTCCCGGCAACCGAGATCCGCGCGATCCTCCCGAAGGCCCCCAAAGTGGCCGTGGTGGACCGCAATGTCTCTTTCGGAGCCGGTGGAATCTTTGCCCAGGAGGTAAAGGCCGCCCTGGCCCTTCACAAGGGTAATACCGCCGTTTACAGCTACATCGCGGGCCTGGGCGGCCGCGATATAACCACCGCCACCTTCCAGGAGATCTACCTCACCACGAAAGACACCCCGACTCCCCCTGCGGAAAGCGTCTGGGTGGGCCTGGCACAGGAGGAAAGAGCGTAATGAGACCGCTTCAAGTCCCTGAGGAGGAATACCTTCGCCGGGGTCACGTGGGTTGCGCCGGATGCGGAGCCGTCATCGCCATGCGATTTGCCCTCAAGGCCCTGGGGCCGGACACAGTGGTGGTAATCCCGGCCTGCTGTTGGGGCGTAATCGCCGGCGCCTACCCCCAATCGTCCCTTGATGTACCCATACTCCACGCGGCCTTTGCCACGGCCGGGGCCACGGCCAGCGGTGTCAGGGCCGCCCTGGACATGCGCGGAGAGCCGGATACGACGGTTATGGCCTGGGCCGGTGACGGGGGCACCTTCGACATCGGCCTTCAATCCCTTTCCGGGGCAGTTGAACGGGACGAAGACATTCTATATGTCTGTTACGACAACGAAGCATATATGAACACCGGTGTGCAGCGCAGTTCTTCGACGCCCTACGGGACACGCACCACCACCACCCCCAGGGAGGGATGGAAACGCACCCGCAAGAAAAACATCATGGAGACACTGGCGGCCCACCGCATCGCCTATGCCGCCACGGCGAGCATCGCTTACCCGGAGGACATGATCCGAAAATTCCGAAAGGCCAGAGACCTCAAAGGGCACGCCCGGTTCCTGCACGTCTTCGCTTCTTGTCCCACGGGCTGGGGTGTTCCGTCGGAGTTGACGGTGAAACTGGCGCGCCTGGCGGTGCGTACGAACGTGTTCCCGCTCTATGAAGTGGAAAACGGGGTCTCCTACACCCTGAACACAGAAGGGGACTTGCCGGTGCGGGCGTACCTTTCCCCCCAGGGCCGGTTTCGTCATCTCTCCCCGGAGGACATCCAGGACATCCAGCGGATGGTGGACGAAGACTGGCGACTCCTTCGCGCAAAGGCCCAGGGCCCTCCCCAGCGCGCCCGCCTCATGGCGTGAGGCCGGCCCCTGGCGATTGCAGGGCTCCTCCGGGGCCACGGGCACCCCGGGTTCCCGTGGAAGTGACCGACTGTGGCAGCAATTCCACCCTGAGCATGAGGAGGATATGGATGGACGACCAGATCGTATTCGGCGACAGGATGATCCCGGTAAGACTCCCTGACAACGTGGTGGAGGTCCCCCAGGCCCTCACCGTCCCCCTCGAACCCGTGGAGGACATCGCTGCGGCATACCGTCAGGCCCTTCAGGCCCCCCTGGGACGAAAGCCCCTCAGCGAAACGGTGCGCCCCGGGTGGCGGGTCACCATAGCCTTCGACGATCCCACGGTCCCTTGCTTCGCGCCGCTGTGGGAACCCGCCATTGAGTTGGTTCTCCAGGAGCTGGAAAAGGGCGGCGTGAAACGCAAGCACGTGACCCTGCTTTGCGCCAACGCCCTTCACCGGAAGTTCACGCGGGGCGAACTGGCGCGGGTACTGGGTGACAGGCTGGTAAAGGAATTCGGCTACCGGCTGATCTGCCACGATGCTGAGGACCCGGAAAATCTCGTATATCTGGGTGTCTCCGAAGGGGGCTTCGACGTGGAGATCAACCGACTGGTGGCGGACTCGGATCTCACGGTATACGTGAATACGGTGGTGTGGCGTGGCTTTACCGGGGGGTGGAAGTCCTTCTGTGTGGGGCTGGCCTCTTATCGGTGCATTCGCTGGCACCACACGCCCGACAGCATGTCCATGTCAATGGACAAGAACCGCATGCACGAAATCCTGGACGACATGGGTGCCCTGGTGGAGGAAAAGATCGGCAAGGAGCGGATCTTCAAGGTGGAAACGGCCCTGGCCAACCCCCTCCAGATGCACAAGGCCTGGGCGGGAGGCGTCAAAGAGACGCGGCAGGCTGCGCTCCAGTTGATGAAATCGCACCTCAAACCCCGGCGTGAGATACTGGAGGAGAAGGCCGACATCGTGCTCTACGGGATTCCACAGTGGAGCCCTTATGCCGCTTTCTCCGTCATGAACCCGATGCTCACGGTACTTTCTACGGGCCTGGGGTACTTGGGGGGCGTGATCGAGGCCATGGGAAAACCGGGATGCACCACGATCCTCGCAAGTCCGGTCCAGGACCGGTGGAACCACCGCCACCACCCAACACATAAGGAAATCTGGGAAGAAATCCTTCCCAACTACCGCGACCCCTACGAGATCGTTGACCTATTCGAAGAAGATTTCCTCCACCGCCCTGAATACATCTACAAGTACCGCCACTGCCACGGTTTCCACCCGGTGCACGGCCTCATGACCACCTACCCCTTGAAACGACTGAAGCACACTTCCCGGGTGATCATCGCAGGTGCGGAGGATCCATCCATGGTGACGCACATGGGATTTGAATACTCGCCCACCGTGGAAAGGGCCATTGATATGGCCCGAGAAAGCCATGGGAAGGATGCCTCCATCGCGTTCGTCAAATACCCCTTGCTCATGTGCAGGCAATAGACCTGGGGAGGATCATCATGACCTATCAAAATATCGAGGTTGAGGTCAAAGGCCCCATCGCCTTCGTGAGGCTCAACCGCCCGGATAAGCGAAACGCCCTGTCCATCGCCCTCAGACAAGAAGTGGTGGACTGCCTGGGGGCGCTGAGCGTGGACGATTCAGTGGTCTGCCTGATCCTGACGGGGAACGGTAAGGCCTTTTGCGCCGGCTTCGACCTGGACGAGTTCAAGGACCCGCAGCCCGGGATGGTGGAAACCATCGAACGGAGCTCCCTGGCCTTTCACGCGGCCGTGGGGCGCTTTGAAAAGCCCATCGTGGCCGCAATCAACGGAGCAGCAGTGGCGGGAGGACTGGACCTGGCCCTCATGTGTGACATCCGCATCTGCTCGGAGGATGCGATCTTCGGACACCCGGAATTGCGCTTCGGCTCCCCTCTTCTCTACGGTCTCCTGAAGGAGGCCGTGGGCGGGGGGCCTGCCCGGGACCTCTGCCTTTCGGGCCGCACCATCGGTGCGGAAGAGGCCCTTCGGATCGGGCTCGTCAGCCGGGTGACGACGACCCAAGGCCTCATGGAATCGGCCCGGGAAATGGCCGAGGAGGTCTGCAAGACGCCTCTCAAGGCCCTGGTACGGGAAAAAAGGCGCATCCTGGAGGCGGCGGCCCGGGCCATCGATGAAGCCACCTCTGATGGCGGCCCCTCCTTCGTGGAAGTAATCAGGGAGACCCTGGGATGACGGCCTGTGGTCTCCGCGCCCGGGAAGAGCCCCACCGCCATGGGTTTCCACGATGAAACGGACCGAATTCCGAATACGCGTCCTCAGGCAAGGGGATCAGCCTCCTTGCGTGGGAGGGGCCTTTCAGTGCCGCGGCTGCTTCGGCTGGCGCGGTATGATCGAGGCGGCCTACAGGAATCGCTCATGGCGTCGGGGGCCGCTTCACTGTCCCTGCACCGGGCTCACGATTCGTGTGGTGGAGACGTCGGTCAAAAGCAAACGCCCTCGCCACCCTCGCGGCGTCTGACGTATTCGGCCATCACGATGGAGGCGGCTACGCTCACATTAAGGCTCTGCACCCTGCCCTGTTGCGGGATTCTGAGGGTGCAAATCCCCTGGTAGTCGGCGGGCCTAAACCGGAGGCCGAATTCCTCGTGCCCGAACACGAAGGCGCTTCGGTCCGGAAGGTCTGCCTTCCAGAGGGTCTTGGGCGCCGTCGGGTCCAGCACAAAAAAGGTGTACCCTTCTCCGCGGAGGGACCCGTAGCTTTCATCGAACGTCTCGTAGAACCGTGCCGGCACGACCTTGAAGGAACCTTTCGCGGGGGACGGATCGAAAAACTCCGTGCCGATGAGGTGGACTTCCCTGGCGCCGAAGGCCTCGGCACTCCGAAAGATCTTGCCGATGTTGAAGGCGGGCTTGAGATGGTCGAGGACGATGACGTAGGGATAGGGCCCAGGGCTTGCAAGGGCGTTGAGGCGCTTGTGCTTTAAAAACCGCTTGAGGGCCTGTTTTTCCAGGTACCTGCGACGCCTCCCTGTCGAACCCGGGCTCATCACCACCTCCTGTCCCCATCGCCGCCCCTCCCGAGGTGCCCAAGAAAGCACCTTGCACGGGGCAGGTCTGACACCGTTGTAGTCACGGTTTTCCCTCCTGTCAACGCCGCTCGTCGCTGCACGCTCAGGGATCCGGCAGGGGGGCCCGGGCGAAAAGGCCTCTGCCGCCCCCCCGCTTTTTACCCTCTGCCAGGACTGAAACCTCTTGAAAGGCCCGGTCCGCCGCGGTATAACCGGGAACACGCAGCCTTCACGCACAAGGAGGGGCAGCATGGTCACGGAGACGAAGCAGACACCGGAAACCCTCGTCGGGGTGGTAACGGGGGGCATCAAAGGGATCGGCCTGGGGATCGCGGCCGCCCTGGCAAAACGTGGCGCGAGGGTTGCTGTGACCTACCGGTCCGACGACCGGGCTGCCGAAGCCGCCCGGGATCACCTGGAAAGTCTCTGCGGCAACCACGGCGGCATCCTCCTGCTCAAGGGGGACGTGGGGGACCCGGCCGTGGTCACCTCCCATTACGAGGAGGTCAACAAGACCCTCGGCGCGCCCCACGTGCTCGTAAACAACGCGGGTGTCATGCCCCAGCAAGCCTTCGACACCATCACCGATCGCGACTGGGAGGAAACCATCCGGATCAACTTGAGCGGAGCCTTTTACTGGTGCGCCCGCGCGGTCCCGGCCATGAAGGCTCTGGGATTCGGCAGGATCGTGAACATCGCTTCCGTTGCGGCCAGGGGGGGAGGCGTAATTGGTCCCCATTACGCCGCATCCAAGGCGGGACTCCTGGGGCTTACCCGGTACGCGGCCAGAGAACTGGGCCCTTCCGGAGTCACGGTCAACGCCATCAACCCGGCCTTTATAGAGGATGCCGGCATCTTCGCCCACTGGTCCGACGAGAAAAAGGAAGGGCTTCGCCAGAAGGTGGTGGTCCCCACGCTGGGTCACGTGGCCGACGTTGTCCGGGCCTTTGAATACCTGCTGGACAGCCCTTTTGTGACGGGTGTGGCCCTTGACGTAAACGGTGGATCCTTCATGATCTGAGAAGGCTCGGCGGATTTCCTGGCCCGCGCGGCGCGGCGTTGGTCACGCCGGGGCCTGTTGTTCGACCGCCATCACTTTCCAGGGGGCGATGGCCCCGACGAGAACAGGGAACAACATGTGGGACGTCCTTTTCCTGGGTGTGGGGGAGGCCTGCGACGAAGACTTCCCCAACACCTCCGCACTCATCAGGCACCCCGAAGCCCAGGCCCCCCTGTTCCTCCTGCTGGACTGCGGGTTCACGGTCCCGCCCAGGCTCTGGAAGGAAGTGCCGGACGCGGCGGAGACGCTGGGCGCCCTGTGGCTCTCTCACTTCCACGGGGATCACACCATGGGCCTGCCCGTTTTGTTGCTCAGGCTCCAGGAGGAGGGAAGGCAACGACCCCTGACCATCCTGGGCCAGGCGGGAGTGAAGCGGTTCTGCCGCAGTCTCATGGAACTGGCTTATCCGGGCTTTTACGAAAAGCTCCAATACCCGGTCCTTTACCAGGAGCTGGAACCGGAAGCGGAGGGCGAATGGGAGGGGCTTGCGCTGTGCGCGGCCGAAACCCTGCACTCCCAGCGGAACCTGGCCCTGCGGGTGGGAAACGGCACCCCTTCCGTGTACTACAGCGGTGACGGCACACCCGGTCCCCTTTGCGCCGCGCTGGCGGCGGGGTGCGATCTCGTGATTCACGAGGCCTTCCAGTGGGAGGAACGCCACCCGGGCCACGGCACGGCACGGGGGGCCGTGACGTTTGCGCGCCAATGCGGTGCCGCAAGGCTCGCTCTGGTCCACATGGAACGTAACGAGAGGTCCCGGGTTGCCCGGGGGCTGGCAGACCTTCGTCTGGAGGCTGGTGAGAGTCTCCAGGTGCTCCTTCCCGCTCCGGGACAAAGCGTTCGTTTTTCCTGATGTGAAAACCCCGCGGCCCCGGCCGCAGTTGAAGCCGGGTCATGCTGCCCGGGGCTTGTTGAGCGACTCGCGAAAGGAGGTCCGTAATGAATCTGGTTGAGCTGGGGGAAAAGAACATCCAGGACAGAGGCGAAAGGCTGGCGCTTGTATTCGAAGATAGGCGTTACACCAACGTGGAACTTCACGAAATGGGGCGCAAGCTGGCAGGGGGTCTCAAGTCCCTGGGTCTGGGCCGCGGAGACCACGTGGCTGTCTCCATGTCCAACTGCCCGGAGGTCTGGGTCTGTTTTCATGCCATCTGGCGCATCGGCGCCGTGATCGTCCCGGTCATGTTCCTCCTGGGGGAGGACGAAACCCGCTACATCCTGGACCACGCAGACGTCAAGGGGGTGATCACGAGCCAGGACCTCGTCGACAAGATCGAAGCGGCGTCTGCGGGAAACGAAAAGATCCGGCACACGGTGGTGCTGGGCGCCGCTGAAGACAGCAAGCACCCGGACTTTCACCGCCTGGTGGCGGAAAGCGCCCCGGAAGAAGAAATCGCAGACATGGACCCCCATGACACGGCCCTGATGATCTACACCTCAGGGACCACCGGGAGGCCCAAAGGAGTCATGCTCACCCATAACAACCTCTACACGAACGCGGTGGCCGCCTGGGAGGCCAACGAATGGACCAAGGGCCCCATTTCGGTCCTGTGCCTGCCCCTTGCCCACTCCTTCGGGGTGGTGGCCATGAACGCCGGGAACCTTTGCCCTTACCCCGACTCCTTCGGCGTACTCATGCGCTGGTTCGATCCGGAAGAGATCTTCAGGCTTATCGAAAAATACCGGGCCAACAACTTCATCGGCGTGCCTACCATGTACCAGGTACTCCTCAGCCACCCTGCGGGGGACAAGTACGACACGTCTTCTCTGGAACGGTGCACCATCAGCGCCGCGCCTGTCACGGAGGAACTGTACCGCGCCTTCACCGAAAAATTCGGGTGCGAAATGTATGAAGGCTACGGACTGACCGAGGCATCTCCGGCAGTAGCGCTCTGCCGACCCAGCATGCCCATCAAGACAGGATCCTGCGGAGTGCCCCTCCCGGGTGTACGGGTCATGATCGCCGATGAAAACGACCAGGAACTCCCCCGCAGGGAACAGGGAGAGATCCTGGTCCAGGGTCCCAACGTCATGAAGGGCTATTACAAGCGGCCCGAGGACACGGCCGCCGCCTTGCGCGGCGGCTGGCTCCACACCGGAGACGTGGGCTACATGGACGAAGAAGGGTATCTTTATGTCACCGACCGCATGAAGGACATGATCATCAAGGGAGGCTACAATATCTACCCCAGCGAAATCGAGGGCTACCTGGAGGAGCACCCCGCCATTCTGGAGGTGAGCGTGATCGGCATCCCGGACAAGAAATATGGAGAGGAAATCATGGCCTTCGTGGTCCCCAAGCCCGGCGAGACGCTCACCGAGGAGGCGGTGATTGAATTTTCCCGTTCCCGAATGACCAAGTTCAAGTGCCCGGTCCGCGTGAAATTCGTGGAAGGCCTTCCCAAGAACCTGGTGGGCAAGGTCCAGAAAAAGGAGCTTCGCAAGATGGCCTGAAACAGACCGGCTGAAAGCCCCTTCCAGGGGAGTTTCTGACCCGGGAGGAAAATACGTGTCCCGGTGAGCCCTGCGATTTCAGTACGAAGTCTCCCGCTCCCCGGGAGTCTTGGACCTCCGGCCGCTCATCAGCCGGCGGAGGACAGAACCACCAAATTAGTGAAGGAGAATCAAAATGCCTGAAAAAACAGTCACCGAGGGCACTTTGCTCTGGGAGCCCTCGGAGCAATTCAAACGCGAATCCAACATGGCCAAGTTCATGGCCTGGCTCGGGGAAACCCGGGGCAAATCCTTTGAGGACTACGCGTCCCTCTGGGAGTGGTCCGTGACGGAGCTGGAAGAATTTTGGGGCGCCGTATGGGAATACTTCGAGATCCGGGCTTCTCGGCCCTACGACAAGGTCCTGGTGGAGCGCAAGATGCCCCGAGCCCAGTGGTTTACGGGGTCGCGTCTCAACTATGCCGAGCACGTCTTCCGCAGGAAGACCCAGGAGCGGCCTGCGCTCCTGTTTCAGTCCGAATTCAAACCGTTGAGCGAGGTATCCTGGGACGAGCTTTACCGGAACGTGTCCTCGGTGGCCGCATCGCTCCGGGATCTGGGGATACGAAAGGGCGACCGAGTGGTGGCCTACCTGCCCAACATCCCTCAAACGGTTACGGCCTTCCTGGCCTGCGCCAGCATCGGTGCTACCTGGTCCAGTTGCTCTCCCGATTTCGGTACCAGGAGCGTGGTGGACCGTTTCAAGCAGATCGAGCCCAGGGTCCTATTCGCGGTGGACGGCTACCAGTACAACGGCAGGGCCTTTGACCGGTCCCAGGCGGTCTCCGAACTCCGTAACGCCCTCACTTCCCTGGAAAAAACCGTGTTCGTACCCTATCTTGAAGACGATGTGGACCTGGCCGGGAAGGCGAAAGCCATGAAATGGGAGGATCTACTGGGAAAAGAAGGGGAGCTGGTCTTCGAGCAGGTTCCCTTCGATCACCCCCTCTGGGTGGTCTATTCTTCCGGCACCACGGGTCTACCCAAGGGTCTGGTGCACGGCCACGGCGGAATCCTCCTGGAATTCCTGAAATACCTCGTGCTTCACAACGATGTAAAGCCGGGCAACCGATTCTTCTGGTTCAGCACCACCGGCTGGGTCATGTGGAATATCCTGCAGGGCAGTCTGCTGACGGGCGCAACGCCCATCCTGTATGACGGAAGTCCCGGGTTTCCGGACATGGAGGTCTTGTGGAAACTGGCCCAGGAAGCCCGCATGACCCTTTTCGGAACCAGTGCCGCCTTCATCACGGCCTGCATGACCGAAGGGCTCGACCCCGGAGCAAAGTACGACCTGAGCGCCCTCAAGGCCATGGGCTCCACGGGAAGCCCCCTGTCCCCAGAGGGATTCCGCTGGGTCTACGAGCACGTCAAGCCCGACATCTGGCTGGCCTCCGTGAGCGGGGGAACGGATCCCTGCTCCGCTTTCGTGGGGTGCGCACCGATCTTGCCGGTTCACGCGGGTGAGCTTCAGTGCCGCTGCCTGGGCGTCAAGGCCGAGTCATACGACGAGGAAGGCAACCCCCTGGTTGACGAGGTGGGCGAGCTGGTGATCAGCGAACCCATGCCCTCGATGCCCCTTTACCTTTGGAACGACGAGGGGGACAAGCGTTACCAGGAAAGCTATTTCGAAATGTACCCCGGGAAATGGCGTCACGGCGACTGGATCAAAATCACTTCCCGGGGCAGCGCGGTGATCACCGGAAGGTCCGACTCCACACTGAACCGCCTGGGCGTGCGGATGGGGAGCAGCGAGATCTACGGCGCCATCGAAGACCTGCCGGAACTGGTGGACAGCCTGGTGGTGGGTTTTCCTGCACCCGGCAGGGAGTATTACATGCCCCTCTTCGTGGTGCTCAAGGAAGGCGTGCAGTTGGACGATGCGCTCAAGAAGAAGATCAACACCCGCATCCGGGAGACCCTCTCCCCGCGGCACGTGCCCGACGATGTCTTCGCCATCCCCGACGTGCCGCGCACCCTCAACGGAAAGAAACTGGAGGTGCCGGTGAAGAAGATCCTTTCCGGCATCCCCGTGGAAAAGGCGGTCAACATCGATTCCATGGAAAACCCCGGGTCCATCGACTATTTCGTGGAGATGGCCCGCAAACTGAAAGGTGCCTGAAGACCAGACGATCGCGTAAATCAATCCCGGGTGCCGGTAGTCCCACCGCATCCACTCATACAACTACAAGAGAGGAGAAAGGTCATGAGTTACGAATTCATCAAAGTGGAAAAAGAGGAACACATCACCATCATCACCATCAACCGGCCCGAGGTGATGAATGCGCTCCATCCTCCCATTTGCCGGGAGATGGACAGCGCCTTCAATGAGTTCGCGGATGACCCCGATGCCTGGGTCGCCATCCTGACGGGGGCGGGGGAAAAGGCATTTTCCGCGGGCAACGACCTCAAGTGGCAGGCCCAGCACGGCGGTGACGCGGTCAAGGAAGGGCTCAAAGGCCTGCGGGGGGGATTCGGCGGAATCACCTTCCGATTCGATCTCTTCAAACCGGTCATTGCGGCCGTCAACGGTCTCGCACTGGGTGGAGGTTTCGAGTGCGCCCTGGCCTGCGATATCATCATTGCGGCGGAAAACGCCTTTTTCGGGCTGCCGGAACCCACGGTGGGTCTCATGGCCGGCGCGGGGGGAGTACACCGCTTGCCCCGGGTCATTCCCTACCACGTGGCCATGGGCGTCATCCTCACCGGCGGCAGGATCACGGCCCAGGAGGCATTAAAACTGGGTCTCGCCAACGAGGTGGTGCCCCGGGAAAAACTCATGGAAACCGCAATGGCTTGGGCGCAACGAATCATGGCCTGCTCCCCCCTGGCGGTTCGAGCCAGCAAGGAGGCCTCCCTCAAGGGCCTCGACATGTCCTTGGAGGAAGCTTGCAGGACGGTGTTTCCCGGTCAAATGACCATGATACAGTCCGAAGACTACGTGGAAGGCCCCAAGGCCTTTGCCGAGAAGCGTAAACCCCAGTGGAAAGGCAAATAAGCGTCCTGATGATTTCAAAGAATGCCTGAACTCTATCTGGTGCGTCATGGAAAAGCCGCCACCGCCTGGGGCTCGGGGGGAGATCCGGGCCTGGACCCACTCGGCCGACGCCAGGCAGAGGAAACGGCCCTAAGGCTCGCCGGGATGGGCCCTTTGCCCATTCTGTCGAGCCCCATGGCACGTGCACTGGAAACCGCTAGGCCTCTGTCCGAAGCCTGGGGCGTTCCACCGGTCGTGGACCCCCGTGTGAGTGAAATTCCCACGCCTGAGGATCGGATGGGGGACCGGACGGGATGGCTTTATACTTTCCTTAAGGGCCTATGGTCCGATCAACCCCCTTCCCTCCTTTCCTGGAGGCAGGGTTTGCTGGATGCCCTTTTGAGCCTTGGAAATGACACGGTAATCTTTACGCATTTTATTGCCATCAACACGGCGGTCGGGGCCGCTCAAGGTGACGATAGGGTGGTCTGCTTCTGGCCCGACAACGGTTCCGTCACGAGGATACGAACGTATGGTAACACATTGCGATTGGTGCAACTGGGCATAGAGACCACTACAAGAATAGGATAACACCACGGGCATCGCATAGGAGGCATAATCAGTGGGTGATTCCGAGGCAACCCGTCAGGCATGGTACGAAGATTTACTCCGGGCCCACGCGGGAGGTCCCCCCGCAGATTCACCGGCGGCCAGACATGGCGCGTTGAACCTGGAGGAGGCCTATGCGGTCCAGGCCCGTCTGGTTGACCATAAAGTCCGATCCGGCGAGCGAGTGATCGGGTGGAAAGTGGGTGCCACCAGCCGCCGAGTCATGTACCAGTTGGAGATCAAGGAACCCATCTTCGGGTGCATGACTTCGGGCGGCGTTGTCTGCGATCCTGCCGAGGTCAGGGCTTCCGGCTTCCAGCGGCTTGCCGTGGAAGGGGAGATCGCCGTGGTTATGAAGCAGGATCTGTCGGGCCCCGGCGTTACCACCGCTGACGTAGTTTCCGCCGCAGCAGGGATCATGGCCGCTGTGGAACTGGTGGACTGTCGCATAGCGGGGTGGTCCCCCACCGTTGAGGAGGCCGTGGCCGATAACGCGTTTCACGCAGGCGTGGTCTTGGGACCCTATATAAAACCCCTCCATGGATACGATCCGGCGCTCGAGGGCGTCATCATGCGAAAAAACGGCATGCTGCTGGCTAGCGCTTGCGGTGTGGAGGCGATGGGAAGCCCTCTCCACGTGGTCTCGTGGCTGGCGGACCATCTGGCGCGCTTCGACAGACAGATTGAAAAGGGTGACATCATCCTCACCGGGTCCCTTACCGAATTTTTTCATGTGTCAGCAGGAGACGTCCTGGAAATATCCTACTCGACTTTGGGCTCAATCCGATTCCCTGTTGCGGAATAAACAGGGCAAGACACCATTCAACTGAAATGAAGATCTCCACTCGCCATTACAAAGAAAGAGATTGATCCGTCATCTGACGAATTCTGG
>JAFDIS010000145.1 GCA_019307945.1 Deltaproteobacteria bacterium | reverse complement strand
CCGGGATGAAGGGTCATAGGGCTGCCTATGTACTCCATCCGGAAGCCGTTGTCCAGGATTTTATTTAAGTGCTTGATCTTATTTTCTAGATACAACAGAACAAAATCACCCTGGGGGCCCGGGCTCCACGCCCCCCCAGGGGAGACATCTTTCATCCGCCCCTTTACCGGGGTATTTCAGGCGACGTGTTTTTCTCAAAAAGGATCGCCCGTTTCAGCGGCTCTCCGCTCGTGACGTCGACATTTTCCTTTCCCACGCAGCGTAGGCGCGGAACACCCATAATCCGGCCAGCACCGCAAAACCAGCGGTAAAAAAAAGGACACGGTACCCGGCCCACCGGCCCACGTAGCCCAGGCTGATTCCCCCCAAGAATGCGCCGGTATCAATCCCTCCGGTGAAGACCCCGTTTATCTTCCCCCGGATTTCGATGGGCTCATCGCGGATGGCCAGGGCATTGAGGCTGGGGAACAGAAAGCCGTGTCCGCACCCCGCCAGCATACCCGCTATGGCCAAGACCACGTACCCGTTCAGGAAGAGGAGCATGAGAAGCCCTCCGCCGCTGAAGGCCAGGGCCCAGGGCAGAACCCGGAGTTCCCCCACGCGGTCCGCCAGCCTCCCCCCGAATAGCCTCGTGCCCACGGCCGCGAAAGAATAGGCCACATAGTACAGGGATACGAACCGGAGTTCGACCTCGGAGGCGAAGGGTGTGACGAAACCGCTGTAGGCCGCCATACCGAAGCCGAAGAGGAGGGCCATGAGGGAGATCAACCGGATCTTTTTCATTCCCAGGACCTCGAAAAAAGAACGTCCCGAGCGTCCCCCTCCCGGCGCGTAGGACTCGGAAAGGGGCAGGTGGAACAGGAGCCCCAGCGCCCCCAGGCCGCTTGCCGCCAGGAAAAAGGTACTGAATCCGAAATGGGATATTATTTCCTCGCCCACCACAGGACCCACGGCCATGCCCGAAAGGCCCGTCACACCGAACATGCCGATCCCTTCGTTGAGGCGCACTTCGGGGATGATATCAGCCATATAGGTAAAGACCGACGTGAAGCAGATGGCCAGACCAACCCCGTGGATCAGCCGCACCAGCAGGAGGAATGGATAGGATCGGTGTATATCGCCCCGCAGAAGCAGGTAGGCCAGGGGCAGGGCGGTCATGATGAGGCATCCCATCGTGTAACTCCGCTTCCGGCCGATCCGGTCGATCATCTCCGAAATCCAGGGGCGGCAGATCACGGAGGACAGGGCCATGACCCCCATGACGATCCCGATATCCGCCTTGTCTCCGCCATGCTCCGTGATGTAGAGGGGAAACAGGAAAAAACAACTGAAACTGGAAACCGTACAGAGATTTGCCGCGGACATCATGAAAAATGTCCCGGTGTAGAGTCTCGGCAAGCCTTTCAATGATCCCTCCTTCAGGCTCCCCCGCCTCCTCCGCCGCCGGGGAACGGGGCATCTGCGTCTTTTCTTGGGCCGCGGGGCCGGGGAGCTTGAAAAAGAAACCAGGTTATGTTATAGTTGTTGAATATTACGGCGGCAACCCTTCCCGCAAGCGCCGGGCAGGGGTGCGGACCCCGCAGCGAGGTACTAATTCATTCCCGTAACGGAAGGCAAGGCCCCCTTTACCGATCCCTTATCCTCTGACAAACGCCCGCATACCCGCTCGCCTGTCGAGTCCCGGTAGCGTTTGTCCTGAAGGTCGCCTGAGGGTCGAGCCCCCGTTCCCGAAGGCCCATGAGCGGGTCCCAGGAGGGCTCCACGCCGGTCAGCAGGGCTTGCATTTGAACTCCGGGCACCTGCCCCCAGGCCCTCACGCCTGCCGGCCGCAAGTTACCGACCGCCGACCTGAAAAGGAATCGGGGAACGCGCGAAACGCCCTGACCTTATACAATAAACGAATCGCAGGAGCAAAGACAATGTCTGATGAAATCGATGAACAGGGCGGAGGGGACGAGGAAAGCTTTGCGGAGATGTTCGAGGCGTACGCCTCCGGCATGGACGACGATATCCAGGTGGGGGACCGGATCACGGGGCCCATCATCGCCATTGGGAAAGACGCTGTATTCCTGGACACGGGAACTAAGATCGACGGGGTAGTTGAGAAGGACGAACTTCTTGATGAGAACGGAGATTTCCCTCATCAGGTGGGGGACGTTCTCGACCTCTACGTGGTCTCCAGGTCGGGAAACGAGATCAAACTCTCCCGCGCCCTTTCAGGCGCCGTAGGCGTCCATGCCCTCAGGGATGCATTCGAACGCGGGATCCCCGTGGAAGGCAAGGTCAAGGGTCAGTGCAAGGGCGGCTTCAACGTGGAAGTCATGCACCGGCGGGCCTTCTGCCCGGTGAGCCAGATGGACATCCGATATGTGGATGAACCGGAATCCCACGTGGGAGCCACCTACCAGTTCCACGTGATCCAGTTCGAGGGCAACGGCCGAAACATCGTCGTCAGCCGCCGTGCGTACCTGGATAAGGAACTGGAAGAGGAACGAAAAGAATTTCTCCAAGTCCTCGCCCCCGGCCTTCGCCTCGAAGGCAGGGTGACCAAGATCATGCCCTACGGCGCCTTCGTGGAGGTCTTTCCGGGCATCGAGGGCATGGTACACATCTCGGAGCTCAGTTGGTCGCGCGTCAAGAAGCCTCAGGACGCCGTGAACCCGGGCGACCTCATCCCCGTGCAGGTAATCGGCGTGCAGGAGGGTAACAGGCCAGGGCAAAAAAAGATTTCCCTTTCCATCAAAATGACCCAGGAGGATCCCTGGGCCCGCGTGAAGGAGACCTTTCAGGAGGGAGGAAAGGTGACCGGAACGGTTACCCGCTGCGCCCCTTTCGGTGCCTTCGTGGAGATCGCGCCGGGAATCGAGGGACTCGTCCATATCAGCGAAATGAGCTATACCAAACGCGTGTTGAGACCTGAGGAGGTCGTATCGACAGGGGACACCGTCTCGGTGATGATCAAGGAAATCGATCCCGAAAGGCGTCGCATCTCCCTGAGCATCAAAGAGGCCCAGGGCGATCCCTGGCTGGAGGTACCGGAAAAATTCAAGCCAGGCCAGGTGGTTTCCGGCACGCTGGAAAAGAAGGAAAAGTTCGGCTACTTCGTCAACCTGGAGCCGGGCATAACGGGCCTTTTGCCGCTCTCACGGGTCCGCAGGGCCCCGGAACCCGCAGCCCTCGAAAATCTGGCTCCGGGAGACGCACTGGCCGTGGTGATCGAGGAGATCGACACGGCGGAACGGAAAATTACCCTCAATGTGGCCCGGGAGTCCGAGGCAGCGGACTGGAAGAGCTTCACACCGGGCAAACGCGGGATGGGACTGGGATCCCTGGGCGAAAAGCTCAGGGAGGCCATGGACGAGAAGAACGGAAACGAAGACCCGTGAGCATGCCACGCCCCCGGATGGACCACCGAAGAGCGCTCTGATCCTCCTCCTCCCCGTCACGGGGTCCCGGATTGGGGGATCCAAGCCCCTTCCGCAAGGAGGAGTTTTCAGGCGGGCGGTCTTGATTCCGCCTTCCCTCGCAAACGGGGTCGGGGCGCTCCCCCCGGGTCTTTTCCGGCGGCCGGAAGGGATCTAAAAAGGAGAGGAACAAAGAATATGTGGAGCACTGTCATCAAGGCTACGGGAAGCCACATTCCCTCCAGGAGGGTCACCAACGAGCATTTCGTGGGCCACGAATTCTACGGGGAAAACCGGAAGCGTCTGGAGAAGACCACCCGGGAGATCATAAAAAAGTTCCGGGAGATCACGGGAATTCGAGAGAGAAGATACGTCCCTGAGGGCACCAATACGTCGGACATCGCCTACGAGGCCGCCAAAGCCGCCCTGGAAGGCCGGGATGCCGAAACGCTGGACTACATCATCGTGGCACACAACCTGGGGGACCTGGAATGCCACGGCGCCCCCTCGGACATGATCCCCACCCTCGCCGCCCGCGTGAAGCGGAAACTGGGGATCCGGAATCCCTACACCGTGGCCTTCGATCTGCCCTTCGGATGCCCCGGGTGGCTTCAGGGGGTCATCATGGCCCACAACTGCATCCGGGCCGGAGATGCAAAAAGGGCGCTCGTCATCGGCGCGGAGACCCTCTCCAGGCTCACCGACCCGCACGATATGGACACCATGATTTACGCAGACGGCGCCGGTGCGACCCTCCTGGAACGAAGCGACGCCGGGGCAGGCATTTTGTCCCATGTCAGCCGCTCGGACACGCTGGAACACGCCGAACTCTTCCGCCTGGGTCCCTCCTACAGCCCTTCCCGCAACGGACGGAATCTCCTGCTCAAAATGAACGGGCACGACATCTACCGCTATGCGGTGAGCACCGTGCCCCTGACGGTGAAAGAGGCCCTGGACAAGGCGGGCCTCACTCTCACGGACGTGAAAAAGGTCTTGATCCACCAGGCGAACGAGAAGATGGACCAGGCCATCCTCAAGCGCCTCTTTAAGCTTTACGGTATCCGGGACATTCCCGAGTATATCATGCCCATGACGATCTCCTGGCTGGGAAACAGCTCGGTGGCGACCCTTCCGACGCTCCTTGATCTGGTGCAGCGTGGAAGGCTGGACGATCACCGACTGAAATCCGGCGATGTCGCCGTTTTCGCCTCCGTGGGTGCCGGCATGAACATCAACACCATGGTATACCGCATGCCCTGATCGGGGGCGCCCCTAGCAGGCTGTTCAAAAACTCCCGAGCGTGTGAAAACTCAGGTTGAAATCCGGCTCAAAATACTCATTTACCGTCTTGCAAACCGCCTTTCACGGCCTCATGTTCCCGTGCCCCGTCCGGGCTTGGCGCGTTTTTCAGCACCCTGCTAGAATCCCAGATCCTCGTTGATCAGCACAACTTTCACTCTTCCCTTTGGAAAAGATTTCTCGGTAATGGTCCAGGTGTTACAAATCCGCTGGGGGCTGTTGCACTCCTCGCAATAGCCGGTGTTGACGCAGGGCGTTTTCATGTCCAGGCGCATGGCGTTGACCGGAGCCACGTAATTCTTCACGCGGACCATAGCCTCGTCCAGGTCCGAGACGATCTTGTTGCGCCCCACGAAGATCACCACGTGCCTGGGACCGAACGTGATCCCGCAGACTCGGTTCCCTATCATATCCAGATTCACCAGTTGGCCGTCTTCCGTCACGGCGTTCGTGCCGGTAAGGAAAAGATCCGCCAGGAGCGCCTGCCTTCTGATCTCTATGAGTTCCTCCCGGGGCACGTCCCGTTTGAAGGCGTCCAGCACCTCGTAGCGATCATCGTCCCGCATTATTTCATAAAGTCCCGTGGCCATGAAAGTCATGGACCCCCCCCAGGAGACGGTCTTGACCTCGAGCCCCGGCAGGATTTCTTCGAGAAACAGCTCCCTGGCCGATGCGGCGGTCTGCGTAATGTGGACCTCGAAGTGATTTGCCTCCAGGGCCTCCTTGAGGTCCTCGAGTCTCTTGAGCCAGAACGCGTCAATGGGTTTTTCCATCCCTCTTTTCCCTCCTCTGGTATGTTTCCTTCAGGCGGTATTTTCCTTCGGATATCCGGGCCATGCGTAAGAACGCACAGGATGAGGACCGTTTGCATCCGGGATGCGGGGCCCGAGGATCGGTCCCTTTGCAATGGCCCTCCCCCTGGCGCGATTGAACGCTCCCGGGGGCCCACCCGCCCCGGTCCCCCGAAGGCACGCCCCGGGGATTTGAACCTTTATAACGGACTCAGGGCCTATTTTCAAACCACGGATTCGGTGTCCGTGGGAGGAAAGGCTAGCGGTACATGGCCTCGATGAGATCGCTGAAGGCCTCGTTGACGTACTTTCGCTTGACCTTCATGGTGGGGGTGACTTCGCCGTCTTCTTCATAGAGTTTCTTGGGCAGGATGGTGAATTTCTTCACCTGTTCCACCCGCGACAGAGTCTCGTTCACCCGGTCCACCTCCGTCTGGATCAGGGCCACCACCTCGGGGCTCAGGGTGAGATCTTTGTACGTGGAGAACTGGATCTTGTGGTCCTGGGCGTACTTGACCACGTTGTCCTCGTCGATCATTATGAGGGCGCTGAGAAACTTGCGTTTGTCGCCGATCACCACGGCATCGTTGATGTAGAGGCTCGATTTGAGCTTGTTTTCGATATACTGAGGCGTGATGTTCTTGCCCCCCGCCGTGACGATGATGTCTTTCTTGCGATCCGTGAT
>JAFDIS010000005.1 GCA_019307945.1 Deltaproteobacteria bacterium | reverse complement strand
CCGGGATGAAGGGTCATAGGGCTGCCTATGTACTCCATCCGGAAGCCGTTGTCCAGGATTTTATTTAAGTGCTTGATCTTATTTTCTAGATACAACAGAACAAAATCACCCTGATGCTTCGGGTCTCCGGGGTTGATTCCACCCGCATTTCCGGATATAAAATAAGATTCGGCCAAGACAGCGTCCGCCCCGATCCGGAACGGTACGCCGCAAAAGGACCTGGACACCCCATGCCCCACAGCTCGAGCCCCTCACCGGTCAGCGAAGCAACCCACGGGACAGACGGATCAGCCGTTCCGGGCGGCGGATCCCTCACCGACCACCTGAGTTCCCTTCTGCTTCTTACAGGGATCTTTTTCCTGAATTTCGTATCGCGCATCGTGGCCGCACCTCTCCTCCCCGCCATCGAGGGCGAGATGAAGATCGGCCACGGACAGGCTGCATCCCTTTTCCTGTTCATCTCCCTGGGCTATTTCGTTTCCATATTCCTTTCCGGCCTCGTCTCCTCGCGGATCAACCACCGTAAGACCATCTTACTCTCCTCCATGACCGTGGGTCTGGCTCTGATCGGCCTTGTCTTCACGGAAACCCTTTTCGCCGTGCGGGCGGGCCTTCTGGTCTTGGGTCTCGCATCGGGCTTTTACCTGCCCTCGGGCATCGCCACCCTCACACAGATGATCGACCCCCGGCACTGGGGCAGGGCTATTGCGATTCACGAAACAGCCCCCAACCTGGGCTTCGTTGCGGCGCCCCTCGTGGCGGAGCTGTTCTTGAGGTGGTTTTCGTGGCGTTCCGTGTTCGGGGCCCTGGGCTTCCTTTCCGTGGGCGCGGGACTGGCCTTCGCCCTATTCGGCAAGGGGGGGCGTTTCCGGGGACAGGCGCCCGCTGCAAGGGCGCTGAAAGACCTCCTGCGGGTGCCGGGATTCTGGATGATCATGACGCTTTTCGGTGTGGGCATCACGGGTACCCTCGGACTTTTCAACGTGCTTCCCCTCTACCTGGTGACCGATCACGGGATCGACCGCGGCCTTGCCAACACCTGGATCGCATCATCCAGGATCGGTGCGATTCCAATGGCTTTTTTGGGGGGTTGGATTTCCGACCGCCTGGGCCCGCACAAGACCATGACCGGAGTGCTTGCGATCACCGGGACCCTGACCGTCATGCTGGGCGTGGTTAGGGGCTCCTGGGTGATCACCATGGTCTTTCTCCAGCCCCTGGTGGCAGTATGCTTTTTCCCCGCCGCCTTCGCGGCCCTGTCCGCCGTCACGACGTCAGGGGCACGAAACGTTGCGGTCTCCGTGACCGTTCCCCTGGCCTTTCTTCTGGGCGCAGGCGCTATCCCGGCGGGAATCGGCTACGCGGGCGACGCGGGCTTCTTCGGCCTCGGCATCACGCTGACCGGTGTGCTAATGCTCGGAGGAGCCCTCCTCGCCCGGCACCTGAAGGCATGAGCGGGAAAGAGGCGGACGCGGGGCCTTTCTCTTGTCTTGAAATCGTTTGCCCGGCAAACTCACGTTATTCTACACAGGAGGAAGCAGTCATGACTTTCGAGCAAATAGAGTACCGACCCGGCAAGGTGGCCCGCATCATCTTGAACCGTCCCCGATATCTAAATGCGCAGGGATACGGCCTGCTGGAAGAGATGGACGCGGCCTTCAAACTGGCCGAGGAGGACCAGCAGTGCGGGGCCGTCGTGCTCTCGGGGGCGGGCAGGGCCTTTTCGGCGGGACACGACATCGGCACACAGGAGGAAAAGGACTATCGGGATCGACACGGTCTGTCGCTACAGCGCGGCCCGGACCGCTACCGCAAATTCCGTGACATGAGGAGATACTATCTTGAGAAAACCCTCTCCTGGCGAAACTTCCCCAAACCCACGGTGGCCATGGTCCACGGCTACTGCATCTTCGGCGGCTGGATGATCGCTGCTGCCATGGACGTCATTTTCGCGGCGCGGGACAGCCTTTTCCTCCCCGGGATGGTGGAATATTTCTCCATCCCCTGGGACCTAGGACCCCGCAAGGCCAAGGAGATCCTTCTGGAACACCGCTTCATAACCGCGGTCGAGGCCCTTAGATACGGGTTCGTGAACCGGCTTTATCCCCGGGAAGAGCTTGAGACAGAGACCCTGGCCTATGCAGAACGCGTGGCGGAAAACTATCTCAGCTTCCCGTTCTGGACCAGTATCGCCAAATCATCCATCAACAGGATGCAGGACACCATGGGTTTCAGTTCGGAGATGGACGCAGGGTTCAATGACTTCTGCCTTGCCATGGGCCTGAAGGCGGAGGATTTCACCCCGCCCGGTGAGGGAGGGTTTGCAAGGACCCATATAGCCAAAAAAAATTTCGAGCGGTCCAAGCCATGGTTGAAGAGGGAGAGGCTCCTGGAGGAGGAAAGCTGAAGCGATCCGCATCCGTAACCTGCCAGACCTCGAAACACCCGGGGACCAAGACCGTACGGCCCGCTGAGGATGAATGAATCCGCTCCGGCGCGGCTGACGTGGGAGACCGGATCGATCCGGGGATGGATCTTCGTCGCGCGGTCCGCCACGTGGAATCCTGCACCTGGCACAGCCCCATAGGCCGCCCTGCGCAGGGTACGGAGGCCCCAAGGAAAGGAATCCGCCGGATATTTGCGTTGTCACACATTCTCTGTTCTGTTATGAGATTCCATGTAGTATTTGCGCTGTTTTCTCACAGGACCCGTGACATCGCCCATGCCCCAGAGCGACCTCAACTCCGCCGGAACGGACCTTTGCAGGCTGCTGCCTTATCTCTACTACGAGCAGGAGGTGGGCATCCTCAGTTTCCGGACCGGAGACTCCTGCATACGGCTTCACTTGAACGGGGGCCTGCTGGTCCATGCCGACGGGCTGGACTTCGAGACTCCCTTCTTGAGGGAAATCGCGAGGAGCAAAGGCCTGAGCCGAGACCAGCTCAAGGATCTGCTGGCCCTCCGGGGTGAGGCCTCCGAAACCCTGGGACTTATGCTCCTGGAGCGGAATCTCGTCACCCCCGTGACCTGGGACACATTCATCAGGCTGCGGGCGCGCCATCACCTTTCAGCAGCCCTTGCCGCAGAAGGTGCGGCCGTATCCTTTGAGGCGGCCGAAGTGCCGATGCAACCCCTCTCCAGTGGTGACCAGGACCTGTTGGAGGTCCTCGCTGAGGTCCTTCGCGAAGTGAATAGGCCTTCTTTTTTCAAGCGGTTCGTTGCAGGGCCGCAGGCTCGATTCCAGCGCGTCGACGACCCGGAGCGCACCCTGCGTCTGGACCTCCTGAACGGGGAGGAGCGGGGAGTCCTTTCCCTTGTCAAGGGCGGCAGGACGATCGGTGACATGACGTCCATTACGGGGATGGACCACGAGATGCTTTACCGCAATATCTGTGTCCTGCTTTTCCTGGGCATGGTCACGCCCGCGTGCGAAGAAACGAAGAGCAGGACCCGCCCCGTGGCGCCCGGCAAGACAGACTACGCACAGGCGGCCGACCTCTACGTGGCAATCCTGGAGAGCTTGCGGCCCCGTGTGACCGCGGCCCTGGATGCCGGTTTCGAGGAGGTAGTGGGGGCCTGCCTGAAAGAATTGAAGGGACCCAGCCGAAAGCTGTTCGAAGGGGTCGGCTTAGGTGAGGCTGACCCCTGGCTGGCCGCGGGGAGCATCCGCGAGCGTTACGAAAAGATGTACGGTCCTTTCGCCGGTTATCTCATCCTTTCCTCCTCTTTCAACAAACTCCTCTTTCTCATGATCCTGCAGTTGAAACAGGCCCTGGGAGCCAGAAAGACCATCCGCCTGATAAACGAGTTGCAAAGTGAGGTCGCAAGGGCCGGTGGAGAAGGGATGAACCGATCGTTGATCGAGCATATCACCGCCAACTTGAAAGACATCCGGGACCGAATCCTGTCCTGAATACATTGCCATGAATCACCCATCCCCGGATCAAACGCTGAAGCTCACATTTCTAGGGACCGGCGCCGCCTGGGGGCTACCGGAATTGAGCTGCGATTGTCTCATCTGCCGCGACATGAGACGGAAGAGGGAAAAGCGGGAGCGAAGCGCCCTTTTGCTCTCAGGACCTTCCACATTGCTCCTGGACTGCGGACCCGACATCAAGGGGCAATTGGCAAGGCACGGCGTGGACCGGCCGGATGCCGTGCTCATCTCCCATGAACACGGCGACCACTATCTCGGACTGGACGAGCTTTTTGCCTACAAGCGCGTCGCCCCCAGGGGGACCTTTGAACCCATACCGGTCTATCTCACGCCAAAAAGCTGGGAGACCATCTCCGTGAGGTTCGGATACCTGGAGGAGATGGGCGTGATCTCGCCCCATCTTGTTGAGCCCGGACGCTGGTTCGAAGCGGCCCGCTTCAACGTCTTTCCGTTCAAGACGGATCACGGCCGTTTTGCCTCCGGCTCCGTGGGTTTTCTGGTAAAAACGAAAAACGTGAGCTCCCGCCCCCTGCGCCTCGTCTACACCAGCGATTTGGTGGACCTGCCGGAATTTCCCGCTGAAATCAAACGGCCCGACTACCTGGTGATTCAGGCCTTCTGGCTGAACGAGCCGGCCAAGAACACGCCCCGGCACATGAGCTTTCAACGGGCCCTTGAGTTCATCAGGCGTTTCGACCCGGAGCGGGAGACCTTTCTGATCCACATGGGGGACGCTGACCAGGTGCCCGGGGATCCTGCCAACGCCATGACGAAGAAGTATGAACCCCTGGACCCGTTGAGGCCCCCTTCCGGCGGGAAACCCTACCCGATTCCCCGAAACCAGGCCCAGTGGCAGGAGACCGTGGAGCGAATCCTGACAGACCGAGGCCTTGCCCGCCGCGTGACCGTGGCCTTCGACGGCTTGGAGGTAAACCTATGAGGAGAAGCGACAGGGAAATCCGGGATCGGGCGGAAATAGACGACATCATTCGCAGCAGCCAGGTCTTTCGTCTCTCACTCTCGGACAACGGACGACCCTATATCGTGCCGCTCTGCTTCGGATATGACGGCAAGGCCCTTTACTTCCACTGCGCCGGGCAGGGCAAGAAGCTGGATATTATCCGAAAAAACCGCGAGGTATGTTTCGAATTCGATATTGTGGAAGGGATGCTTGAGGCGGAGCATGCTTGCGATTGGGGCGTCCGGTACCGCAGCGTCATCGGATTCGGTACCGCCCTCATCCTTGAAGATATTTCCGAAAAAGAGCACGGCCTCAACCACTTAATGGCGCACTACGCGAACCGATCCTTTTCTTTCCCGCCCAAGAAAACGGCACTAACCACCGTAGTCAAGATCGAAATCCACGAGCTGACGGGCAAGCGATCAGCGCCTTAGGGGAGTGGTACCTCCTTCCAGGGACGGAATGGGCTCGAGGCCAGGGGTAGGTCTCATCTGGCTACGCGATTGGAATAGAGGCGGATGGTCTGGGTGGGAGTAAATATGTACACCTCGTGTCCCACCACTTCGGTGAGCCCCCGAAAAAAACGGGTCATGGGGACTACGTCGATCCTTTCGACCGCCTGCCATTCCCCGTCCAGGTTGACACGGGTGATGATTCCATGCTCGTCCAAACGGTAAGAGATCCTGTTTTCGTCCAGTACATGGCCCACGTATCGGTTTTTCCTGAGGGTCACGGTCCGAGCCCTCATCTTCATGGCCCGGAGGTTGGGCTGGGCCTGGGCGGGGGCTTGCCCCACGCCCGGCATATCCCAGGCGGCCAGGAGCAGTGCGATCGCAATGAGCCAGTGTTTCATGAGCCTTCCCCGAAATGATCCGTTGGGTGAGGTTGCGCCGTCCCCCAGGGGCTTTCCATTGCCCACCATAAGGGGGGCGGCTCCCACCGGGCGCAAAGAAAATTTACAATAACCTAGGACATTTCTGCCCTGGAGTCAACGAGAAACTCCCCCCTGTACTCCTCCGGGATCAGGGCACACGCCACAGCGCTTGCACTCCCCCACGCGGCACGGCTCCGATTCCGTGCCCCGCAAGGCCAGCCCGTATTCACGCATGAGGTGGGACTTGTCGATGCCGTGGTCGATGAAATCCCAGGGGAGGATCTCGTCCAGTTCCCTGGGACGGTAAACAAAGAAATCGGGATTCGTCTCCGAGGCACGCAACGCCGTTTTCCAGTTCCCATTCAGCCGATGGGCATTGAGGAGTATGGGCGCCACCCGACGGTCCCCCATGGAAAGAAGCGCCTGCACATACGCCCACTTGGGAACGTCCAGGGAAACGTTCACACCCCCCAGGGTCTCGACGGCCTTTTTGAGCCATTTCTGTTTGGACTTGAGAGAGGAGACCTCTTCCAAGGGAAACCATTGGAACGGAGTGAACGGCTTGGGAACGAAACAATTGACGCTCAGCCGGATTCTGCCCATGGTTCCCCTTCGTGCCGAGGCCTTTACCATATGATGCCGAATCTTTTTTACCAGTTTCACGATCCCTTCCACGTCCTGCATGGTCTCCGTGGGAAGGCCCAGAAGGAAGTAGAGTTTCAGGTTGAATGCCCCCCGGCGGGCCACCGTTTGTACGGCCTTTGCGATCTGCTCCTCGGTCAGGTGCTTGTTGATGACCCGCCTGAGCCTTTCGGTGCCCGCCTCAGGGGCCAGTGCGATGCTTTTTTGACCCGCGCGGTCGAGGTGTGCCACCAACTCATCATCCAGGGTATCCGCCCGAAGGGAGGATATGGAAAAACCGGCGCCCGCATCCACCACGAGCCGTGTGATTTGTAAGATGCCGGGAACATCCGACACCGCGGCCCCCATGAGTCCCACCCGGCCGCACGAGGATATCGCTTCTTGGACGGTTTTTTTCAAGACTTCAGGGGATCGGCTCCTGGGTGGACGATACACATAGCCTGCGGCGCAAAACCGGCACGACCTCCCGCATCCCCTCCCCACCTCCACAAGGATTCGATCGCCGAATTCCATGTCCGGCCCGGTCACCAGGCTTCGAGAAACCATTGCATCAAGGGACTGAAACCGGGGGGCCTTGATCTTCGGGGGAAGCCTCGAATCCAGGGGATCCATACCTCCGGGGGTGCCGTCTTTTAGGTAACGAGGCCGATACAAGGCCGGGACATAGACCGATTCGAGGCCGAGGGCCATCTCCATGAGAAGGGATTCCCTGGACCGGTGCCCGGCATCCCTGATCCGCTCCACAAAGGCGTCCAACTGGCCCTCGGCCTCGCCTAGGAGAAACAGGTCCATGAAGGGCGCCAGCGGTTCCGGGTTCAGGAATGTCGTGACCCCCCCGGCCATGACGAGGGGATGGGTTTCATCCCTCTCCTTGGCCAGCAACGGGATCCTGCCCATCTCAAGAATTTTCAGGACATGGAGGTAGTCGGTCTCGAAAGAGATGGAGAATGCGATGATGTGAAAGGCTTCGAGAGGTCTCTGGGTTTCGAGGGAGAGCAGGGGTCTTCCCGACTGAAGGTAGAGGGACATTTCACGACCTTCAGGCAGGAAGACACGCTCCGCCGCCACATCGTCGCGCCGGTTGAGAAGGTGGTAGACCACCTGGAATCCCAGGTTGGACATCCCCACGCGGTAGTGATTGGGGTAGGCCAGGGCCACGGCCAGCCTTCCGCCCCAATCCTTCTTGACGGCGCCTTTCTCGCGCGCCAGTCTGTTCCTGTAAAGGGAAATCAGCGCTTGCACGTTCAGTCGGCCTTGGCCCTCAGGAACGTGGGATAGTCCAGGTTGTCCTTGAAAAAGGACTTGCCCATCAGACCCCGCGTGCCGGCATTTGCCTCGGCCCGGTTGACATGGGAGATGGGCTCACGCTGGAACGTGGGCGTATCCAGAGTCTCCCCGTTGATTCGCACCGTCCATTCCTGGGCAGCCTCCTCGGGACTCACATCCCTGAGCTTAACCACGTTTTTCCGCTTCTCGCTGTCTATGGCGGTGGCGATAACGGTCACCTGGATTTCATCCCCCATATTCTCGTCGAACACCACGCCCCAGAAGATCTCCGCATCCGGGTGAACCTCTTCCTTCACGTAGCTGGATGCCTGGTCGATCTCTTCCATGGTCATGTCTGGTGATCCGGTGATGTTCATGAGGAGGCCCTTGGCGCCGCTGATGGAAAGGTCTTCCAGCAACGGACTGTTGATGGCCATCTGAGCCGCCTCCGTGGCCCGGTTTTCCCCGCTGGCCCGACCCGTACCCATGATGGCGGTCCCCATGTGCTCCATCACCTTCTTGACGTCCGCGAAGTCCAGGTTGATGAAACCCGTGCTCATAATGAGATCCGAGATGCCCTTGACGGCCTGGAGCAGAACCTCGTCGGCCCTTGCGATCAGCTCCCGGAAAGTGGTACCCTTTCCGCCTACCGCCTTGAGTCTTTCGTTGGGGATCACGATGAGGGTGTCCACTTCCTTTTTCAGTTCCTCGATACCTCCCAGGGCCCGTTTCATGCGTTTGTCGCCCTCGAAGTGGAAGGGTTTGGTCACCACCGCCACGGTCAACGCCCCACAGTTCTTGCTCTCCCTTGCAATGATGGGTGCGGCTCCCGTGCCTGTCCCCCCGCCCATGCCGGCGGTGACGAATACCATGTCTGATCCCTCAACCGCCTCGCGGATCTCATTGATGCTCTCCTCGGCGGAGATCTTTCCCACCTCGGGGTCCGCCCCGGCACCCAGACCCCGCGTCACCGTCATGCCCAGTTGCAATTTGTAAGGACACGCAGACCGATCCAGGTCCTGGCTGTCGGTGTTCGCCGCAACGAAGTCGACGCCTTTGAGCTTAGCCGCAATCATATTGTTGATGGCGTTGCCCCCGGCGCCGCCCACGCCCACCACCTTTATTTTTGCGTCGTATCGCCGTTTCTCCTCCACGAATTCGAATTTCATTTTGTCCCTCCTTTGTTGGTTGTTCAAACCACGTCCTTGAACCATTTCTTCATCCTGCTCATGACCCGGTTGAAGATGTTAGTGTCCCGGATCCTGAATTTCTTCTGCTCCTTGCTCTTCTTTGCCCCGTATAGCACCAGTCCCACGCCGGTGGCGTACATGGGCTTGTTGACCACCTCCACGAGCCCCCCCATGCCCGTGGGGTATCCCACGCGGGAGGGGGCGTTGAAGATTTGCTCCGCCATCTCGGTGATCCCCTGAAGTTCCGCGGACCCCCCGGTGACCACCACGCCGGAGCTGATGTTGCCCTCGTACCCCGAAGAAACCAGGTCGTTGTAGATCAGGGCAAAAATTTCCTCCACCCGCGGCTCCAGGATCTCCCCCAAGACTTGGCGGGAAAGCACTCGCGGCTTGCGCCCTCCCACCCCCGGCACCTCGATGGTCTCGTCCGCCCCGATCATGGAGGATAGGGCGCAGCCGTATTTCATCTTGATCTTTTCCGCTTCCTTCTTGGGCGTGCGCAGCCCCACGGCGATGTCGTAGGTCAAGTTGTCCCCTCCCAGGGCGAGAACGGAAGTATGGGTGATGGCGCCCTTGGAGAAGACCGCCATGTCGGTGGTCCCGCCCCCGAAATCAAGCAGGGCGACGCCCAGATTGCGTTCCTCGGAGGTCAACACCGCCTCGCTGGAGGCCAGAGACTCCAGGATGATGTCGCAGACGTCGAGTCCCGCCCGGTTGGCGCACTTGATGATGTTCTGGGCCGAGGTCACGGCGCCCGTGACTATGTGCACCTTGGCCTCCAGCCTCACTCCGCTCATCCCCAGAGGGTCCTCGATACCGTCCTGTTCATCCACGATGAATTGCTGCACCAGGGTGTGGATAACTTCCCGGTCCATGGGGATGGCCACGGCGCTTGCCGCTTCGATGACGCGCTCAATGTCCTTGCGGGTCACCTCCTTGTCCTTGAGTGCAATCACTCCATGGCTGTTGAACCCCTTGATGTGCCCCCCGGCAATACCGGCGTAAACGGAGGTTATCTCGCATCCGGACATGGTCTCCGCCTCCTCGATGGCCTCCTTGATGGAATTGACCGTGTGATCGATATTGATCACTACGCCTTTCCGGAGACCTTCCGAAGGATGACTCCCCATGCCGATGATTTCGATGCTCCCGGGGCGAACATCCGCGACGATGGCGCAGATTTTCGTGGTCCCGATATCCAGACCGACGATGATTTCACCAGACATTTTCAGGTACCTCAGCCTCTCACGGGTTTATAACCTCTCTCGAAGGAGACCACCGCGCCGTCGCCGTAATTGAAATCGATGACCCGCGCATGTCCGAGCCTTCCCGTGGTCTCGAGGTGCGCGATCACCTTTCGGAGCGCCCGGATCTGATCCTTCACGCTTCCGTCGGCGAGTTTCACCTCAACGTCCAGATGCTCGAAATAGACCGAGACGCCTCCCCGCTCTTGCATGTGGATCTCGGAGACCTTTTCCGTCGGCGCGGGATTCCGTTCCCCGGCCAGAGCGGACAGGATCCCGGCGACCTCCTGAAGCGCTTTCCAGCGGGCGTCGCGGTCTTTCGGCACTCCCGTGACCACCGGATAGTCAACTACCTCTCCCTTTCCCACGGCCTTGAAGAGCTCACCGCGGGCGTTCATGTAGTACAACCGCTCGAGGAGCACCACGGCCACGGGCTCATGCATTTCCACCCGCACCAGAAGGGTGTGCGGGAACTGCCTTTCCAGCGCCACCCGGCGCACCCAGGGATGAGTTTCCATCTTTCGCCGCACATCCCTGAGCTTGAGGGCCAGGAGATTGGCCCCGGACGCAAGACCGGCCCGCGCCATCAGATCGCGCTGGATCTCGCCGGAGGCTCCGTGAAAGACCACCTTTTCCATCCGGATGTGGGGAGAGGACAAGAGGTACTGATAGAAGGACACGAAAAGTATGCTCGCCCCGAGGCACACCCCACCCACGGTCGCAACCCTCAAGACCCAGCCGCTCACGGCCTTGAAGCGGCCCGCCCACCGGCCGCCTCCCCTTCCGGCCCGGCGGGGGGCTTTTCGTCCCTTCCCCACGGAGGTCCTTTTCATTTTTTTTCCGGATCTCACTGTCCCAGGATCCTGATCTCGGGCTCCAATAAGACGCCCGTCTTTTCTTCAACGGTGCGCCGGGCCAGCCGCATCAACTCAAGGATATCCCGCGCCGTGGCGTTGCCCGTGTTGACGATCCAGTTGGCGTGCTTCGTGGAGATCATGGCCCCCCCGACCCGTTTCCCTTTGAGTCCCGCTTCTTCCAGGAGTCTTCCCGCGTGACGGCCCGGCGGGTTCTTGAAGACCGATCCGCCGCTCGGGTGATCGAGGGGCTGACTCAGCTTCCGCCTTTTGAGATACACCGCAATCCTTCCACCCACCGTGGCGGGATCAGACGCCTCGCACACCATCCTGACGCGCAAGACCACCCATCCCGTAGGGAGATCCAGTCCACGATACCGAAAACGGAGTTCATCCCGCCTCCTACGGAACACCTGCCCCCGGCGGTCCATCACCTCCATCTCCACGACCGCCGAGCCCGTCTCCTTCCCGAAGGCCCCGGCGTTCATGATGGCGGCTCCCCCCATGGTACCTGGGATCCCTGCCAGGAACTCGAGTCCGCCGAGCCCTTCCCTGCGGCAAAACGTCAGGAGATCGGGCAGCGGGAATCCCGCGCCCACCAGGATCGAGGGAGGCTCCCCCGGACCCTTCTCCACACCCGCCAACAGTCCCCTCAGCAGAATCACCACTCCGCGAACGCCTTCGTCCGGCACGACAAGGTTGCTTCCGGCACCCAGGACGAAATACGGAATCCCGGAAGAGGACAGGAACCCGATGAGTCTTGCCAGCTCCCCGGCCGTGTGGGCCTCGAAAAAGGCCTCCGCCCTTCCTCCCACGCGAAGAGTGGTGTACGCGGCAAGGGAGTGGTGGAACCGGATCCTGTCACCGAACAGGTCCTGCAGCGCTTTTTTCCGGGCGTGGTCCATATGGTCCCGTGCCTGCGCCTCCCCGGGTCATCCCCGTCATGTGGGGCGAGACCCCGTGCGCCCCCCGAAACGCTCGAGGGACCGAAGCAGTGCTTCGCCCTCCTCGTGGATGTTTCCGGCCCCCAAGGTCATCACCACGTCGCCGGGACGAATGGTGGACTCCAACAGGAGGGCCACCTCTTCCCTGCTGCCACAGAGGTGGACACCCTTATGCCCGTGCTCCTTGATCCCCTGCGCCAGCCGCTCAGAACTCACTCCTTCGATGGGACGCTCACCGGCCTCGTAAATGGGAGCTACGATCAGGACATCCGCCTCGTTGAATGCCA
Organism: Deltaproteobacteria bacterium; assembly: GCA_019307945.1. Lineage (GTDB taxonomy): Bacteria > Desulfobacterota > DSM-4660 > Desulfatiglandales > Desulfatiglandaceae > B17-G16. The sequence continues at coordinate 66,071 of JAFDIS010000005.1, read as the reverse complement.
GCACGAACCGGTCGAACAGCGCCCGGGTGCGAGTATAACGGTGTGGCTGAAAAACCACGACGAGTCTTCTTTCAGGCCAACAGGTCCTGGCGGTCTTGAGCGTGGGTATGATTTCGCTGGGGTGGTGGCCGTAATCGTCCAGTACCAGAACACCCCCGGCCTCGCCCTTCACCTGAAACCGCCGGGCCAGGCCGCCCAGGTGTCTCAGCCCTTCGCGGATGACGTCGAGGTCCAGGTCCAGCTCCAGTCCGATCCCCAAGGCCCCCAGGGCGTTGAGAACATTGTGCTCCCCCGGCATGTCCATATATATGGAACCCATAGGCTGCTGCCGTACTTCCAGTTGGAAGCGCATCCCCAACCCATCGTGTTCCACGTCCCTGGCGCGGATATCCGCCTGCGAATTCATTCCATAGGTAAGATACCTCTTCTTGAGGGCAGGGATGATCCCCTGGATCTCCTCGTTGTCAAGACAAAGGACCGCCACGCCGTAAAATGGAATTTTATTGATGAAATCCACGAAGGTCTGCCGGATGGCGTCCATGCTGCCGTAGTGGTCCATGTGTTCGTAGTCGATGTTGGTCACCACGGCCAACGTGGGCGAAAGGGCCAAAAAGGAGCCATCGCTTTCATCCGCCTCGGCCACCAGGAAGTCGCCCTGGCCCAGCTTGGCATTGGACCCGCCCCAGATGTCCAGCCGTCCCCCGATGATCACCGTGGGATCAAGGTGTCCCGCAGTGAGGATGGAAGCCACCATGGAGGTGGTTGTGGTCTTGCCGTGGGCCCCGGCCACGGCCACTCCGTATTTGAGCCGCATCAGTTCGGCCAGCATCTCGGCCCGGGGGATCACTGGGATGGATCGCTCCCTGGCGGCCGCCACCTCCTCGTTTTCCGGTGAAACGGCGGAGGAGTAGACCACCACGTCGGCGCCCTCGATGTGATCACCGCGATGCCCTGAAAAAATCCTTCCGCCCATCTCCGCAAGCCTCCGGGTCACGGCGGTTTCCTTGAGATCCGAACCGCTCACCTTGTAGCCCAGGTTGATCAGGAGTTCGGCGATGCCGCTCATCCCGATGCCGCCTATGCCCACGAAGTGGATATGTTTGGCCTTTCCGAACTGTCTCTTCATGAGATCATCTCCAGGAGGCGGTCCACGATGAGGCGGGCGGCTTCTGGTTTTCCCTTGGCCCGTGCGCATGCCCCCATGGCCCGGAGCGCCTCCGGGTCCTTCATATATCGCGTGATACAGCGTGCCAGCCGCGGGCCGTCCAGTTCCTCCTGGGGGATGACCTCGGCCCCCCCGACGTCGGCCAAGGCCCTGGCGTTCGTATCCTGGTGGCGGTTGGCGGCATAGGGGTACGGCACGAGGACCGAAGGTTTTCCCAGGGCCGCCAGTTCTGCGATGGTGGTGGCACCCGCCCGGCTGATCACCAAATCCGCTTCCTGGTAGGCCCGGCCCATGTCTTCGATAAAGGGGACTACCCGGCCCTCCAGTCCCCGATCTTCATAGGCCTTCGCGACCGTTTCGTAATCACCGGGCCCTGCCTGATGGAGCACGCCCGGCTTCCATCCTTCCCCCTTGAGCAATGCCAAGGCCTCCACGAAAGCGCTGTTCACGGCCCGCGCCCCCTGGCTTCCGCCCACCACCAGCAGGCGAAAGGTCCCCTTGGGCCGGGGCGAAGCCGTTCTTTCACCGAGAAGTTCCTCCCGCACCGGGTTCCCCGTCATTTCGATGCTCCTGGCCCTGAGGAGAGGGATGCTCTCTTCGAAGGACACGAAGGTCCTTCGCACCCAGGGAGCCAGGATCCGGTTCGTGAGGCCGGGGGTCGAATTCTGCTCGTGAATGGCCGTGGGAACTCCCCGGAGACACGCGGCCAGGCATAGAGGACCCGACGAGTAGGCCCCCATGCCCAGCACCACGTCAGGATCCAGGCGACCGATCATCGCAGCGGAGCGAATCACACTTCCCGGCAGGCGCACCCCCACAGCCAGGGCCCTGAGCCAGCCCCGTCCCTTGATTCCCTCCACATTTAGGCTCTCATACGGGAACCCGTGGCGTCTGACGATTTCGGCCTCCATCTCCTTTTGCCCCACCACGAACAAGACCTCCGCCTGTGGAAACCGCCGCTTGAATTCCCGGGCCACCGCGATCCCGGGGAAGATGTGCCCCCCGGTCCCCCCCCCTGCAATCACCACCTTGGGTGACTTTTTTGTCCCGGCCCCCACCATATTCCCGGCCTCCTCAGGACCTGGAAGAGATGCGCAGCAGCACCCCCACGAAAAGGGAAGTCACGATCAGTGACGAACCGCCGTAGCTGATCAGGGGCAGTGTCAGACCCTTGGTGGGGAGCAGGCCCATGACGACCCCCATGTTCACCAAGACCTGCATCCCGATCAGGGCCGTCAACCCCATGGCCAGGTAACTGCTGTAGAGGTCCGGCGCTCGCAGGGAAATACGGATCCCCCTGGCGATCAGGACCCCGAAAAGGACGATCACCGCCGCCACCCCCACCAGGCCCATCTCTTCTGCTACGATGGACAGCACGAAATCGGTGTGAGGCTCAGGCAAATAGAAGAGCTTCTGCTTGCTGTCACCGATGCCCACCCCTAAGATCCCACCAGATCCGAAGGCCTGGTAAGAGTGAATTATCTGAAATCCGATCCCCTGGGGATCCTCCCAAGGGTTCATGAACGCAAACAACCGCTTGACCCTGTAGGGCTCCCGGATCACGAGCCAGGCCGACACCGGTACGAATACCAGGAATACGCCGAGCAGGTGCCTGAGTCTCACGCCCCCCACGAACAGGCACATGAGCACCCAAGAGCCGATGATGACGCATGTCCCGAGATCCGGCTGGTAATATATCAGCGCGATATAGCACAGGGAGACCATCAGGTGGGGAAAGAGCCCACGAGACAGGGTCCGCATTTCCGAGCCCTTCTTGGCCATGGAGTAGGCCAGATATACCGCCAGAGGGAACTTTGCGAACTCCGAGGGTTGAAAGGAAAAGTCCGAAAAACGTATCCAGCGGATGGCTCCTCCCACCCGCGTGCCGACCCCCGGCAGGTAAAGAGCGATCAAGAGGCCCAGGCTTGCCAAAAGCATGGGGTAGACCAGCTTGGCGTAAAGGGTGCATGGAATTTTTCCCACCAGCAGCATCAGAACAACGCCCCCCAGGCAAAACATGGCCTGACGCTTGAGAAAGTAGTTGCCGTCCCCCATCTTGTACGCCGCGATGGGGGAACTGGCGCTGTAAACGGCCACCAGCCCTAAGAGGAGCAGGCAGACGTAGGGGATCAGGAGCCCGTAATCATAGCCCGCGTGCCGGACGTTTTTGTCCTGTCCCATCCCTCAACCTCGTCACCGCTTCCCGGAAGAGGCGGCCTCGATGTGCATAGCTTTCAAACATGTCGAAACTGGCGCATGCCGGGGAGAGGAGGACCGCCTCTCCCGGCGAGGCCCATGCGTGCGCCATGGCCACGGCCTGCTCCATGTCCCGGGCCATGCGGACCGGAATCTTTCCCTGGAAGGAGGCGGCCATGATTTCCCTGGCCTCCCCCAGCAGGACCGCCCCCTTGACACGCCCGCAGGCGGCCTCGGTCAGTTCTGCGTAGTCGGCCCCTTTGTGGCGACCTCCGGCGATGAGCACGATGGGAAGCCCGAGACCTGTCACCGCCTTGACCGCCGCGTCCACGTTGGTGGCCTTGGAGTCATTGAAAAATCGAACGCCCCCGATCTCGGCTACCTCCTCCATGCGGTGTGGCAGACCCTTGAAGGAAGAGACGGCGGCCTGGATATCATGAGGCGCCACACCCACCTGACGGGCAGCAAGCACCGCGGCCATCAGGTTGCCCAGGTTATGGTCACCGGGGAGCGAAAAATCAGAGACACTACAGACGGCGGCAGTCCGGCCTTTCCGCAGCATCACGATTTCCTCTCCCCGGCAAAAGGCGTCGCGCCCCTGCCCGGGTTCCAGTCCGTAACGTAGAACGGCCGCCCTCGTAGCCGGGCTCAGAGCCTTCAGCCTGGTATCGTCGTCATTGAGGATCAGGTAGTCTCCCCGCCCCTGGTTCATGAAGATGCGGTACTTGGACCGCACATAGGCCTCAAATCCTTCGTAGCGATCCAGGTGATCGGGGGAGATGTTGAGCAGGATGGAGATATGGGGCGAAAAGGTCCGGGTGGTGTCCAACTGGAAACTGCTCACCTCCACAACCACCAGGTCCACGGGCTCGGGAGATGCGGCCAGGGAAATCAGGGGCGTTCCGATGTTCCCCCCCACGAACACCTTTCGGCCCGAGGCCTTGAGGATATCTCCCAGGAGGCTTGTAACCGTGGACTTTCCGTTGCTGCCGGTGACTGCTATGATGGGCGCCTTGACAAAGCGGGAGGCCACCTCCAATTCCCCCAGAACGGGAATCCCCCTGTCCCCTGCGGCCCGAAGGGCCGGCAGATCGGCGGGCACGCCCGGGCTTACGATCACTAGGTCTGCGCCGAGGAACGATCTTTCATCATGACCACCCCCCTCGAAACGGGCCCCCAGCTCTTCCAGTTCCTCCAGCAAGGATGGGTCCATCTCCTCCGCGCGGCGCATTTCGCTCACCGTCACCCGGGCACCGAGGCGGCAGGCCCACCGAGCGGCCCACAGGCCGCTGATACCAAGACCCACCACAATGATCTTTTTCCCCTTCACCTCCAAATCTCTTCCCTCGTCTCTCTCCAAGGCCCTCAGCGCAGCTTGAGTGTGCTGATGGACAAGAGGGCCAGGATAATGGCGATGATCCAAAAGCGCACGATGACCTTTGGTTCGGGCCACCCCTTGAGCTCAAAATGATGGTGTATGGGGGCCATGCGAAAGATGCGCTGGCCCCCGGTAATCTTGAAATAGGCCACCTGGAAGATGACCGAAAGCGCCTCGAATACAAAGAGCCCCCCCACCAGGGCCAGGACGATCTCCTGCTTGGTGATCACGGCCACGGTACCCAGGACCGCCCCCAGGGGCAGCGAGCCAACGTCCCCCATGAAGACCTCCGCAGGAAAGGCGTTGTACCACAGGAATCCGAGGCCCGCCCCCACCACCGCCCCGCAAAAGACCGCCATCTCCCCCGCACCCGGAACGGAGGGGATCTGGAGGTAGTTGGCCAGTCTCACGTGCCCGGAAAGGTAGGTGAAGACCAGATAGGTTCCGAAGGCCACGGTCACGGGACCGATGGCCAGCCCGTCCAGGCCGTCGGTCAGGTTCACGGCGTTGGAGGCGCCCGTGATGATGAACACCACCATCGGTATGTACCACCAGCCGAGGTCGGGGGAAACGGTCTTGAGAAACGGCAGGTTGAGCCGCGTGTCATACCCGGGGTAGGCGTAAAGGATCCAGGCCACGATCAGCGCGGCGCCCACCTGGAGTAGAAACTTGGCCGATGCGCTCAAGCCCTTGCTCGTCCGCCGCACCGTCTTGAGGTAGTCGTCCATGAAACCGATGGCGCCGTAGGCCATGCACACGAAAAGGACGAGCCACACGTATGGGTTGAACGGATCGGCCCAGCAGAGAGTTGATGCCGTCACGGCGGGGATGATGAGACAGCCCCCCATGGTGGGGGTGCCCTCCTTGTCCTTGTGGTTCGGAGGGCCGTCGTCCCGCACATGCTGTCCCACCTGCATGGCGCGAAGCCTCCGGATCACGGGCCCACCGAAAAGAAGGCACACCGCCAGAGCGGTAAGGGCGGAAAGAAGCGTACGGAACGTGATGTACCGGAACACGTTCAGCCAGGAGACATCCCCGTGAAATAGATAGATCAGTTTGTAGAGCATGCCGTCTCTTCCTTGCCGGTCGGAGCGGCAGCCGCCGACTTCAACCTGTCCGTGATTTGCCGGGCCACGCGGTCCATACCCGCCATCCTGGAGCCTTTAAGGAACACTATGGTCTCCCTGCCCGTGCTCTCAATGATCCTTTGGGCCAGTTCTTCGTGGGATCTCATCAGCAGGACCCTGTCTTCCTCCAGCCCCCCCTCAAGGGCCCCCTGGACCATGGCCGGTCCGTGGGCCCCCAGGGCGAGAAAGAGAACCGGCTTCAGGGAGGCCGCCATTCGGCCCGCTTCCCGATGGGCTGAATGGGTCTCCTCGCCCAGTTCCATCATTTCGCCGAGTCCGATGATGATTTCACTCTCCGGCCCTGCCATCGCTTCGAGGGATTCGAGGCCCGCCTTCAAGGAAGCGGGATTCGCGTTGTACGTGTCGTCAACAAGCCTTGCGCCGTCCCGGAGCGCGGTGACCTGAAAACGACCCGGAAGGCCCCGAAAGCGCCCAAGGCCCAGTATGATCTCCCCGGGGTCGATCTGAAGGCAGAAGCCTACGGCGGCGGCGGCCAGGGCGTTTTGTACGTCCTGAAGCGCGTACCCCGGCAGTTTCACCGGCCAGCGCCCGCTCCCGCAAACCAGGGTGAAGGAAACCTCGCCCTTTCGGCCCACTTCAAGGCCCACGGCCCGCACGTCGTTGTCTTGACCCAGGCCAAAGGTCATGGCGTCCGGACGAATGGATCGGGCCGTGCGCAGCAGCAAAGCATCGTCCCCGTTGAGAACCACCCGCCCATCGGCGGGCATTTCCCGGATCAACTCCGTCTTGGCCCTCGCCACCCCCTCCAGATCGCCCACCCCCTCCAGGTGGGCCTTCGCCACATTGGTGATGAGGCCCACGTGGGGCCGGGCGATGCGGGTGAGCCGGGCGATCTCACCGGGCCGGTTCATCCCCATCTCCAGCACCACCCGCTCCGTTTCAGGCCGAAGGCGCAAGAGGGTCAGGGGCAGACCGATGAGATTATTGAAATTACCCTCGGTCTTGAGCGTGGGGGCCGACAGGGCCAGGATCTCCGCGATCATTTCTTTGGTGGTGGTCTTACCCGCGCTTCCTGTGACCGCCACCACAAAGGGTTTGTGCCTGCTCCGCCACCACGCCGCCAGGTCACCCAGGGCCTTCATGGTGTCGGGCACCTCGATCAGGGTGAAGTCTTTGGCAAAATCCGATGCTCCAAAGCGCCCCGGCGTGACCACGGCCCCCGAAGCTCCCCGTTCGGCGGCCTCGGCCACGAAATCGTGCCCGTCGAACCGTTCCCCCCGGAGGGCCCAGAAGATGAAACGCGGTCCGATCTGCCTGGAATCGGTTTCAAGACCCTCAAACGTCTTTTCAAGGTCCCCTGCCACACCCCGGCCGCCGGTAGCCTCCAGGATCATGCGAGCCGTAAGGCCCTCGCAAGCCCCTCTCATGAGTCCCGCCCCGCCGCCGCGGCCCCCGCCACGACACGATCGTCGAAGGGTCTCTTGTGCATGCCCACGATCTGGTAATCCTCGTGCCCCTTGCCTGCGATCAGCACCAGGTCCTCGGGACCGGCAGCAGCCACGGCCACGTGGATGGCGCGCTCCCTGTCGGGTTCCACCAGGTATCCCCCAGCCCCGTCTCCTGCCGACTCGGCGTCTTGTAGAGGCGCCATACCGCTTTCGCTGACACCCTCCTCCACCTGGGAGATGATGGCGTGGGGTTCCTCTGTGCGGGGATTGTCCGAGGTGACGATCACCAGGTCGCTGTTTTGCCCGGCGGCAAGACCCATCTCCTTCCGCTTCCCCCGGTCGCGATCCCCCCCGCAACCGAAGACGGTGATAAGCCGACCTCTTGCCAGCGGTCGCACGGCCTCAAGAGCCTTGAGCAAGGCGTCGGGGGTATGGGCGTAATCGACCAGGATGAAAAGTCCCCTGGCGTTCTTTACCGGTTCGAGTCTGCCCGGCACCTTTTCGAGGCGGCCCACGCCTTCGGCCACATCTTCCGGATCCACCCCGAGGCAGAGGGCCGCCCCCGCCGCAGCCAGTATGTTATACACGTTGTATCTGCCCAGGAGAGGGGAATGGACGGCGAACTTCCGCCCGGGCGCGTCCAGGATCGCGGAAAGGCCCCGGCGGTCGAACCGGATTGCCTCGGCCTTCAAGTCGCAGTCCGGTCCCAGCCCGTAGGTGAAGACCGGGGCCCGGGCCAGGGCGGCCAGCTCGCCGCCCCGCGGGTCATCCAGGTTGACCACGGCCCGCTCCCGGCCGTTAAGGCGTTCCTTTCCGAGGCCGCGAAAAAGGATGCTCTTGGCCTGGAAATAGGAATCCATGTCCCCGTGGTAGTCCAGGTGGTCCCTGGATAGATTCGTGAATACCGCCACATCGACGGGGCAGTCCCTGATCCGACCCTGGTCGAGGGCGTGAGATGAGACTTCCATCACCACATGTGTCGCACCGGCGTCGGCCATCCAGCGCAACGTCCTCATGAGGTCCAGCGACTCGGGCGTCGTTACGGCCGCGGGAATGCACCGGCCGCCGAAACGGTATTCGATGGTCCCGATCACCCCGGGCATGAAACCCGCCGCGCCGAGAATCGATTCCAAAAGATAACTGGTGGTGGTCTTACCGTTGGTCCCGGTCACGCCCACCACCGTCATATTTTCCCAGGGTCTCCCATAAAACCGCGCCGCCAGCCGCGAAAGGGCCCTTCGTGAATCCTCGACCACAATGGCGGCCGGACCACGAAAGCCTGAAGGGAGCCTTTGGGCCACCACCGCCCCTGCGCCTTTCGCCACCGCGTCATCCACGAAATCGTGTCCGTCCAGGGCATGTCCCTTAACGGCCACGAACATGTCTCCCGGTCGAACCATTCTCGAGTCGTATCGGATTTCAGCGATCTCCATGTCAGGATCACCCCTGAACTCCCGCACCTCCAACGCCTCGAGCAACAGTGATAGTTTCATGGTGCCTCAAATCCCACTCGTGCCCTGGGACCGCTAGGTCGCAGGCGGCCTAAAACCGACTCGTACCTGTCTCAGACGGGCGATCGGTGTTCCGGCCCGGGGAGATTGCCTGTAGGCGAAGCCCGAACCATTGAGCTTCACCTCGACGCCCAGCGTCGAGGCCTTGCGCAGAACCTCCCGCATGCTGAGCCCCCTGAAATCGGGAAGCCGCCCCCTGGTGGTGACCACCGGGACTAGCGGCGGGTCAACCCTGATCTTTCTCACATCCTTGGAAGCCGCCGTGCACTCCGCTCCGGAACGGGGGGCGCCGCCGCAGCGAGCGTATCGGGCCGATGGAGGCACCCTCAGGTGATTCAGCGCCGAATACCCTATCTGCCTGAACACGGGCCCCGCCACCTCGCCGCCATAGGGTATGCCCTTCGGCTCGTCGATCATCACGAGGATCGCAACCTTGGGATCTTCGGCCGGGGCAAACCCAACGAAAGAAGCCACGTACTTGCTCTTGGAGTAACGTCCGGTCTTTCGGTCCAGTTTCTGGGCGGTTCCGGTCTTGCCGGCCACCCGGTATCCCGAAATAGCGGCGGGTCTTCCGGTTCCCTCCTCTCCCACCACCCCCTGCAGGATGCGGGAGACCGAAAGAGCGGTCTGCAGAGAAATCACCCTCCTGACCATTTGCGGGTGGTTCCTGCGAACCACCTTGCCTGAGTCGTCCCGCACCTCTTTTACCACGTAGGGGCGCATCAATTTTCCGCCGTTGGCCAGGGCCGCGACGCCCATCACGAGTTGAAGAGATGTGACGCTCAATCCTTGCCCGAAAAAGGCCGTCAGCCGGTCGATGGGTCTGGCGGCTGCTGCGGGTCTCAGAAAACCTCTGGCCTCGCCCAGGAAATCCGAGCCGGTCCTCTGCCCGAATCCGAAGGCTTTCAGGTAGGTCAGAAACCTGGAATAGCCCAGCCTGCCGCCGATCTTTGCCGCACCGATATTGCTCGAGCGTACGATGATGTCCGAAACGGTTAGGACCCCGTACTTGTGAGTGTCGTGGATCACATGGCCCGCAATGGAATAGTCGCCATGCTCGCAATCGAACCGGGTCAGTCTGGTGACCACGTCCTCCTCCAGAGCTGCGGCCAGGAGGAACGCCTTCATGGTGGATCCGGGTTCATAGCTGTCGGTGACGACCCGATTCCGCCACTGATCGGGGCTGTAACGACTGAAGGCGTTGGGATTGAACTCCGGCGCTACAGCCAGGGCCAGGATTTCACCGGTGGCAGGATTCACCACCACGCAGTGTCCGCCGCGGGCTCCCGATCGTTTCACCGCCTCTCGCAGGGCCTTCTGGGCCCGGTACTGGATGTCTTTGTCGATGGTAAGGACGAGGTCGTGCTTTCTCTCCCCGGAAGGGACCACACGGCTTACGTAAAAGGGCCGCCTCATGGCGTCCGTCATCTGCACGAGACGGTATTGAGGCCCCCTGAGGAGGTCATCGTATTTCTTCTCAAGGCCCTCCAGTCCCTGATTGTCAACGCCCACGAAGCCCAGGATATGGGCAGCCAGTTCACGCCCGGGATAGTAGCGGCCAGCCTCCGCTGCGACCCCCACGTAATCCAGGCGGAGATCCTTGACCCTCTGCACTTTCTCGGGGGAAACCTTGCGGCGTATCCAAACGAATGAGCGCCCTGTGCGCAGTTTCTTCAGGATATACCGTCGGTCCTCTTTGAGGGCCGCCGCAAGCATTCCCGCCGTTTTGGCCTTCTTTCGGATGCGGTTGGGGTGGGCGTAAATGGAGCCCACCTGCACGGTCGCCGCCAGTTCGTGGCCCTGCCGATCGTATATGGCCCCGCGATCCGGGGGAAGTTTCACGGTCTCCCGGTAATGGGCGGCGGCCATGGCCCCCAGGCGGTCCCGTTCCAGGACCTGGAGCTGGACCGCTCTGGCCAGCATGGTGAACAGCCCCAGGAAAAGAGACACGGCCACCAGCCAGATGCGGAAGCGGATCCACCTTTTCTCCTTGACCTTCATGGCAGTACGACGATCTGCTCATGAGAGGGCTGCCTCAGGCCGAAGCGTTTTGTGGCGAGGGATTCAAGGTTCTCCGGGGATTTTAGAAAGGCCAGTTCCAGCCTCAGTTTGCGCCCGATCTCCTTGAGCCGAAGTTCCTCCTTTTTGAGTTGACTCAAATCGTAGCCGATCTGCGTTTTCTCAAACGTGGACCACACGTAGCTGATCCCGGTGCCCATGTACAAAAACAGCAGTGCGAAAATGAACACCATCTGCCGGGGCGTGAGCCTGAAGCGAGACCGCCTGCGGCGTGCGTTGTTCACGCGGATCCCGGTCCTGTGGTTTCTCGATTTCTTGAGAATCGCAACCTTTTCCGGTCCCGTCATGTTCAAATCCTTTCGGCCGCGCGCAACACCGCGCTCCTGGCCCTGGGGTTTTGCCTGACCTCGTCCGCACCGGCCTTGATCCCCTTTTTTCGGAGCGACCGGAAAAGAGGCGGTCGGTTACAGACACACCGCGGGATGTCGGGCGGGCAGGTGCAGGGATTTTCCCACCGCCTCATGGCCTGTTTCACCATCCGGTCCTCCAGGGAATGGTAGGCCAGAATCACCAAACGCCCTCCCTTGTTCACCAGCGACGGCGCTTTCTCCAAAAACTCGGCCAAATGATCCAGTTCGCGGTTTACGGCGATTCTCAGGGCCTGGAAGGTACGGGTGGCCGGATGGATCCTCCCCCGGCGACGCCCCGGAGTGGAGAGGGATTCAATCAAGGACGCCAGTTGCCGGGTGGTTTCAATGGGGCTTCGTTTTCGAGCCCGAACGATGGCTCCGGCAATGCGTCTCGCGCGCCTGTCCTCCCCCCAGGTCCGGATGATCCTCTCCAGGTCACGTATGGGAAGTCTGTTGAGCATCTCGGCAGCCGTTTCCCCCCTCCCGGGATCCATACGCATGTCCAGTGGTTCGTCACGGCTGAAGGCGAACCCCCGACCCGACCGCTCCAGTTGATGGGTGGACATCCCCAGGTCCAGGAGAATCCCCTCCACCCGCATCATGCCCAGGGTCTCCAGATGTCGATCCAGGTGGGCGTAACTGCCCTGCAAAACCAAGACCCGATCCCCGAATGAAAGCATGCGCCGTGAGGTCAAAGAGACGGCGTCGGGATCCCGGTCCAGGCAGATGAGCCGCCCTCCCGCCGCCAGCAGGGAAGCGAGCACCTCACTGTGTCCCCCGCTTCCCGCCGTGCCGTCCACATAGGTGCCCTCGGGGTCGTAGACCAGCAAATCGGCCGCTTCCCGGGCGAGCACCGGCTTGTGGGGATACCGCAACGGCCGCCCCCCTCCTCAAATGCCAAGTTCCGACAGCGACTGGCTGACCTCCGGAAAGAGCTTCCTCGCCCGCTCGAATTCCTCGTCCCAACGATTCTTGTCCCAGATCTCGAAGCGTTTCAGTTCGCCCACCAGCACCACGTCCTTCTCCAGCCCGGCGATCTCCCGCAGATAGGATGAAATGGTGATCCGGCCCTGTTTGATGGGGCATTCCTCGGCCCCGGAAATGAAGTAGCGGAGATAGGTGGCTACGTTGCGATCCAGCTGTGGAAGATTGTAAGCCCGCTCCTCGATTCCGCGCCAGTCGTCCCTTGCGAAGGCCCACAGACAACTGTCATAGTTGGTCACCACGAGGCACTGGTCTCCCCGCCGTTCAAGGACCTCCTTGAACCGCGCCGGGATCGCCAGCCTGCCCTTGCTGTCCAACGTGTGTCTGGAACGCCCTCGGAACATGTCGCATCCACGCCTTGATGGGATTTTATGACACTTTATGACACTATGTGACACTTTTAAGGGAAATCATTCCGGATGTCAAGAAAAATTAGGGAATTGCCTGGGAAGAAAATCAGTGCTCCGGCCGCAGGCGAACCTAGAAGCACTTGCCGCTGCAGGATGAATGGGGTAGGGTGTTTCCAGGGTTTGGGGGGAAGAAAAGATGAAGAGACCAGATGCGTGGAAGAAGAGGCTCACCGAACTGCAGAACCGTGCGTGGGAGGTGGAAAAGATCCGCGCGCGGCTGGAAACGCTTCGCCGGGAGGGATTTGACCGAAAGAGGCCGGATCTCGAAAGCATGCGCAAACAGATGACCGAATACCTCGACCGCATCCAGCGCCGTGCCGAGGAGTACGAATACCTGACCCACAGTTGCGCTAAAGGATCGGCTCTCGCCTTGATGGAAGCGTTCGGGCTCGGCAACTGGGACATGATCAGGGCGCTTTCTCCATTCCCGGGGTTTGGAATGACCGGAGGTATTTGTGGCGGAGTCACGGGCGGCCTCATGGTCATCGGGCTCTTTTTCGGGAGTGACGACCCGGAAAACTATGAGGGCAATGGCAGGGCCATGACAGGGGCACGGACCTTCGTGAGCCGTTTCAAGGAAGAACTGGGGAGCATCCTGTGCCCCCAACTGCAGGAAGGGGTGATCTTCGGCCGCTACATGGACCCTCGTGCAAGCGAGGAAAACTTCAGGGCCTTCCAGGAAGCACAAGGTTATGAGAAATGCGCCCTGCCAGCCGGTGTCGGTGCGCGGATCGCCGCCGAAGTGATCCTGGGAGGGTAGGGGTCAGGATCCGAGCCCGGCCAGGACACGGCACAGGCCTATCGCAAACCCCAGGGCGTAGATCAGGAGAAACAGGATGTTGAGAACAAGGCCTGCGTAGGCGTAGTCCTTGTCATTGAGCCGTTCGATGAGGGGTAGGGACTTGACGGCGCAAACCAGGCCCCCAATCAGGAGGAGGGGGATTAGGGTCAGGTAGGGAATCAGGAACAGGGGTCTGCGCCAGGCGCCGTCCGTGCCCAGCACCAGGAGCCCCACCACGGCTGCGGCTGCGAAGGGCAGGAGAAAACCCGCCACCGCCAGGTGGTTGGTTTTTCTAAATAACGCTTGCCGTTCCAAGGGCAGTCCTGTCGCCGAACCGGATTCCCGGCCGCATCAAGGTCCCGGACGGATGAAACGGAGCGCCCGGGGAACCACCTTGACGGTCAAGGGCAGCCTGCCCGGCTGTTCACCGTCCACGTCCAGGAGGACCTCCCGGTCCGAGGCGGCCTCGATACGACGCCCCGCAAGCGCCGTCACCTCGGGGATTTCGTAGATTCTGCCGTTGTAGAGGTAGGGCAAACGCCTGAACACTCCCGGCAGGGACAGATCCCCCACGATGGTCACCTGGAACAGGCCGTCGTCCAAGCGGGCGTCCGGAGCCACGTGCATCCCGCCCCCGTGATATCTGCCGTTGGCCACGGCCACGTTCCAGCAGAGGACCTCCCGGTCGAAGTCCTCGTCCACAAGGATGCGGATCCGCTTCTTCTCGTAGAGCACGATGGAAATGAGCGTGGCCCAGATGAAGGAGAGAAAACCCCCGAAGAACTTCGTGGTACGGTTGACCCGTTCCACCACCTCGCCGCCCAGGCCGAAGCTCAGGATGTTCAGGAAATACCGCTCCGAGGTCCCGCCCTGGTGATCATGGAAAGTGAATCTTCCGACATCCAGGGACCGCGCATCCCCCTGAGCCAGGAGTTCCAGGGCCCCGTCGAGGTCGGTGGGTATGGCGGCGGATCTGGAAAAATCGCAACCCGTGCCGCGGGGGATGGCGCCCAACCGCACCCCTTGACCCCCGCCCGCACCCATGATCCCGTTCACCATTTCGTTCAGGGTGCCGTCCCCGCCGACGCACACGAGGATCTCCACCCCTCCCCGGACCGCCTCCCGGGCCAGCCGTATGGCGTCTCCCGGGGCCTCGGTGAGATGATACTCGAAAGGGCCGAGTCGCTCTCTGGCCCGTTCCCGGATGCGGCCCCAGGCTTTTCCGGTGCTTCCGTTGGCTGAACTGGGGTTCACGATAAAGGCGATACGCGCCGATGACACCTCCCGCCCCCCTGGTTTTCACGACCGGTTGATTATGCTGGCCGCGTATCCCGCTCCGAAGCCGTTGTCGATGTTGACGACGGTCACGCCCGCGGCACAGGAGTTGAGCATCCCCAACAGGGCCGCGATACCTCCCCGGCCGGCGCCGTATCCCACGCTGGTGGGAACGGCTATCACCGGCTTGTCCACAAGACCGCCCACCACGCTGGGCAGAGCCCCCTCCATGCCCGCCACCACCACGATGACCGTGGCCTTCAGGAGGCGGTCCCGGTGACTCAGGATGCGGTGAAGGCCCGAGACCCCCACGTCATAGACGGTCCATACCTCGTTTCCCATGAACCGGGCGGTGACCGCAGCCTCCTCGGCCACCGGAACGTCCGAGGTCCCTGCGCTCATCACCAGGATCGGCCCCTTTCCCGTCATCGCGATTTCGCGGTGCGAAAGAGTGACCGTCCGCGCCTTTTCGTTGTGGACGGCGTCGGAAAACCTCTCTTTGATCCGCCGGGCCTTGTCGGCGGAAAGCCGGGTCACCAGCACATTGTCTCCGTGGAGGAACATGCGCTCCATGATGGAAATGATGTCGGACGCATCCTTGTTTTCTCCGAAAATGACCTCCGAAACCCCCCGCCTGAGACCCCGGTGATGATCGATGCATGCAAAGCCCAGATCCTCGAAGGGCAAAGTCTTGAGCCTTTGAAGGCAGTCCTCCACGCTGGTCTCGCCGTTCCTGAGACCAACGAGCATCTCCTTGAGCGCGTCCTCATTCATGATATCCCTATCTTCGAACGGGCGTCCCCCTAGCCCTGAAGCCTTTTGGCCAGTTCCGCCACCCGCCTACCCAACTTGGCACCGTTTTCCAGGGCCTTCTGGTCCGGAGCCCCCACGCAGGCTACTCCATAGTGTCCCGTGGCCGACATGGGGTCTCCCACGATCACCATCCCGTATATCAAGAGGGCCTGTATGATGCTCATCATGGTGGTCTCCTTGCCGCCCGTGGCGTCCCCGGAAGTGGCAAAGGCCGCGCCCACCTTTCCTTCCATACGTTTTCTGACACCCACGAACCGGTCAAAGACGTCCTTGAGCTGGGCCGCCATGACTCCGAAATACACCGGAGATCCCGCCACGATACCTTCGGCCTCCAGGAAATCGTCAGGGGTCACCTCATCGGTTCGCTTCAAAACCACCTCGGCGCCATCCACCTGAAGGATACCTTCCGCCACCGCTTCGGCCAGTTTCCTTGTGTTTCCACCCTTGCTGTAATAAAGGACCAGGATCTTCATCGCACGAAACCTCCCGAAAAAGTCAGGATGTAATCCCCCGCATCAAAGCAGGCCCCCTTCAGCCAGATCCTTCATGGCGCGATCGGCCGTGTTGGTGACATGGCTCAGGGCCTGGGTAAGATGGAACAGGGCCTCGGCCGGGACGCCTGAGCGGATCATCACCATGCCCTGCTCCAGAATGCCTTCGATTTCCCGCCAGGGACCTCGTCCCGCCACGCGGTCCGCCAGTCGCACTTCGTTCATCACCATGCCCGAGAGTGCGGTGATCAATTTTTCCGCGCCCCGGGCTTCCGCATCGCCGAGCCCCTCGTGCACTTGCAGGAGTTGTGAGAGCCATATGATGCCCGTTTTAAGCTTTTCGCTCTGGGCCAGCGCCATGATCGATTCTTTCGCATCCATCCTAGATTAGTCTCCTTCGGACAGGAGGTACTTTCAAACAACCCCTGCATCAGTGATGGATAATGTTCCTCCGTAGGTATCCAGTTCCGCGGGCACACCCAGAGGAAGCGCCCTGTTCTCCTCGCCGTGACCGAATGGAAGACCCGTAACCACCGGCACCCCCAGGCGCCGCCCCAGCGATTCCAGGATTTCGTAAACCGCCTCCTGGGGTCCGCAATCCAGAAACATGCCGGCCGCAAGACCCGCAAGTTTATCCAGTCGCCCGCTGACCCAAAGATGAGTCAGCAACCTGTCCACCCGATAGGCCGCCTCTCCCCGCTCTTCGACAATGAGCAGGCATCCGTCCAGCCGCGGCATGTACGGCGTCCCCACCAGATGGCACAAGGTGGTCAGGTTGCCCCCCAGCAACGGGCCCCGAGCCTTTCCCCGAACCAGGACCTGACCCGGCGTCAAGGCAAACTCATCCGGACGTTCACCGCGGAGGAGCGAGAGGAGGGCCTGAAAATTTTCCGGCGACTTCACAGGGAACTCCCTGACCATGGGACCGTGGAAGGTCACAAGACCCGCATATTTGAAGACAGCTGCATGCAGGGCCGTGATGTCGCTGTACCCCACGAAAATCTTGGGGTTACGCCGCATCACCTCATATCGAATCTCCGGCAAGATCCGGAAACTCCCGTACCCGCCCCGGGAACAGAACACGGCGGCGATGCCAGGGTCCGCAAACATACGATGAAGGTCATCGAGCCGTTGTTCGTCCCTCGCGGCAAGATAGCCATCCCCACCGCAGGCATAATCGCCCACGACCACCTCGTAGCCCGCCTCTTCCAGCATCAGGATCCCGGGCCGCAGTGCTTCGGTGTCCACCGGACCGGCAGGGGAAATTATGCCTACCCGGTCCCCCGGCCTGAGCCCGCGTGGCCTGACAAGGTCAGTGGCCATTTGCCTCCTTTACCGGCGGTAAACCTTGCCGCACCCCCCCCCGCCAGGGCTCTACCGATTCCTCCGATTAATGATCACCAGCCCCTCCAGGGTCAGGAAATCCTCCACGTGGTCGATGGTATCGGACACGTCGCTGATGATGGACGCCAGCCCACCCGTGGCCACCACCTTCAGTTCTTCGCCCGTTTCCTGCTTCATCCGGTTCACGATGCCATCCACCAGTCCCGCGTACCCGTAAACAATCCCCACGTTCATGCTGCTGATGGTGTCCTTAGCGATGACGGTCTTGGGCCGGGCGAAGATCTCCACACGGGGTAATTTGGAGGCCTTCTGAAAGAGCGCTTCACAGGAGATCACCACCCCCGGCGCGATGGCGCCCCCGGCATAGGCCCCCTCCCGCGAGACATAGTCGAAGGTGGTGGCAGTTCCGAAGTCCACCACCACCAGGGGGCATCGGTATTTTTCATAGGCGGCCACCGCATTGACTATGCGATCGGCCCCCACTTCCTTGGGATTGTCGTAGAGAATGGGCATCCCGGTCTTGAGGCCGGGGCCCACGATGAGGGGCCTGACGGAAAAGTAACGCCGGGCGAATTCCTCGATCGCGTTGAGCAGCGGCGGCACCACGCAGGATACGATCATATGCCGGATCTCGCCCAATTGCAGTCCGGAGACCCGGAACAGGTTAGTTACCAGTATGCCTATCTCGTCCGCGGTAACGTCCCTCTCCGTGCGGAGTCTCCAGTGTTGGACGATTTTTTCATCCTGCGCAACGCCCAGTACGATATTTGTGTTTCCCACGTCCATGCAGAACAACATGTGGCCTCCCGCCCCTCTCCTGCCGCAAAAAACTGACAGCCCCCCGCGGGGGGCTTGTCTCTCTTGCGGCGATTCATTTTCCAGGGATGGTCTCATGGTCCGAATCGCCAAAGACTCCGAGCCGCTCAAGCCTGCGCCCTGCCCCGCTCAACGGCCTCCACCATGCGTACGGTGTCCCAGGCCATCTTCACGTTGTGCACCCGGACGATGTTGGCCCCGTTCATGACGCCTACGGCAAGCGTGGCCATAGTGCCGGCGTCCCTTTCGTCCACCTTCCGGTCCAGGACGTGACCTATGAAAGACTTGTTTGACGATCCCAGAAGAATCGGCTTTTCCAGCACCTGGAGGCGAGGCAGCTCCTTGAGTATCACCAGGTTGTCGTCGAACCGTTTTCCGAAACCTATCCCGGGATCCACCACGATACGACCCTCCTCGATTCCCGCAGACACCGCTCGCCCGACCGCCTCCCCCAGAAAATCAATAATCTCCCCCGTGACGTCTTCATATGTAGGGTTGTCCTGCATGTTCTGGGGCGTGCCTTTCATGTGCATCAGGATCACAGGAAGCCCTGCTTCGGCCGCCACCGGTCCCATCCGCGGATCGAACCGTAGGGCGCTGATATCGTTCACCATGGCGGCACCAGCGCTGATCGCCGCCTCGGCCACCTCAGCCTTGTATGTGTCGATGCTGATGGGCACCTCGACCCGGGACCTGAGACCTTCGATGACCGGCAAGACCCGATCCATCTCCTCGGCGGGTGTCACCTTTTCAGAATAAGGCCTTGTGGACTCGCCCCCCACGTCGATGATGTCGGCCCCCTCTTCCACCATCTGGAGGGCCCGCTCAAGGGCCTTTTGAGTGGACAGATAGCGGCCCCCGTCCGAAAAGGAATCGGGTGTGACGTTCAGGACCCCCATGATACAGACCTTGCTGCTCAGGGGCAGCACCCACCTGCCCCACGCAAGGTCCGGTAGAGAGTGCCGCCCTTCCATCAGGCGGCCTCGGGCGCGGTGGACGGCGAACTCCGTCCCATGATGGCGTCGATGTCCTCTGCCGTTAGGGTCTCCTTTTCCAGGAGGGCGTTGGCCATGTTGTGAAGGGCATCCATATTTTCCATTATCATCTTGCAGGTCTTTTGATAGGCCTGGATCACGATATCCCGTACCTCCTCGTCGATCATCTGCGCCGTCTTTTCGCTGTAGTCGCGGTGTTGCGATATTTCCCTGCCCAGAAAAATCTGCTCCTCTCTTTTTCCGAAGGTCAGGGGGCCCAGGTTCTCACTCATGCCGTACTCGCACACCATTTTGCGGGCCAGCTCCGAGGCCCTTTCAATGTCATTGCCGGCTCCCGTGGTCTGCATCTTGAGCACCAGTTCCTCGGCCGCTCTGCCTCCCATGAGAATGGAAAGATTGTCCAGGAGATAATCTTTGGGGTAGGTGTGCTTTTCGTCTATGGGCAGTTGCTGGGTCAGGCCCAGTGCGCGCCCCCGGGGGATGATGGTGACTTTGTGGATGGGGTCGGAATTTGGCAGGAGTTTAGCCACAAGGGTGTGCCCCGCCTCGTGGTAGGCCGTGGTTTTCTTCTCCTCTTCGCTGATGATCATGCTCTTTCTTTCCGCGCCCATGAGGACTTTGTCCTTGGCTTCCTCGAAATCCATCATTTCCACGCGGTCCTTTCCCCGCCGCGCGGCCATGAGCGCCGCCTCGTTGACCATGTTCTCGAGGTCCGCACCGGTGAATCCCGGGGTCCCACGGGCCAGGATGGAGATGTCCACGTCGTCGGCCACAAGTTTCTTGCGGCAATGCACCTTAAGAATGCCCTCCCTGCCTTTGACGTCGGGCACGGGGACCACCACCTGCCGGTCGAAGCGGCCCGGCCGCAACAAGGCGGGGTCCAACACGTCGGGACGGTTGGTGGCGGAAATCAAGATCACGCCCTCGTTGGACTCGAACCCGTCCATTTCCACCAGGAGCTGGTTGAGGGTCTGCTCCCTCTCGTCGTGCCCTCCGCCCAGACCCGCGCCCCTATGTCTGCCCACGGCGTCGATCTCGTCGATGAAGATGATACAAGGTGCGTTTTTCTTGCCCTGGACGAAGAGATCCCTGACGCGCGATGCACCCACCCCCACGAACATCTCCACAAAATCCGATCCGCTGATGCTGAAAAAGGGTACGCCGGCTTCGCCTGCGATGGCTCTGGCCAGCAGAGTCTTGCCCGTGCCCGGGGCGCCCATGAGCAGGACCCCTTTCGGAATCCGACCACCTAGCCTCGTGAACTTCTTGGGATCGCGCAAAAATTCCACGATCTCGCCCAGTTCCTCTTTTGCCTCCTCAATCCCGGCCACGTCCTCGAAGGTCACCTTTTCCTGGGACTCGGACATGAGCCGTGCCCGACTCTTGCCGAACGACAAGGCCTTGCCACCCCCCATTTGCATCTGACGCATGAAAAATATCCATACGCCTATGAGCAGGAGCATGGGGATCCAGGAAAGGAAGACCTGAAACCACGAGGAGTCTTCCTCCGGCTTGGCCGTGAGTTTGACCCCTTTGCTGCGCAAAAGTTTGATGAGTTCAGGGTCCTTGGGGGCATAGGTCTTAAACGGTCCCTGCGTGGACATACCCGAAATGTTGTCGCCCTGGATGGTGACCTGGACCACGCTTCCGTTCTCCACCATGGTCAGAAAGTCGCTGTAGCTCAGGGGTACGTTTCCCCGGGTTGGGTTCTTGAAGACCTGAAACAGCATCACCATCATGAGGCTGATAACCAGCCAAAGGGCAAGGTTCTTGTAAAACGGATTCAATGCAATCTCCCTTCCGTGAAAAACAAAATACCGCCTGTGGACGCACGGGACGGATCCCTTCACGGCCGTCCAGGCCCTCCATCGAGGGCTCCCCGGGCGGGTCCCGTGCATTCTTTCGCCGTGGACCCGAAGCCGCTCGTCCCGATGCACGTTTATCTTTCAACATAAGGGAGATTTTGTCAATTTCCATGAATCCAGGGACGATAATCAGTGCCCGCCGCCCCTGCACCCCCCGGGGGCTTTTCGGTTGACAACGAGGGCCGAAGACGTGGCATGATGGATTCAAAAAGGCAAGATCCAGGCCGATCTCGAATCTTGTACGCGACGGCGCCCCGCAAGGCCCCCGTACAAAATTCCTTACAAAATCAAGGAGGAAGTTATGAGCAGTGCAGCGTTGGGTCCTTCCGATCTGCGACAGATCCGGGCCCACGGGCTGGAAGAATCGGAGGTCCGCAGGCAGCTTGCGCTCTTCCGCGCCCCCCGGCCCTATGTGAGGCTGGTGAGGCCCTGCACCGTGGGCGACGGTATCATCCGGCTCACTCAAGGACAGGCGGAGGCCTTTGCTAGCTCATTCGAAGGTGTGGCGGAGGAGGGCCGCTGTATGCTGTTCGTGCCGGCCTCGGGGGCGGCGACCCGTATGTTCAAATCGCTCCTCTGGTACCTGGAGCAGGGCAAACCCGTCACCCCTGAACGTGTACAAGAGGATCTCCGTTCAGGCGTAAAAGACGCAAGGAACATGCTGGAGTTCATGGAGGGAATCGAACGGTTCGCATTCCGGCAGGATCTCGAACAGGTCATGAACCGGGCGGGCCTGTCTCTTCAGGCACAGGTCCGGGAGGGAAACCTTGAAGGAGTGCTTCGCTTCCTCCTCACCGAGGAGGGCCTGGGCTATGCCCACTTACCCAAAGGTCTCCTGAAGTTTCACGCCTATGAAGAAGGGGGGCGCACCGCCTTTGAGGAACACCTGGTGGAAGCGGCGCAGTACGTGGCGGATCGCGAAGGTAAATGCCGATTGCACTTCACAGTGTCCCCGGAGCATATGAGCCGTTTCGAGGCGCTCCTCGAGCAGGCCCGCGCCGGGATGGAACGCCGCCTCGGGGTCTCCTTCCACGTCACCTTCTCGGTCCAGAAACCCGCCACGGACACCATCGCTGCAAACGAGGACGATAAACCTTTCCGGCTGGATGACGGCAGGCTCCTCTTTCGCCCCGGCGGGCACGGTGCTCTGATCGAAAACCTCAACGACCTTCGAGGCGACATCGTATTCATGAAGAACATCGACAACGTGGTTCCGGACCGGCTCAAGACCAACACGGTCCACTGGAAAAAGGTGCTGGGAGGTGTTTTGGCCTCGCTCCAGAAAAAGATATTTTCCCACGCCGAACGCCTGGGCTCCGGGCATGCTGATGCGGCGGTGGTGAAAGAAACCGCGGCCTTCCTGCGGGAGGAACTATTCGCCCACCTGCCGCCCGAGCTGGACCATGCGCCCCTGTCCCGCAGGCGTGAAATCCTCTTCGAGTGCCTGGACCGCCCGCTCCGGGTGTGCGGCATGGTAAAAAACGAGGGAGAACCCGGCGGGGGCCCGTTTTGGGTCAGAGACCGCAACGGCCGTGTGTCCCGGCAGATCGTGGAGGAGGCCCAGGTGGACCTGGACGATCCCGGTCAACGGGCCGCCTGGACCGCATCCACTCACTTCAATCCCGTAGACCTGGCCTGCGGCCTCCGAAATCGCCGGGCCGAGCCCTTCGACCTGCGGCGCTACGTGGACCCTGAAACCTACCTGGTCACCAGGAAGTCCAAGGACGGCCGGGAGTTGAAGGCCCTGGAACACCCCGGCCTCTGGAACGGCTCAATGGCCTTCTGGAACACCCTGTTCGTGGAAGTCCCGGCGGTGACTTTCAACCCGGTCAAGACCGTCACGGACCTGTTGCGGCCCGCCCACCAGCCCGGCGCCCAGCCTGGTTCTTGAGATCCCGGGAAACGCCGCAGGGAGGAAGGTGCCTTCGCGACGACCCTGTCGATCCATCATTGACATTCCATCTCAAAGCCACTAAGAAAAAGGCCACAAATTGTCCATTCACTGAATGGACAACCTGGACACCACCTCCTTTTCGACCCAGGTCCGAACGAAACCGAGGTGAGGTTCTTTGACGGGTGCTGAGGCGTCAAGAATCGGGACCCTATACGGCAAAAAATGCCGGGGTTTTGACATCTTTTTCCGGCCTCCGGTTCCCGGGATAATAGACCCGAACTTCAACTACCTGATTTCAGGCCTACAAAAACTTAGGCACGATATTTGCTTGACTGTCCAGTCAGTGAACGAACAATCTCGGACTTCAAGGGGTCAATCCCATGATCGAGCCATTCAAAGCCAACTTCCTGACGCCCACCAAGCCCTTCCGGGAACTCTCGGTCCTTTTGGCCATACATGACTCGCCCCGCCACAGCCAACACCGCATCGGCCGAATCACCCACCTGAGCAGTTCCATGGTCAACAATTATATCAAGAAATTCCATCGGGAGGGTCTGATCACCGTGACAGGCGAGACGAATCGGTCACAGGCCTACCACCTGACCCCTCTCGGGCGGGAGCGCCTGATCAGTCGTCTGCTCTCCTATTCGGCGGAGCTGGTTCAGCTTTACGGGGCCACGAAACGGGAGATCGCCGAAAGACTCGGGCATTTCGAGGATGAGGGCATTCATGCCATCGCCCTTTACGGCGCGGCGGAAACCGCCGAGGTGGTCTACGCAGCACTCAAGGACACTTCTCTCCGGGTCCTGGGGGTGGTGGACGGCGATCCCGCCAAGCAGGGACGCCCTTTCAACGGGTTCGAAGTACAAGCCCCTCAAAGGCTCAGGGACATGGCTGTGGACGCGGTGGTGATCACCTCCTTTGCCAGGCAGGAGGAGATCCACCAGGATATTCGTGCACTCTTGGGGGAGAATGTCCGGGTCAAGAAGCTTTCGGACCTCTGAGGAGAGAGGAATTTGGGAAAGGAAACCTCATGAAGGTATTGATCACCGGAATCACGGGCATGGCAGGAAGCCACCTGGCCGAATACCTGCTCCATTCGGGACAAAGCGAAGTGCACGGCGTGCTGCGGTGGCGGAGCAACCGCGAAAATATCGCCTTTTTCGAGAACGACTTGCAACTTCACGAGTGCGAACTGCGCGACCCCTTCGCCGTGGCCGGGCTCCTGCACAAGCTGCGGCCTGAACGGATCTACCATCTCGCATCCCAGAGCAGTGTGGCGGTGAGTTTCGTCTCCCCTAGAGAGACGCTGGTCAACAATGTGACGGCCCAGTTGAATATCCTGGAAGCCATGCGTAGCCTCCGTCTTGAGGAAACCCGCCTGTTGACGGCAGGCAGCTCCGAGGAATACGGCATGGTGGAGGCGCACGAACTGCCCGTAAAAGAAAGCACGCCCCTCAGGCCCCTGAGCCCCTATGCGGTCAGCAAGGTGACGCAGGACGCCATGGCCTATCAATACCACCGAAGCTACGGGCTTCACGTGGTTCGGACACGGGCCTTCAACCACACCGGGCCTCGCCGCAGCGATGTCTTCGTGACCTCCAATTTCGCACGGCAAATCGCCGAAATCGAGGCAGGCCTCCGGGACCCGGTGATCCGGGTGGGAAACCTGGAAGCGAAACGGGATTTTTCAGACATCCGCGATGTGGTGAGAGCCTATGTCCTGGCCCTTGAGCAGGGGGAGGCGGGTGAAGTCTACAACATCGGCTCCGGAAAGCCACACAGCATCTCCAAGGTCTTGGAGATGCTCCTCGGGATGAGCCGGTGCGTGATTCGCATCGAGCAGGACCCTTCCCGGATGCGGCCGTCGGACATCCCGGTGCTGGTGGCGGACACGGAAAAATTCCGGAGAAAGACGGGGTGGAGACCCCGGTGGTCTTTGGAGGAGTCGCTCTCGGACCTCCTGAATTCCTGGCGGGAGCGGATCGCAACAGGAAAGCCGGCCCAGCCCCTTCCGGTGCCCACCCATGGCGCCGCCCGACGCCGGCAGGTCGTGAAGGCCTGAGGGAGGCTCCAGATACCCATGAAAACCTCCGATTCTCACATCGCACCACTCCGCATCGGGGACCGGCTCATCGGACCGGACCTGCCCACATACGTCATTGCGGAGATCGGGATCAACCACAACGGCGACCCCGGCCTGGCACGCGAACTTGTGAACGTTGCTGCAGACTGCGGGGCGGATGCCGTGAAATTCCAGAAAAGGGACCTCCGAAGCCTCTACCGGGAGGACGTGCTCCGGGAAACGGCGCGGTACGAACAACATTTCCAATACATGATCCCGGTCCTCGAAAGGGTGGAGTTGTCAGAAGACGACCTCTGGGAGATGCGAAACCTCTGCCTGGCCAGGGGGGTGGAGTTCCTGTGTACACCATTTGATAACCCCAGTGTGGACCTCCTCCTTCGTATGGGAATCAAGGCCTTCAAAGTGGCCTCTGCGGATCTCACCAACCTGCCGCTCCTAGAATACATCGCCGCACAGCAAAGACCGATGATCGTCTCCACGGGCATGTCTTACTGGCATGAGATCGAACAGGCCGTGGACCTTCTCAAGAGAAAGGGGGTCCCCTTCGCCCTCCTTCACTGCAGGAGCGTCTACCCGGTCTGGCCGCGGGAAGTCAACCTCCGGATGATCGATCGTCTCCGCACATTCGGGGTTCCCGTGGGATATTCGGGGCATGACATCGGCATCACCATTCCCCTGGTGGCCGCCTCCATGGGCGCGTGCATCATCGAAAAACACTTCACGCTGGACAAGAAGATGGAAGGGCCGGACCACAAGATCAGCCTGGAGCCCTTTGAGTTGCGGAGGCTCATCCGGGACATCCGCGTGGCGGACCAGGCCATGGCACGCTCCAGGCGGTTCCTCCTGCGGGGGGAGATCCTCAACCGGGAGCTTTTCGGCAAGAGTCTCGTGGCCGCCTGCGCCATCGCCGCCGGGACCCGGATCGACAGAGGGATGATTGCGGTCAAGGGCCCTGCCAAAGGTCTTTCGCCGGGCCGGATGGGGGACCTTGTGGGCCGCGTGGTCCGGCGGGACTTGGAGAAGGATGACTATTTCCTGGAAGAGGACCTCGGAGAAGGCCCCCGAATTGATTTTTCCAACTCCTTCCGGTCCCGTTGGGGCCTCATCTGCCGGTTTTCGGACATGGACGAAATGCTGGCATACGGCCCCAAGGTGATCGAGTTTCATTTGACCGAAAGGGATCTGGATCAGGTGCCGCGGCTCGAAGGCCGTTACCCCCAGGAACTGGTGGTGCACGCGCCCGAGTACATGGGAGAGCTGTTGTTGGACCTTTGCAGCGGAGATGAGGCGGTCCGCCTTCGTTCCGTTCGCCTCGTGGAAAAGGCGGTTGACGTGGCCCGTTCCCTCGCCCCTCATTTTCGCGGCAAGCCCAAGGTGATCGCGCACCCGGGCGCCATGAGCCTCAATATCAAGATGGACCGAGAGCCCCTGCGGTTGGCCCTTCGCCGCTCCTGCGAAGAGATCCGCAGGGACGGAGTGGAACTGCTTTTGGAGAACCTCCCGCCCTACCCCTGGTATTTCGGGGGACAGTGGAAGGGCAACTACTTCATGGACCCCGGGGAAATCCGCGCCTTTTGCGAGGAAACCGGGATCGGACTCTGTTTCGACCTGTCCCACGCAGCCCTGTATTGCAATGCCAAGGAGCGCGACCTCGCAGATTTTATCCGCGCCGTGCGCCCCTTTATCCGGCATATCCACTTCGCCGACGCCTACGGCCTGGACGGAGAAGGGGTACAGGTGGGTGAAGGAGACATCGAAATGAAGACGGTCATGCCGCTTTTTTCAGACTACCAGGGATCCTGGGTCCCCGAGGTCTGGCGGGGGCACCTTGCGGGGGGGCGGGGGTTTTTGGAAAGCCTGGACCGGCTGCGGGCCTACGGGTTGTAAAGACGTCAAGATCGGACGCCGGGATGCCGATGATATAACCGACCATTCACTGAATGGACAGTTAGTCCCCTGGGGCCGTTGCCGGCCCCAGGATTCGGCTTCATGAAGGCATTACATATGAAATTCAGATAGTTATGACCTTTTATTCAGGAAAGGAAAGGGGCGGAGCTGTGCCCTTTCCAAAGAACCCGTGAACATCGTGATGATCTCTGAAAACGACCCTGCAGGGGTCGCCATCACCTTCACCAAGGCACTGAACCAGCACACGGAACACCGCTGCCGACTGGTGACCTGCGCCACGCGCTACAACTTTGATTTCGAAAAAGACCTCCATGTGCCGGATCTCACGGATGAAGGCTTCGATGAGCTGCGCTACACCCTGGCAGGGGCGGACATCTTCCACTTTCACATCCTGGCGGACGAAAACCTCACCCTCGGGCCGCTGCGGGTCCAGGACTTTGTGCTTGGCAAGGCGATCCTCCATCACCACCACGGCCACCCCCATTTCAGGGCCAACCCCGGAATCTACAGGGACAAGTACCGAAAGCTCAGGCGAAAGGTCCTCGTGAGCACGCCCGATCTGCTCAAGCTCCTGCCGGAGGCGCGGTGGCAGCCCAATCCCGTGCCCGTCAACGACCCGCGCTACCTCCCTGCGGACGCGCCCCGAGACGGAAAGGTCCGGGTATGCCAGTCCCCAACGCGGAAGGAGATCAAGGACACGAACCTCCTCCTTTCCGCGGTCTCCTCCCTGCGCAAGAATCACCCCGAACTGGAGGCGGTGATCGTGGAAAACAAGCCCCACGCCGAATGCCTGCGGATCAAGCAGGGCTGTGATATCCACTTCGACCACATGCAGGGCTACTTCGGTGTCTCCTCCCTTGAAGGCCTGAGCCAGGGAAAGCCCGTCATCGCAGGCCTCGATGATTGGAATCTTTCCCACATCAAGGAGTTTACGGGTCGGGAAAACTCTCCCTGGGTCATTGCGCGGAATGAGCGGCATCTTGAGAAAGGCCTCAAGGACCTCCTGAACGAGCCCGAAAAACGCACCATGATGGGACGGGAAAGTCGATATTTCATGGAAACCGTTTGGACGGAAAAGGCGACCGTGGACCGCCTTCTCACCTTTTACAAAACGTTGTAACCCGGAAAACAACTCAACCTTCGTGACCCGATCACTAGGGGAGTAAAATCAAGAGTCACCCAAACTCAATGAGGAGAAGGCGTTGCCATGAGCCTAAAACACTTGAAGACGGTTCTGGATAAAAACGGTTCCGTTTCCACCAGCCTAGAGGCCATCTTTCAGAATGCCGCGACCATTTCGGATTTCGCTGCGGGGTATTTTTCGCGTATCGGTGACTTGCTATTGCGACTCGATCTCCAAGCGATCCAAAAGATGGTTGAAACCATTATCGCAGCAGGAAATAGAGGAAATACTATCTACGTTTTCGGAAATGGTGGAAGTGCAGCGTTAGCCACACATTTCGCCAATGACTTGAGCGTAGGCGTGCGTGCGCCAGGTGCCCCCCCCTTCCGCGTCGTAAGCCTGTCAGACAACTTGGCCGTTGTTACGGCATTGGCCAATGACGAGGGCTACGATCATGTTTTCGTCAGGCAGTTAGAGGAACTGCTAACGCCTGAGGATGTGGTTCTGGCTCTTTCGGCAAGCGGAAATTCGCCCAATGTACTCAAGGCCCTGAGATATGCAGGACGTATCGGCGCCGTCACCATCGGGTGCTGCGGCTTTGATGGGGGATCCTTGCAGAAAATAGTAGATATCTGTATCCATATCCCCACCCCTGTGGGGGAGTACGGCCCCGTGGAGGACATTTTTAACATTCTGGGACACTTGATTTACTCCTACTTGAAGCTGAGCCTGAAAAATCAACCGCAATGTCCGGAGAAACTTCCCGGGTGGGGCGATGAAAATACTTGATCTAGAAGAACTCGCGCGGAAAGTAGCACAACTGAAAGCTGAAGGAAGGACCGTGGTTCAGTGCCACGGAGTCTTTGATCTTCTTCATATCGGGCATATCAGGCACTTCGACCAAGCCCGTCGGATGGGTGACGTACTCGTGGTCACCGTTACCCCCGACCGCTTCGTTGACAAGGGTCCCCACCGCCCCGCTTTTACCGAAACCCTCCGTGCCGAGGCAGTGGCTTCTCTCCAGAGCGTGGACTACGTGGCGCTTAACCGCTGGCCGACTGCGGAAAACACTCTCCGGCTCATCCGGCCGAACATCTTCGTAAAAGGGTCTGAGTTTCGCGATATTGCATCCGATATGACCGGAAAAATCGTCAAAGAGGCCCGTATTGTAAAAGAGATCGGGGCCCGACTCGAATTCACGGACGACATCGTATTCAGTTCCACAAACCTGATTAACCGCTATTTATCAAATCTTCCTGCAGAAAATCAAGAATACCTCAGACTCATGCGACAAAGGGTCAGCTCGAATACAATCTTGAAGGTCCTAGACAAGATGGCATCTCTCAGAGTGCTGGTCATCGGCGATACCATCTTGGACGAGTATCAGTATTGCGAGCCCATGGGCAAATCCAATAAAGATCCCGCTCTAACCGCCCTTTACCACTCCTGCGACCTCTTTGCCGGAGGCGCCTTGGCCGTGGCCAACCACGTAGCAGGATTCGCTGACGAGGTTCACATCGTCAGCGTACTCGGAGAAAACGACTCTCATGAGACGTTCATACGTGCCCAACTGTTACCCAATGTGAAGCCGCATTTCGCCTATCAGCCGGGTGCACCTACCCTAATAAAGAGGCGCTTCGTTGACGGCTATTCTTTCAACAAACTCTTTGAATTGTACATAATGGATGACTCAGGTCTACCCGGAGACTTGGATCGTGAGCTCTGCGCAAAGGTCGGCGATTACCTGGAGGATTACGACGTTATAATCATGGCGGACTACGGGCACGGGACGGTCAGTGACGCGATGGTGAGGACCGTGTGTGACGGGAAAGGCTTTCTGGCTGTCAACACTCAGGCCAATTCAGGCAACCGGGGCTTTCATACGATAACTCGTTACCCGCGAGCCGATTACGTGTGTATTGCCGAGCACGAAATCCGCCTGGAGATGCGGCGTCGAAACGGACCTATCCAACCCATGATGAGCGATCTAGCCAATGCACTGGGAGCAAATCAATTCGTGGTTACCAGGGGCCGCAAGGGCTGTCTGGTGCTGAACCGGGAGGGCAATTTCGTGGCTGTCCCTGCATTCGCGCAAACCGTTGTAGACAGGGTAGGCGCAGGGGATTCCTTCTTCGCAGTGACCAGCCTCGCAGCGGCCCTTCGTGAACCCAATGAGATCATAGGCTTCCTGGGAAATGTGGCAGGGTGCCTTTCGGTGGGGATCCTCGGAAACAAAAAACCCATTGACAAAATAAGCATGAGGAAGACCATCGTATCTCTAACGAAATGATACCCACTACCTCATTCGACCGTTCCCGTCTGATCCTTTGTTCCCTCCAAGAAAGGAATCATCTTCTGGATCTGGACCGTATCCTCCACCTCGAGCCACGCCCTGTAATGAATCAAGCATTTCGACGTGTAGCTCGTAATATCAGGCGTGCACGAAAGGTCGGTGCCTCTGTTATCCTCATGGCTGGCGCCCACCTGCTCCGGGATGGATTGCAGCGTTATATCATTGATTTGATGGAAAAACACCTTATAGATTGCTTTGCAGTTAACGGGGCAGGGGTGATTCACGATTTCGAGTTCGCGCTGGTGGGCGGGACCACGGAAAGTGTGAGCGAATATATCCGGGACGGGCGTTTTGGATTCTGGAAGGAAACGGGTCGAATCAACGACATCGTTTGTGAAGCCGCAGCCAAGGGGAAAGGACTGGGGGAAAGCGTAGGAAAAGTAATTCATGATGAACGGTTTCCTAACCGCCAGATCAGCGTCCTGGCAGCAGGATACCGCCTGGGTATTCCCGTGACAGTCCATGTCGGCATCGGCCAAGACATTGTTCACCAGCTTCCAAATTGCGATGGGGGGGCTTACGGTGCCGCCAGTTACACGGATTTCCTTCGGCTGGCAAACATCTTGGAGCGGGTTGAAAACGGTGTTGTGATGAACTTCGGCAGTGCGGTGATGGGACCGGAAGTGTACCTCAAAGCCCTTTCCATGGTTCGCAATGTTGCCGCACGACGCGATGCCTCGATAGCCCGGTTCACCACACTCGTGTGCGACCTCGTGCACCTGCCAAACGACTACAGAAAAGAAGCAGACCCCACTGACCCTGCTTACTACTTTAGGCCTTGGAAGACCATGCTTGTCAGAACTGTTGCACAGGGGGGCGAAAGTCATTACGTGCGCGGCAGGCATAAAGAGACATTTCCTCAGCTCTGGACGGCCCTTACTCAAGAGGACGATTATGACAGAGAACGATGAGTACCGTATAGACGGCCACAAGCTGATCTATCACCCTGAAAGGGTTACGCACTGGCTGAAGGCGCGGGGCGACTGGGAAAAGGCCAAGACCATTTACCCGATCTACCTCGAAATATCCCCGACAGGCGCCTGCAACCACAGATGTGCCTTCTGCGCCCTTGACTACATGGAGTATCGCCCCCGGCGGTTGGATCTGGCGGTCATGAAAAACGCTCTCCCAGAAATGGCCCTACGCGGCGTCAGGAGCATCATGTTCGCGGGGGAAGGAGAGCCTCTTCTCTACCACGAAATCATCCCGCTTGCCGAGGCCGCCCGAGATGCCGGCCTCGACATAGCCTTTACCACCAACGGGGTTCTGCTGAAAAAAGACATTGCCGAACAGCTTTTACCCTTGGCATCATGGATCAAGGTAAGCATAGACGCCGGGACCGCCGAAACCTATGCCAAGCTTCATGGAACGGCCAAGGGGGACTTCGATTTGGTGATAGACAACTTGAGATCCGCTGTCCGCTGCCGGGAGAAAAACGCCATTTCTTGCACCCTGGGGGCCCAAATGTTGGTCCTCCCCGAGAATGTCGACGAAATTGGAAGACTAATCGGCTTATGCAGAGACATGATCGGCCTGGACTATCTGGTGCTCAAGCCCTATTCACATCATCATCTGAGCCGCATCCGACGTTACAAGGACCTGGATTACACTCCTCTGACCCAAAAAATCACCTCCAGCTTACGAGGCTTCGATGGCTCGTTTAAGGTAATTTATCGTAAAAATACTTTCCAAAGCCATATAAGGGGGGTCCAGCGATACCGCTCATGCGGCTCCGTTCCCTTCTTCTGGGCATACCTCACTGCCGGTCACGATCTTTATGCCTGCAGTGCCTTCCTGGGTGATCAACGGTTTTTTCTCGGGAACCTCCTTGAGCAGGACTTCCGCGAGATTTGGGAAGGTAAACGTCGCGAAGCTCTATTCCGGATGATGCGGGAGGGCTTCGATATTTCCCATTGCCGCCTTAACTGCCGAATGAACCTTGTAAACGAATACTTATGGGAGCTGGAAAACCCCCATCCTCACGCCAATTTCATTTGAAAATGAAATCCTCACCATACACTAATGCACTCGAGGAGATGTCGGCGCATATAAGGCGGCAGGTACTGACCGTCGCTGTGGAAAACGGTGCGGGGCACATCGCACCGTCCCTCTCCTGTGTGGATGTCCTGGTGGCACTTTACGCCGGGGCAATGACCTATGAGCCAAACGACCCCCTCTGGAAAGATCGTGACCGCCTGATCTTTTCCAAGAGCCACGGCTGCTATGGCCTATATGCCATCCTCGCGCATCTTGGTGTCATTCCCATGGAAGAATGGAAGGGCTTTTACACCCCCCGCAGCACCCTTGCCGGTTGTAGCGATAGACGGCCTGAATACGGCATCGAGGCCGGCTGCGGTTCCTTGGGACATGGCCTCCCCATAGCTGTAGGCCTTGCCTACGGAGCGAAACTCCAAGGCAAATCATACCACGTCTTTTGCCTTGTCGGTGATGGGGAAATGCAAGAGGGCACCACTTGGGAGGCATTCCAGTTCGCAGTTAAGAAGAACCTGCATCGACTGATTGTCATTGTTGACCGGAACCGATTGCAGGCAATGGATTTTATCACCGCCGTGATGGATTGCAACCCCGACGATCTTGAGCGCCGACTCGAAGGTTTCGGTCTGGACCCCGTCTCCTGCGATGGTCATGACCCCCTGGCTCTGAGGGATTGTTTCCTGCAACTTAAAGAGCGCCAACAAGGTCCACCGGGTGTTGTGATCGCCGAAACCGTAAAGGGATATGGCGTTCGCTGCATGGAAAACGTCCCCAAGTTTCATTTTAGACTTCCTTCCAAGGAAGAGTTGGAAGATGACTGACCACCGCAAAACCGTTGTCAACCTTCTGATACCACACTTTCGTAGAGATGAAAGGTATTATCTGCTGGTCGGCGATATGGGCTTCGGCGCTATCGACCGCTTACGAGACGAATTCCCCGATCGAGTAATCAACGTGGGGATCATGGAGCAAGGGGCAACCGGAATTGCAGCCGGTATGAGCATGAGCGGCCTTATTCCTATTTTTTACACCATTGTCAACTTCCTGGTCTTCCGGGCCCTGGAACAGGTTCGCAACGATGTCGTACTTCAGCATCTGAATGTAAAATTCATCGCCACAGGCGTCGAGAATTACTTCCAGTTCCTGGGCCCCTCCCACTGCTGTGGCCGCGACGATATCAAAATCATGGAACTTATCGGCATGAAAGTGTACGACCCCTATGCCGGAAACGTCCACTTCCCTGACCTGGTGACCGCCTGGATCACCAGCCAACGACCCGGCTATCTCAGAGTTTAACCGAAAGGCTCTTACGTTGGAATCCCTCATTCTCGATGGACACAAGCTGGCATGGCATCGCGAGCGGGTCGAAGCCTGGCTTCGGGGAGAACGAATCGCCCCCATCACCATCGACTGTGCTCTGACCAGGCGCTGCAACTACCACTGCGTGTATTGCTACGGTCGTCTCCAGGCCAATAGAGAATACCCACTGACAAAGGCCGTCATTTTTCGCTTTCTAGACGATGCAGCCGAAATTGGTGTAAAAGCCATTAGCTTCGTGAGCGACGGAGAGAGTACCTTGAGCCCGCATCTCAAAGCAGCGATTCTAAGGGGCCATGACAATGGGCTGGACATGGCGCTTGGGACCAATGGTTATCGCCTTGATACCGAACTTCTCGAGGAGATACTCCCAAAGCTCACATATCTTCGTTTCAATTTTTCCGGTGCCGATCCTCATCGCTATGCACGAATCATGGGCTGTGCGCCTTCATCCTTCGAAAAAGTCTGCCGTACCATCCGCTCTAGTGTAGAGATCAAGGCGAGGCGCAACCTCCCTGTAACCATCGGCATGCAAATGGTATTATTACCTTGGTATGCCGACCAGGTCATTCCTCTGGCCCGTCTGGGGAAACGCCTGGGCGTAGACTATCTCGTAATCAAGCACTGCAGCGATGATGAAAACGGCAGTTTGGGGGTGGACTATAAAGCCTATTTCTCCCTCACCAATATACTGAGAAAGGCGGAAAGCATATCGACATCAAGCTACTCTGTGAAGGCAAAATGGAGCAAAATCATGAGTGGCGGGAAGCGACGTTATAGCCGTTGCTACGGTCCGCCTTTTCTCCTTCAAATGTCCGGATCCGGGCTAGTGGCGCCTTGCGGCATGCTTTTCAATGAGCGATACAATGAATTTCATATAGGTAACATTGCTGAAAAGTCATTCAAACAAATATATGAAGGTGCTCGCTATTGGCATGTAATGAACACAATCGCTTCTGAAAACTTTGACGCTCGTAGGATGTGCGGATCATTATGTCTTCAGCATAAAGTAAATGAGTTCTTATGGGATTTGAAAAACGACCGCTTAAAGCTTTCTACCCAAATTGGTGCGACACCTATGCATGTAAATTTTATCTAGTCATGTTACGACCTCCCCTCTGGTATCCAACATATACCAAATCTGCCAGACGAGGTCGTGAGTTTCAACTTGACTTTAATCTCGAAAATTCAAAGGTCTCGTCCGGAAATTCCGGGACAGTGGACACCCATGCAGCGGGAAATGATCAACGCTGCGCTGGCCGGGCCCATGCCAAGGGGCCGGGGGACCCTCGTCCACCGAGACAAACCAGATCATCTGAATCAAAGCACTGTGGCTGGCAGGCGGCACATCGTCTTCGTCTCCTATTATCCTTCATCCAGGCTCATAAGAAACGCCGTGATCCTGCGGGAGACCGGCAAGTATTTCATCACCCTCCTTGGCTGTTGCATCCGGGAAGACACCGAGCCGGAAAGATTTTTTGATCAATTTTACGAGATATGGGACTTCCAAGAGTTATGGACCCTCCTTGCAGACAGCTGCCCCGCCTGCATCCACGCCTTTATCCAACCGTGGATTCTCGGAGCCCTGGCCGTGGCAGCCAAGGAAAAAAGCGGAACGTACACCATTATAGACAGCAACGATGCCATGCTGTTCTTGCACAATGACCCAAACCATCCTGATATCTCAATGGAAGAAGCGATCCTGCGGCAGGCAGACGGCTTCACTCATAAAATGCCTCCAGAGGCGATTGCGGTGCTACGACAGAAATATGAAAAAGCACCCCCCGATTATGCGGTTCAGAGTCTGCCTTTACCGCAACTCTTCCGAGATCGGACGCCAAACGGCTCAACACGAAACCGTCTGGTCTTCGCCGGCGGAGTCATCCCGCCGAGGCTCGCCGACTCCCTCGGGCATGGCAACCATCTTTTCGATCCGATGATTGCGAGCACTGAGAATACGGGACTTCATCTCGACATTCTCGTAAATCAGAATGCCAGAGACATGCATTGGGAAGAACACCGTCATTACCAAAGGATGGAAAAACGATATCCCTGTTTTAGTTTCAAACCGGGGGTGCCGTTTCATCAACTGCCGGACATTCTGACCAATTATCATTTCGGACTCCTTTTCGATAACCTGGCCAGAGCACAATATCCAGAGGAACATTTCAGATTCACCATGCCGACAAAGGTCTGCAGCTACTTCGAGGCAGGCCTGCCTCTTCTGGTATATGAAGAATTCACGACAGTTCGGAAGCTGGTAAACGAACACGGCCTTGGCCTGGTCTACTCCCTGCGTCGGCTCGAAGAAATTCCGGCTCTGATCGCCGCCGCCGATTACCAGGGGCTGAGAGACAATGTTCGTGAGTACC
The DNA here is from genome assembly GCA_019307945.1 of Deltaproteobacteria bacterium. Lineage (GTDB taxonomy): Bacteria > Desulfobacterota > DSM-4660 > Desulfatiglandales > Desulfatiglandaceae > B17-G16. The sequence continues at coordinate 30,034 of JAFDIS010000005.1, read as the reverse complement.
GGCAGACCCATTCCATGAATGCCATGATTCCCATCCTGGGGGAAGCGTATGAACCAACCTCATGAGCACTAATCTGAACAACACGAACATACCGACAGAAACTCTTCCAGCCCCCTACCGGGGGATCCTTAATCTGAGGCTGTATGAAGAAATGGTCATTGCCCTCTACCCGGAGCAGGAAATGCGGACACCCGTCCGTCTCTATCTCGGCCAGGAGGCAGTGGCTGTCGGGGTATGCGACCACCTCAACCACGATGACCTCATCTTTTCCGGTCGCAACCGTAAATACAGCCGCTGCTACGGGCCACCGGTCATGCTGCAATTGTCGGGTTCAGGACTGGTAGCGCCCTGTGGCATGCTGGGGAAGCGACCGCTATTGGAAAACCATCGCCAAGATCGCCTCCACCGGCTTCGACGCCCGCAGGCGATGTGGCCTGCTGTGCCTGCAGCATAAAGTCAACGAATTCCTTTGGGATCTGAAGAAGGGGATGGCCCGACTACCGGAGGCCCCCGGTCCGCCTCCCATGCATGTGAATTTCATCTGAACTGGAAAGAAAGGAAATCAACCCCATGCCCGTCTCCACATCACGTTTCGAGGCCGACACCAACGTCTTCTACCTCACCGGCTGGGGACATGCAGGCGATCACTGGCTTTCCAAGGCGCTTAACGCTCATCCGGAGATCTTTGTGATCAACTGCTACGAACCGGCCCGCCTCAAGTACTTCGATGACGGACGCGGCCGCGACACTAGGCCTGACCTTCTCACAATGACTGCCTTTCTCGAGGACATCGGCACCGACTACCAGGCCATTGGCGAATGTCATGCATACCGGGCCAGTCAGATGGGCCCAATCCAGAAGAAATATGGCGATCGGGTCCCCATCGCCAACCTGGTGCGCCATCCTTACACCTGGCTCGACTTCTACATCCGCCACCGGGTGAACAATTGCCGCATGCCGGGCACTTGGTCCGGCGCCCTGGAGCATGAGTGGCAACACGCTCGGCACGACCTTTTCAAATGCCTAGACCTTAGACCCTATACCAAGGAACAAGTCGAGATCTGGGCAGCCTACCAGGGCATGTGGCTCCTGCACAACGTCCTTGTAGACCTGGATCATGTCGACTATTTCGTGCGTATCGAGGACTTGCTCACCGATCGGCAGGCCCTCAAGGACCTTGTCTGCTTTCTTACCAAGGGTCGCTGCTCTTTTTCCGAGAATCTGCTGGACACGGTGTACGCTTTCGCCCACCAGGTCTACCGTGGGGAAGAGAGTTACGTGGACGAGAAAACCGCCTATCAGCGCTGGCCGGATTGGAAACAGAAGGCATTCGCCGTCTTGGTTCCGGAGGAGGTCGTCCATGCCTACGAGTCCCTGGGCTACCGGTTCGCGGCCGCACCTCCTCTTTACGCGTGCATGGACCAGCAGCCACCTCCGGAAGAAAAACTCACCGCTGAACGGCCGATCATGCTCTCCAGCATGATGAAAAGCGGTACCTGGATGATGCGAAAAATCCTCTCCAAGATGACCGGCCTCACTCCCCACGAGCCGATCCATGATGGCGACTGTACCGCCTTTGAGGATCCCCGCTACCTCGACCACCCGCCGGGCACCTTCTTCAGCTGGCACTTTCTGGCCTCACCAGCAATCCAGCGGACGATCCGCAACAAAAAAGCTCGGCTGATCTTTCTCTACCGCAACATCGGTGATGCCTTGGTCTCACTCTACTACCATTTTCTGAACGAACCGGACGCCGCCCTGGGTTACCCCACTAATAACAAAGAATTTTTCAACCATCTCTCAGTGGAGGGGGCCATGATCTTTATGATCAACGGCTTCGACTTCCCTCCCCATTACTGGATAGGCGCCTCCCTCTTTTTGCGACAGATGGAGTCCATGATTCGTTTTTCCGAAGAATACCCGGTGCATTTCGTTTCCTACGAGAACTTAGTGGCCCAAAAGGAAAAGGAATTGGCCAGGCTGGCCGATTTCCTCGGCTGCAAAGCCGACGACCAAACCATCCGCTCCATTGTCGACGCTACCTCCTTTGAGGCCATGAAGGAAGAGCAGCTCGCGACCCTGCCCAGCACTTCGTCCCACTTCAGACACGGCGCTGTCGGAGACCATGCAACCCATCTGACGCCGTTTCACCACAATCTCCTTAAGCACCTGATCCTTTCAACCTCCCCGGAGTTACCGAAGATGTTGATGGAAAACGGCCTCAACGACTTTTACCGGGTAGACGATTTTTTCCAGCTGGAGGATTTTCGTCTCTCTGAGCTGTATATCGAAAAAGCCAAGCAAGCCCGGCAGGTGCTGCCCCGTCTAAAGGAATGTGCCCGGGAAAAGGCTTTGCCGAACCTGAGGGTTATTCTCTATGGAATGAATTTCTTGGCCCACGCTTTGGTTGAACTGACCCGCCCCATGGATATTGAAATTGTCGCGGTGAGCGACGCCCGCTTCTTCTACGAAAAGATACGACGCATGTTCCCGGACCTGCGCATTGTCCAGCCCGAGGAAATCGCCACGGTGGCCTTCGACTGTGCGGTGGTATGCGCCACCACCGGCGACTGGCCCCGGGATATCTTCCATTCTCTGCGAAAGGCCGGCCTTTCCCAACCCGTCATTCTTTGGGACGACGCGGCGGGCTGGATACTGATGGCTTGAAACCGACAGTGAAAAAACCCGCAGCCGGTGTGGCGGTAGAAAGCGACCCCGCTGGCCCTGCACCAGAACATTGCATGGTTGACATACCATGAAATTTCTCGTCATTGCACCTCGCTACATTGACCGGGATGGCCAATATTACGAATTCCCGTTGGGGCTCGGCTATATCTCCGCGGTCTTGAAACATCACGGCTACAGCGTCGACTCGCTCAATCTGAACCATTTTCCGGAAGACGACCTCTCGGACCTCATCCAGTCCACCATTATCAGAAAGGCCATCGACGTGGTCTGCACGGGCGGCCTTTCAACCCACTACCAAAAACTGCGCGCCCTGCTGGAATTGATCAAGTCAGTGGATCGAGACCTCGTTACGATTGTCGGCGGCGGCATCGTCTGCAGTGAGCCGGAGCTTATGCAAAACGCCCTGGGCTTCGACATCGGTGTCGTCGGCGAGGGGGAGGAAACCATCGTGGAACTGGCCGAGGCGCTGACCACCGGCCGCGATCTCCATACCGTCCAAGGCCTCGTTTTCCGCAACCGGGCCGGAGAGATCGTCAAAACAAAACCGCGCCCGCCAATCATGGACCTCGACGCCCTGCCCTACCCCGACTACGAGGGCCTCGATGTCGGCCATTACCTCGACCTGCAACGCCCCAATGACAATTACTACCTCTATCCATTTGACAACCCAAGAATTCTGCCGATCATTTCCAGTCGCTCTTGCCCGTTCAACTGCACCTTCTGCTTCCATCCGCTGGGCAATCGTTACCGCCAGCGTTCCCTGGACTCCTTTTTCGAGGAGGTGGAGTACCTGGTAAGCACGTATGACATCAACATGCTCGCCATCCTCGACGAACTCTTCTCGCTCCAGGAGGATCGCCTCCGGGAATTCTGCCAACGCATGCGAAAATACAACCTCAAATGGCTGGCCCAGATGCGGGTTGACCGCTCCAGCAAAGAGACCCTGGAGCTTCTAAAAAAAAGCGGTATGTTCTATATCAGCTATGGCCTGGAGAGCGCCTCGCCGCCGGTGCTTGAAAGTATGAAAAAGCACATCACCGTGGAGCAGATCGAATCCACCCTTGCCATGACCCGAGAGTGTGGTATAGGCATCCAGGGAAATTTTCTCTTCGGCGACCCGGCCGAAACCATGGACACCTATAAGCAAACACTGGACTGGTGGAAGAAGCACCACCAGTATCAGATCAACCTCACGCCGATTATCCCCTATCCCGGCTGTCAGGATTACAGGTATTGCGTGGAAAAAGGACTGATCCCGGACCGCCTGGCCTTCATTGAGGCGGGCTGCCCGTCCATCAATATGACGGAAATGGACCAGGAAACCTACGACGCCATGTTCCAGGAAATTTTTCAGGCCACCTACGAACACCGGATTTTCGGGACCATCCTCGCCGCCGAGCGGGAGAGGTATGACCCGGTCAAGGGCACCCCGCTCTATACACTGAAGACCGAATGCCCCCATTGCGGCGGCCGCAACACTTACCGCCACTTTCACAAGGACGGACTGGAGATCTTCAAGCTCGCCTGCCGCATATGCAACCAACGCTATGACCTGTCATCGGCAGCCCTGGACCATGTCGGGGCGGGCGTGGACGCCACGCGCGGGGCCATCCTTGCCGCGGTGCGGGCCGGCCGGCCCGTCAGCGTGACGCCCTTTCTGCCCAAACACCTTTTTTACCAGAGCATGGAACTGCTCGGCTTGAACTGGCGTGAGATCAACCTGGCCTATGTTCTGGACTACGACCCCCGAAAAAAAGGAAAACGTTTTCTGTCCAAATTCGAGGTTCTGCTCCGGGACCGGAAAACAATCCAGACCCGGTGCAAGGATCACTTGATCATTGTCTTACCCTGTCTGCGGCAGGGCGTTATTATTTCACATCTCGCCAAGGAGTGCGGCGTGCCACCGGAAAACATCATTCCCGTTGACCTGGCCTGAAAGGAGACTCCATTGCCATCGATTGCCGATACCTTGGAATCGGTGAACCGGAACCTGGCTGAATACCACCCTGAACTTCCGGGGCTTTTGAAGTTAACCAAACGCAGCCCCAACTCCCGCCTGGTTACCCATGGCAAACAGCAGGCCGTCCAGGAGTTGCTCGACCAACTGGCCCGCGACTCGCGAACTAGGATAGGTATTATCGGCAACACCGGCTTGCTCGACACCTTTCTCTCCTTTTCCTCGGCCAAAAATTTCGAGGAAGTACACCTCATCGACGACGACCGGGTCACCTCCTATTACGCCCAATCATTTGGCATCCAACACCCTCTCTCCACGAAGGACCTGGAATCACGGTCTCTCGATGCCGTAGTGCTGGACACATCCCTCCGGACCTCCACGCGCACCCGCTTTGAGAGCCTCGCCCTGGACAACAGGTTGGAGGTCTACCCTTTTGATCCGCAGACACACATTGACCGACACCGGCAAGAAATCGCCGAACAAATCGCCGGGGAAATCAATGCGCTTCAGCCGGACGTCCTCTACCTGGGCCACTTCGCCTATTTCAATCTCTGCAAACAGAGCATGATCCTGAGAAAAAACGGCAAAAAAACTGCGATTCTCTTGCAAATTCCCAACAATATGGAGTTCAAGGAACAGTATTTCGACGCCATGTTCACCAGTCATACGGACGACATCCTGTTTTGCCATATTCTCGCCCTGCTGAAGGTGCCATTGATCCACGTACAAGGCTGGATGACCTTGTCCTACCTCCCCCTGCTGATCAAGGCCGCCAACAAAAAATCAAAAATTGTCTGCGAGTTCAACGACATTAGCAGTCTATTCACCGACTGGAAGTCCTTTGCCATGATCTGGAACAAGGCGGATGCCCGGCTGGAACAGATTTCCGAGGAAATGCTCTTCCGGCATATGGACGGTCTTATATTCAACCTTGCGGCCCCCTCTGCCGAGGCATTGATGCGGCGCTATGATTCGGTGTTGCCAAAAATCGAGTTTCACAGCTATCCGGTCCGAGAGTTTTTTGCACCACCCGCTCCCCCGGGAGGGGCGGAAAAAACTCCCTCCGAAGAATTTCGTTTGGCCTTCATCGGCACTCTGAACGCCTCCAATCTCCCGAAAGAGTTTTTCGGAGACGTCCAGCTACTGCCGATGCTCAAACGGCTGGTCCGGCAGAAGATACACTGCGATATTTTTCTGTTGCCGTACCAGGCCAAAAACAACTCCCTCTGGGACTACTCCTATTTCGAAAACAGCACCCCTTATTTCAATATATTGAACGGGCTGCCGCCGGACGAGATCACTCATGCCCTGATTGACTATGACTACGGAGTCATGTTTTATCTCTTCAGCGATGATTTCAGGGTATTGCCCGATCACCTGCAGGGCATCCTTCCCACCAAGTTCTTCACCTTCATGGAGGCCGGCATCCCGGTCATCGTCAGCGAGGAACTCGCATTCGTGGCAACCATCGTCCGGAAGCACGGGTTGGGAGTGGTCGTCTCCCAGGAGGATCTCGACTCCCTGCCCGCCCTCCTCGCCTCGGCGGATCGGGACACCCTCTGCGCCAATATCTACCGCTACCGGGAGGAGAACGTGATGGACAACCATATTGTAAAGCTGGCGCGCCTCTATGACCTCGTCCTGGCGGGCGGACCAGAGAAAGGGTGTAAATCATGACCACCACGTTCGCCATGATCACCGCTCGCGGCGGCGGCTCTACCTTCTACCGGAAAAATACGTACCCCCTCTTAGGCAAGCCGGTCATCGCTTGGGCCATTGAGGCCTGCCTCCGGGCCCAGTGTGTTGACCAGATCTTTGTCTGGACCGAGGACAAAGAGATCCGTTCCATCGCTGAAAAGCTCGGGGCGCACTGCCTTACGCGCCCCAAATCAATGGTCCACTACCACAGCGGCTTCCACTCGGCCGAGGAGTTCAACCGCAACAAGTACGACCAGATTCAGGCCATCGCTGGAACCCAGGGTGACGTCCACCTCTCCCTAAACTGCAACAATCTTCTCATCCGGCCGGCCACCCTGGACGCAATGTTTGACGTACTCATGGACAACCCGAATCTGGGCCGTATCCTGGGCGTCAAAGCCGTTGACCCCGATCTGTGCCTGATAAATGACAAAACCGGTTATCTCTTTCCCTTCTGGAACGACCCGGACACGAAGCCGGTTGAATATCCGCCCCTATTCCGGGCCATCGGGGTCAATATCGCCCACCGGCTGCGCTTGGAGGAGGGGATCAGGGACACCTTGCATTTCCCTGTATCGCCGGAAGAAGGCCTCGACTTCCAGAACGAGGACGACGTGGCGCTGGCCGAATTTTACCTCATGAAGCGATGGGGCGGCCGCATTGAAACAGGCGATTCCGGGTAGGGGAGGAACATGATCCGCATTACCGCGTCACTGCTTGTCCGGCAACACAATGAAGGATTCCCTGGTTCTTGGGATCGCCCTCTGGCTGGCAAGAATGCCTTGGAGCATACCTTGGCGACTCTGCGGGAGGTCCCGGTAATTGATGCAGTTTATATCATCACCGATGACAAAAACCTGATGGACCGCAAGGACTTCTGTGGCGCCGATGTCAGGCCCCTCGCGCCAAGGCTGGCCCGACATCCTTTCCATTTTTTGACCTACGAATTCTGGCGGTTCAACTATGAATTGCATGGTCTCAAGGAGACCTTTCCCTTAGGTGACGTGCATTTCTTCCTCGGGTGGCGGACGCCTCTTCTCAAACCGATCACCCTGGAAAATATGTATCACAGTCTCATGGAAGACGGCGGCGCATCTCGGATCGTGCCGATTCTGCCTGTTGATCCGCACCTCTACACACGCCTCCCCGGACTGAAACGCTATTTCCCGGTGTGGTGCGCTCCCGGCCTCGACCGCCAGCTTGCTCCCCAACTTTATCGCGTCGTAAACGTCTGCGTGATCCACACAAAAAGACTCCTGGAAATCATTCCCCATACGAAGGGATATCGCGTCACCCGCGAGGAAGGGCTAGAGATCAAACGGGAATCCGACTTTGAGCTGGTTGAGTTCTATTTCCAGAGAAGGGCAGGCGCTGACATCTCGCTGCCGAATGGGAACGAGCCATGAGGTGGGAAGCCTTTCTCAGTGACAGGGCCCATTTCAATCTTTATATCAGTGCCCTGGTTTACATGCCGACCATCAAGATTATCCGTCGGCTGGCGAGACCCGGCGAAATGATCTTGGAGGCAGGGTGCGGGTCTGGCAGGACCGCTATGTTACTCTCCGACATGGGGTATCGCGTCGCGGCCCTGGATCTATCAAGGAGTCTCCTGCGCCGCATTATGCCTGCAACGGCCTTTTTCACCGGTCTTAGCCTTCTCAACGGTGATATCACTGCCCTGCCCTTCAGCGACAAATCATTCGCCATCTGCTACAGCTGCGGGGTGCTGGAACACTTCACCCCCGAAGAAATTATCTTCTTGCTGGCTGAACAACGGCGGGTCGCCCACCGCGTGTTGGTGGACGTTCCCAACCACCGCTGCAGAAAACGGAGCTACGGGGACGAGCATTTTTATACCGATGAACAATGGCGGTCTATGCTGACAAGGGCCGGACTTGCAGTTGAACAGGTGATACACCGCGGCCTGGACCGTGGCAGATACGTGGGTAACTGCTCGGTCTTTCTGGCCTCGGATCCTGCTTATCCACATCCGGTTCATGAAGAAACAGACGTCTATGACCATTATTGATTGTTTTGACAAGACAGCATGAGTGATTCCCAATCGTTGGTCACCATCGTCATTCCTAGCTTCAACCAGGGCCGGTATCTCCCTGCCTGTGTGGACCACTGCCTCTTCCAGACCTACCCGAACCTGGAGATCATTATTGTCGACGGCGGCTCAACCGACACCACCAAGGAGTGGCTGAAGACGCTGCGCCACGAAATTGCCTCCGCTTCCATGGATCCGGTCCAACGATTGGACGAAAACGGCGAAATCGTCCGGCAACATATCCGCACCCGTCCCGCTAATCGAAGAATCGAAATCGTCACCTTTGCCGAGGACATCGGCCCGACCCGGACCATCAACGAAGGACTGAAGCGGGCCCGGGGGAAATACTGCACTTATGTGGTGGGCGACGATCTGCCACATCCGCACATGATCGAGGAAATGGCAGCAGCCCTGGAGAGACTGGCGGTGGATTTCGTCTACTCGGACATGAACATCGTCGACGATGATGGCCGTATCATCCGTCAGGTGCGCCTTCCAGACTACGACTTTTCCGTCTGCTTGGCCGAGTGGTACCATCTGGGGGTGAGCAGGCTCTACCGCACCGAGCTGCATCAGCAGGTCGGCTTAATGGACGAGTCGTACAGCGGGGCCAACGACTACGACCACCACCTGCGGTTCGCCATGGCCGGCTGCCGTTTCTATCACCTCCCCCGTATACTCTACTCGGTGCGCTGGCACGGAGAAGAACGCAAAACCGGCCAGCACAGCCCCGACCGCTATGCCAACCTGGTTGCCGAATCAAAACAATGCGCCATGAGAGCCCGCATCTACCTGGAAAGACACTCCCGTACCCGCTCTGCTGGAAGTTAGCGTTGCCTGAGACCCCAAGCAGATCTGCTTACCCGCCACCTGAAGCGCCTCGAGCGCCACCACCCTGAGGCGACAAAGATCCTCCCAGGAGGCACCTCCGCGCCAGGGAAAAATGGCGGCCGACCTCCGAACCATTTTGGGTTGCGAAGAAAACGCCCTCCGCGCCCCGCAGGTGCGGTTCCGGGTCCAGCAACGCCCGGTCGAGACCTTTCCCGCCACCTACTATCCGTTTGAACAGCAGGTCACAGCCTGTAAGGGTTCGCCGCGCACAGCCGAGATCAGGGAGCCCATCTACGAAAGAATAAGGATCTGGTTACTTTGATAGAAAAAGCGTATTTCCAGACGGACACATTCCCGCTCACATTGTTATAGAAGACACGTAAAAATCTGAAATAACCGCTGGTTTGTGAATATCCTCCTTGTCAATTCCCCCGTAAGACTGGACGCAAGGCCCAACTGCATCCCCTACGGGCTTGCGACGGTGGCCGCTGTCCTGCGAAACGAGGGCCACAAGGTGACCCTTTACGACGCCAACGCCCTGAGGCCCACCCGTGAAGAGTTGCTGAGGGACCTCGGCAGGATCCAATGGGACATTGCTGGGGTTTCGGGACTCGTCACCACGTTTTCATTCCAGGTCTGGATTATCGAACGCCTCAAGGCCATGAACCCACAGGCTCCGGTGGTATCGGGAGGTGGACTTGCCACATCGATCCCGCGCCTCCTTTTCAAACACGCGCCATTGGACTTCGCTGTTATGGGAGAAGGGGAAGAAACCATGGCCGAACTCGTGGAGACCCTGGAGAGGGGGGATGCCCCTTCGTCCGTCCAGGGCCTAGCATACCGCGAGGAAGGCCGCGTGCGCATCACCTCGCCCCGGCCCAATATCCCGGACCTTGACACCGTGCCGTTCCCGGCCTGGGACCTATTGCCCATGGAGGTCTATCTGCCCAATCCCGTCTGGGGAGGCGAGGCCCGAAATTCCTCGGGGTTCCTCCCTCACGTCAGGGTCAGCCGCAGCATGAACGTAATTTCCAGCAGAGGTTGTCCCTTTGCTTGCGAGTTCTGCTACCACCTTTTCGGAAGGTCCCACTATCGCTTTCGATCCGCCGAAAACGTGGCGGCGGAGGTGGAACAACTCGTGGACCGCTACGGCGTGGATTTCGTGGGGTTCGTGGACGACAACATGATGGCCTCCGAGAAACGTCTCCTTGAATTCTGCGATCTCCTGGAAAGAAGAAAGCTTCCCATTACGTGGGGCTGCCACGCCCGGGTGACCAGCGCCAAGCCCGATATCCTTCAGCGCATGGCCGAGACGGGCTGTGTCTGGATCGGCTACGGCATCGAATCCGGGAGTCAGCGGATCCTGGATGCCATGAACAAGAAGGTGCGTGTGGAAGAGGCGCGCCGCGCCGTCCTGCGCACGCGGCAAGCCGGCATGTTTGCCAACACCACCTTTATTTTCGGCTACCCGGGAGAGACCCTGGAGACGATCCAGGAAACCATAGATTTCAAAAAGTCCCTGGGAATCCGCTGCGGGTCCTTCTTCGCGACCCCCTACCCCGGCACCCCGCTCTACGAAAAGTGCAGGGACCGCATTCCGGACGAAGAAACCTACATTCTCTCCCTGGGAAACGCCACGCAATTCACAGTGAACCTCACAGACTTCGAAGAGGCTCGCCTGTTTCGCTTAAAGCAGGCCATGGACGAAAACTCGGACGTGCTTGAAAGACCCGAAAGTGTCCTTTCAGGCGAACCGACCGCCGGCTACGCAACAAAATGAGAATCTTTCTTTTCATCCGGCAGCCCAGTTTCGCCAAGCTGATCATGGCGGACATAGCGGAGGCGGTGCGGGATCTCGGCTGGGAAATCCTCTGGATGGACCTGGAACACCGGGTGGCCGTCCATCGCCACCGCCCCTTCGCTGAAAAGGAAAGGCTGGTACGGGATATCGTGGAGGAAATCCGGGCCTTCAACCCCCATCTGGTCTTCAGTTACGGCATCGAATACGTCTGTCCGGTCTTCGAGGAACTGGATCCCGCCCTTTCCCGGCCCTTTCACGAAATCCTGGGCCTGCCCGCCGTTTTTTTTCTTTTCGACTTCGGAAGCCCCTTTCTCAGCAGGGAATTGGACGCCGAGGGCCTCAGGCTTTTCGAGCGTTGGCAGAGCCCGGACTTTCTCTTTTTCTGCTGGGACCGTGAAGCCCTTTCCAGGATGAAGGCGTTTGGGCTTCTCAAATCCCACTACTTCCCCATGGCCTATAACCCGGGGGTCTTCCACCGGATCGAGAACTGCGGCCAGCACGGCCGCAGGACCAACATCCTCTTTGCAGGCGGACCCACGCCGGAGCGCATCCTGCATCTTTCAGCCGTAAGCGACCTCGGGTTGAAGATCCACGGCTACGGCGAGGAGGAATGGGCCCAGGACCCCGGCCTCAGGGCCTGCCTGCACCCGCCCATTACGGACCGCGCCCTCTTGAATCAGGCTTACAACGATGCGAAGATAGCGGTGAACGTCACCAGACCCCATGGCTTTTCCAGCCTCAACATGCGCGTGTACGAGGCCATGGCAGCGGGCGCCATGATGCTTACGGACGAAAAAGGCGACGCCCGGCTTCTTTTCGAAGCAGGCAGCGAACTGGTCACCTACAGCACACCCCGGGAACTGAGACAAAAGGCCCGCTACTATCTGGACCACCCCGGCGAGCGTGCGCAAATCGCCGAAGCAGGAAGGAGGAGAGTTGCCAGGGAGCATACCTACGCTGCACGTATGAAGGCCAATGCTCCGCTGATAACCGACTTTTTCAAGGAACAGCAGGTCTTTGACCGCATTGAACAAACAGCGTCAAAGGATCCCGATCGGGCCCTGGGGCTGCTCACCTCCGACCCCGTAAAAGAAATGGTGAAGCTCAACCAGGACCACTACCATTATATGATGGCCCGGCACGCGGCCCGAAAGGGCGACAGGAAGCTGGCCGCCCGCTGTGCGGCCTTGGTACTCGAGATAAATCCCCATCATCTGGCCGCCTCGCGCCTCGCCCAATCCCTGCAGGATCCACCACTCACGGAGGCTCCGGTCCGGGGCTTATGAGGAAGCCGTTGGAGACAGTTTCAGCCGATGTGCTTGTGCTGGGAGGAGGGGCGGCGGGAATCAGGGCCGCCCTGGCCGCGGCCCGCCGGGGGGCATCCGTCGCCATGGTCTGCGCCGGACAAATCACCCGTTCCGGCTCCACCTTCTCTCCCCATGCCGCCGGCTGGGGCATGCAGGCCCTAGTGGGCGATGAACGGACGGAGGAAGCACTCGAGGAATTTTACCAAGAGATCCTCGAGGTGGGCCTGGGTTGCTGCGACCCCCGACTGGCCGAAGTCCTGGTCCTCGAGTCGGGTCCCCGGTGGGAGGATCTGGTCTCCTTCGGACTGGGCTTCGTGAAAGGTTCGGACGGGAATCACATACGGGTCAGGGGATGCTTCAGCCGGAGCGAACGTGCCTTCGTGGCCCGGATGCCTGAAATCCGTAAGACCCTCGGCCTCATGGCCCGCGCTTCAGGGGTATCGACCCTCACGGGAACGGTGGTGGAACTCGTGACCTCGAACGGCCGCTGCTGGGGAGCCTGGATCCTGGGAAAAGGAGACCGATGGATCCTTGCAAAGGCCGGGGCCACCGTCCTTGCCATGGGGGGCGGGGCGGCCATATTCCAGTATCACCTTGCCCATGACCATCAAGTGGGAGAGGGTGTCGCCATAGCGGCAAGGGCCGGGGCGGAGCTGTCCAATATGGAATTCATCCAGTTCATGCTGGGGATTGAGGATGGAGGCGAAGTCCGGTTCCTGCCCTTGGACAGGCTTGGGCGGGAGGGCTCCCTGCTGGACCAGGATGCCGGAGACCTCCTGGCCGGGAGCCTCCTCTGCCAGGAGACGAAAGATCGGGCCATTGCGTTGCGAAAGGCCCACTACCCATTCAGTTGCAGGGATGAATCCGTCCTCGTGGACCTGGCCGTGGCAAAGGAACTTCGTGAAGGGGCCCAAGTCTTCTGGCAAGAGGGTGGAAACGGCTCCAGGCCCCTCCGGGTGATCGTGTGCTGCCATGCGTTCAACGGCGGCGTCATGATCAATGAGGAGGGCCGTACGTCCCTGCCCGGACTATTTGCGGCGGGGGAGGCGGCAGCCGGTCCCCACGGCGCCGACCGGGTCGGGGGCGCCATGATCACGGCGACCCAGGTCTTCGGCGCACGTGCGGGGGAATCGGCGTCCCGGGAGGCCTTGCAATACCGACGCTTCCCGTCCTTGAACCTCCACCCGCCGCTTCCTCCGGGCAGGCCCTCTCGTAATGGGAATCCGGCCGCATGCGGGTCCATCCGGGAACGTGCGCGGCGCATCATATCGGAGCGGCTCTCAATCCTCCGTGACCGCCCGGGTCTTTGCCTTTGCCTGGAGGAACTGGAACAACTGGAACAGGAACTGAGGGAGACCCGGACCGGGCCCGCTGATCGGGAATCCCGTTTCCGGACGCTTGCCCTGCTGGAAACGGCAAGCCACGTGGCCCGGAGTGCACTGGCCCGAACGAAATCTCTCGGGAGCCACTTCAGGACCGACGATCCATCCTTCCAAGCCCCAACCCGCCATGGCCCTTGAACATGGTCAGGCGCAGGGTCCCGCCTCCCCTTCCCCCGACCCGAATGCATCCTCGCCCTTTTCACGCCCCGCCTGAGCACATTCCACCAAACCGTGCTTCATCATCCAGAGCAGATGAAAATCCACCTGCCTCTTTGTGGCCCCAAGGGCCTCTGAGGCCCCATCCCGCAATCCCTCCACCGTTCTCCCGCCCGCCTCCAGGCTCCGGAGCAGGTACCCCTCCAATTCCTCAAAGAGACAGGCCCGGGCGTCCTCATAGCGCAGGGGCTGAAACGCGCCCTTCAGCGCCTCTTTTCCAAGGGGCGTACGCGTGACCCTGTCGCTCGCCTTCAAGCGCCTGGTGGGATAATGGGAAAAGATGAGGGACGGGTCGGAGACCAGGGGATTCCGCATCGCCTTTGACCCTCGGGGTTCCGCCTTCCGCGCTTCCTGCCTCAATTCGTCCCAGAAACTCTCATAAGAGCCGATCACCTCACGCCACCGGTAGGCCCTTGCCCGCCTCTGCGCCTCCCGACCCATCCTCCTTCTCTCATCATCATCCCTGAAAAGCTTCAGGATTGCATCCTCCAACCGCCCCAGGTCAAGGGCCACGCACTGGGCCATGTAAAAGGAAGCTAGGGAGTCGTCCAGCACACCCAGGTTCTCCAGGACAAACCCGGGCAGCCTCTCCGGCCAAACCGTCTCCACGAGATAGCCGGTGCGGCCGTTGACAACCAGATCCCGATACCCGCTGAAGTCGGAGCAGATCACCGGAAGGCCGCACGCCATGGCCTCCACCACACTCAGGCCGAAGGTCTCCTGGAAATTGTCCACTGGGGAGAGGTAAAAGTCGGAGGCGCCGTAAAGCCTGGTCTTGGCCTCTTCCGGAAAATTAGGGAAAAGCACCACGCGATTCCCGAGGCCTGCCTGCGCCAACAAGGCCTCCAGGTCCTTTACGGCGCCGTCATCCCCGCCCCCCGCGATGAGCCAGATCCACCGGTCCGTGCCGGATTCGGAAAAGATCCGGGAGAACATCTCGATTACCGGGGTGAGATCCGTCTTTTGCCGGGGTGAAATCCTTCCCACCGTCAGGCACACCTTCCAGTCCATGGGAATGCGGAAATAGGCCCTCGCCTCCCGCCGGTCTACGGAGTCGAAAAAGGTCTCGTCGACGCCAAGAGGGATTTTCGCCAGACGAACGGACGGCGAAAAATCCGCTCCAGTGGTTTCCTTGAGACGAGCTCCCGCCTCATACAGACTCTTTCTCACGGCCTCGAGGGCGCAACGACTGGTGCAGACCACACCATCGTAAGGTGTCAGGCCGGCCAGCAAGAGTTCCATGTAGCGCAGATTCATGAACACCCCGTCCAGGGAATGGGTCACACCCGTTACTGGGAAGGCTTTGCGGGATTTCCGATTCCTCAATAAGACCAAATGCGGCATGAAATAGGTAAAATCGCCCAGGTGAAAAACATCGTAGCCCCGGATTTCGAGCGATTCGGCCAGGGACACATGGAGGGAGACCTCCACCCGGGAGCGCAGTTCGGGTGAAGGGACGAGGCTTTCGAGCCTCTCCCGGAACCGTTCCATGTGATGCACGTCCGGGCAGAAAAACTCGTATGAATCGTAGGTGCCGTATGTGAGCAGGGCCTTGAGGAATCCCTCATTCGCGATGGGCCGCCCCATGCGATACTCCCACCCCCCGAACTCCATGAAGGTATCAACACTTCCGAAACGCAACCGTCGCCTCCTAACCAGGTTAAAGGCCCTTCGTGGATCCCCCCTTCAACAGCCTTTGCGCCTCCTCTATCACCGCAACGGCCTCCCCTGTCTTTCCCTGCTCCATGAGGACCTGGGCCAAAAGTGCCGCCCCCTGGGATTTGAGCATGACCATGTCCACGGGGAGGAACGGATCAGCAGCCTCGCACTTCATGAGTCGTTGGAGGCAGGACACCCCCGCCTCCGTTCGGCCCGTGCCCACCAGAAACCGGCCCTTCAGATAAAGAAGCTGCGGGTGCTCCCCGTCCAGCGCCTCGGCCTCATCCAGCCAGAGCTCAATCGCTTCAGGCCGAGCCCCCTGCTCATCCAGGGCCGTTGCCGCTAACTGGAGGGCCGAACCAAGGGCGATGTGCCGCATCCGCCCATCGCACCGCGACGAATTCCAGGCCCTTTCCAGCTCCGCTCTGGCTTCATGCCCTCTGTCCAGGTCCGCCAGGGCCATGGCCGCCATGTATCGCAGGTAGGCGTCGGCTGGACGTTCCCGAAGATCTTTCTCCAGGAGAGCGAGATTTCTTCGCTGCTTGGCCCGGACAGTCTCCCGGTCCGTGTATCCCCTGTGGTGTATGATAAGGTCCGTGAAGTAGATGGGAATTCCCTCGTCCGCCAGGGCGGGTCGAATCTGTTCATGGACCCTGTAACGAAACCGAACCCGGGGATGTTTGGGAAACATGCGGACCTGAGAAGAGCTAGGCCCGGTCACCCCGTCCTGGGTGCTCAACACCTGAAACCCGAAGGCCCGGTCCGGGGGATGGACCTTCAACCGCCTGATTCCGGCCAGGGTGTCGGCCGGGCATTCATCATCCGCGTCCAGACAGACAATCCATGGGCCCGCAGCTTGATCAAGCGACATATTCCTTGCGTCTGAAAAGGATTCCGTCCAGGGGTAGGTGACGACGCGAGCGCCCAGTTGGCGGGCCACGCGCTCCGTGCCGTCCTCGGAGCCCGTGTCCACTACCACCACCTCGTCACAAACGCCCCGAAGGGGGGGCAGAAGACCGGGGAGGCGATGGGCCTCGTTCCTCGCGATGATGCACGCGCTCAAGGAAGGCATGATCCTCCTTTCTCCGTTTCCCGATCTTGCGACACAAATATGGCCGAGATCTTGACGCTGGAAGAAGCGTCAAAATCATGACACCTGGCTGAAAGAACGGCGCTTTTCGCTCTTTTCCCGCAAAATACGCCTCGATCTTGGATGTAACACATTGATATTACACTTTGTTATAATAGGCATCCTTGGCATGATCTTTGCTTCACTCATTGATCAGAGACCCGCCGGCTGTAAGGATCATATGGTCGCCGGGCGGCCGGAACGCATACGAAGCTATGTCTATTCAAAAACCCGGCCAAAACAGTAAGGGCCTGCGGGGAAGATCTTCAACGGGCGGTCTCCGGATCGGTGCCACGTGTTACCCGGCGTGAACGAAACGGCACCTGCCGTTTCCTTGCCCTGACTTGCACAAGAAGAGGCGCCCCTCTCATGCGACCGCCGGCGCAGGGTGACGAGGGAGGCGTCACGGGGTCGGGTCGGGCCCCGAAGAAAGGAGTCACTACGCAGATGATTCATGAGAACAGAGAGGCGTTGGACATCCTGCACGTAGGCTTCGGTCACCCACCGGTGATCGGTGGAGGACCCATCTATTATCTCCACCACCTGTGCAAGGAACAAAATGCACTGGGAATGCAGGCGGCGTGCTTTGTGGCCGGCACGGCCAAAAAGCAGGAAAGCACCGATGAAATCCTGCTTCGTCACGAAGTCATCGACGGAGTCGCCTACCATATCGTGGACCGGAGGCCTGCTCACTACTTTGATTGGGCAAACCCCGCAAGGGAGGCGGACGACAAAGATCTGGAAAGGCTTTTCGTCCGGATACTGGAGGCAACGAAACCGGGGATTTTGCATTTTCACAACCTTGTGGGACTTACCATGTCTCTGGTTGAAGCGGCAAAGGAGTTTAACCTCCCCACGGTCTTTTCGGCTCATAACTACTGGATGCTCTGCCCCAGGGACGATCTGTTCGCCCCGAACGAGGCCTGTTGCGAGGGCCCTGGAGACGGGGCCAGATGCGCCTCCTGTGTTGGCGTCCCCGACAAGACGGAAGATTTCATGATCCGGGCGGAGCGGGCAAGGGAAATCCTTGATCATTCCACTGACCTCATCCTGGCGGTCTCTCACAGGGTAAAGGAAATCCTGGCTCGGTGCGGCGTGCCGGAGGAGAAAATCGAGGTACTGAAGATCGGCTCCCGAGCGGCGGAAGAAAACTGGCTTAGGCTGGGCTCCGCCAGACGGTTAGACGAAACCGGCCCCCAAAAGGTCCGCTTCGGTTTTTTCGGTACCATAATGGTCCGCAAAGGCCCACACATCATCATAGAGGCGCTTGAGCATCTCCAACGGTTCAGAGGGCGTTTCGAGGTGGTGTTTCACGGGGCGGGCCTCAGTGCAAATTACTGGGCCCGAATGGAGAGGGCCCTTGCCCGCGCCCCACTTCTATGGGATCACGTGCGGTTCCCGGGCCCCTATACACAGGAGGATCTTCCCGAACTCTTGAGACAAGTGGATGTGGCGGTCATTCCGCCTATATGGGAAGACAACGGTCCCCAGACCGTCATGGAGACGCTCGCCGCGGGGGTCCCAGTGCTGGGATCGAGAATGGGAGGGATCCCGGACTTTGTTTCCCACGGTGTCAACGGGCTCCTCTTTAGGCCTAACGATCCTATGGACCTGGCCCGCGCCATGGCGCGGGTGATCGAGGAAGAGGGCCTGTTGCCCGCACTTCGCGCCGGCATAAGTCCCCCTCACGGTATGAAGCGCCACGCAGAGGAACTATCGGAGGTCTACGGGAGGGCGCGGAATGAAAACAGGCGTAGAGAGGTTGCCCGGGCCAAGACGGCCTCCCTCTTGAGCCTCGCGTCCGAATCCATGAAAAAGGGCGAAGAGGAAAACACTGAAGCATACCTGCAAAAAGCCGTGGAAGAGCACCCCCGCCCTGTGGAGGGTCACTACTTGTACGCATCGTTTCTAATTTCTAGGGGCAGGCGCGAAAAGGCCATGGACCACCTCCTGAAAGTGGTCCGCGCCGATGCGCGACACGGGGATGCCCATAACGACCTGGGCGTCCTCTTCCATGCCGGAGGGCGGTTGGGCCCGGCCCTTTACCACCTGAAGCAAGCCGCGAGATTCAGCCTTGGAGCCGAAACCCCCCTCAGAAACTTGGGCCATGTATATCTTCAGGCCGGAAAGGCCGAGGAGGCCCTGGAAACCTACGAGACGCTGCTGGAAAGAGATCCGGATGACCGAGAGGCCGGTGAGGCGGTTGTCAGACTCAGGGCGGCACTGGGCCGCGGGGAATCGGACGTGCCTTCCGGTCCCGCAGGACAGCGAGAAGAGAAGCCTTTCGCCGGACCGGCAGAGATTCCGAACGAGCCCTTAAAAGAAATCAGGCCCATGGAGACAGCGGAGGGAGCATGAGATATCTTGAATCCAATCTGGAAATCCTGGGGAAACGGTCCCCGGGCCTTGCTGAAGCGGTCCGAAACGCACAACCTTCTCGAAGAGTTCTGGTCAAGCAGTCCCGGGCAGGCCAACCGGGTCTCTGGGTCTTTCATGAAGCAGGTACGCTCCGCCCGGTATATGACGTGTCCGATCCCAGGGGGGCGGCGCAGGCCGATGTTCGCGGCACGGCCTTCCGCGCGGAGGACGCCACACTGTTCACCGGGATCGGTCTGGGTTACCATCTGGAGGAAATCACGCGGCTCATGGAGGCCGACCACCAGGTCTTCGTTGTGGAACCGAACCCCCGGGCGCTCAAGACGGCCCTGGAGGCAAGAGATCTAAGAGCCCTGTTCCTTCATGAGCGCGTGCACTTTCACGGAGACCGGGGGCTACTGGATCTCAAGGAAACATTGAGGTTCCATCTACTGCGCATCGTGGGGGGGCATCTCAATGATCTGGTCCTCAGTCCGTTGGAAGAGGTTTTTCCGGAAGAATACGCAGAGGCCGGCGATCGCATCCGAAAGATCCTGTGGCACCTGCGGTACAGCTATCGACACTTGATCGACAATGACATCCTTCGGGAGAATCTGATACGAAACATCCCCGCTCTGTGTAGATCAGGGGACGCATGGGACCTGGAGGGCATCTTGGCTGGGACCCCCGCCGTGGTGATCGCCGCAGGACCGTCCCTGGACGCATGTATCGACCCGCTCAAGACATTCTCATCCAAGGCATGCCTCATCGCGGTGGACACCGCTCTCAAACCTCTCATGGAACAAGGGATCGTCCCCCATTTCGTGGTGAGCGTCGATCCATGGGAGCAGAATTTCGAGAAATTTGAATCTCTGGCGGAAACCCCGGACATTCCACTGATCTTCGAACCGGGTGTGTATCATCGGATTCCAGGCTTTTTCCCCGAGACTCCGTTCGTCACGGGGAGTACCAACTCCCTGGCAAGATGGATACTGGGGCTCCTGGGCCTGGGGCGGATGGATGCGGAAATGACCTCCGCCGCACACCTCGCCTTCCACCTCGCCCGCCACATGGGAGCGGACCCCATCATCCTCGCGGGCCTCGATCTGGCGTTCCCGGGCACGGCGCATCATGCCAGGGGGGCGGCTGCATGCTGGGAACCCGGGCAGGAACAGGAATGGATCCACGTACCATGCCTTAGAGGGGGAACGGTAAAGACCCTGCCGGGTTTTTTGGCCATGATAGGTCTTTTCGAAGAGGAGTTGGCCAGAACCCGGGCGCTGTGTATCAACACGGGCGAGGCAGGCGCCTTGATTCGCGGGGCCCGGCACATGAGCCTGGAAACGGCATTCCGTACACTGACTGCGAAAAAACCATCGTCATTGGAGGCCGTTCGAAAAATCCATTCCAAAAGTCGCGCCGGGGATCGCGCACCCTGGCTCCTCCAGGGGATCCGGGGGCTTTTGGCCCAGGCGGAACAAGTGGCGAGCCTCGAAACGCAGGCCACACCCCTCCTTTCCCGGGCCAAACAGAGTCTGTCCGCAGCGAACGGTTTTGATGGGAAATCATCGGGGTCAGTGGAAAGACTGCTCTCCATGGACAGGCGGCTAAAGGCCCAAAGCATGTTTCACGATCTGACCGTGGATTTTCATGCGACTCTCTTCCTTGAGCAATACCGGTTGGGCTACCGCCTCAAAAGGGCTTCGGACCCCACAAAAAGCCTCATGCTGAGCCTCGAATCCCTGGAAAAGTCTTTCACCGGTTGCGGGTCAGTGGCCCGGAAGCTGGCGGAGGATCTGAGGGGCATACTTCCGGAATTGGAAAAGGCGGTGCGGAGAAACACCCCGGCTCCTGCGGACATGGAGGTAAAGCCACCGGTCACCGGACCATAGTCGGTAACGGGGTCCCAGGGCCATACGGCCTGGATCGGCCCGACAACGTCTCGCGGATAGAAAATGAAAGAGCCTTTCAAAATAGTGCAGGTTACCGCCAACGCCCGGCTGAACGAGGGCGATTACATCTATCGAATTCACCAGCCCGGAGCGGCCATGGGCAGAATCCCCGGCGTGGTGGTGGTCAATACATCCATTCTTTCACCCCATCTGGAAATCCTGTGCAGATGCGCGGACATCCTGATCCTCCATCTGACCTGGGAGCCGGATCTCCTGCCCATCGTAGATGAAAGGAAAAAAAAGGGGCTTGCCACGGTTTATGAAATCTCGGACAATTTCACCGCTCTTCCCCCCAGCGTGAACTTCGAGCTTTCTTTCAGCAATCCCGTCTGTCTGGGTACCGTGTTCCAGCTCATCCGGATGGCGGACGCGGCCCAGGGCGTGAGCCAAGTCCTGCTGGATCGATTCTCGTTTCTCAATCCGCGCCGCGTGGTGTTCGAGAACCAGATCGCTCTGCCGGGACCTCCGCCGGGCCCCCCGGGCGGGGAGATCACCATCGGATGGGGCGGATCACTGGGCCATACGGAGGATCTCAAGGCAGTCGCACCCGTGATCCGGGACGTGCTCCGGTCCTACCCCTTCGTCCGCTTCTCTTTCATGGGCAATAGGAGGCAGTTCGAAGAGGTCTTCGGCTCCCACGACGATCCGCGTCTTCTTTACCGGCAGGGAGGGAGTCTGGAGGACTACTTCCGATTTCTTGACGAGCTGGACGTGGGTATCGCTCCGCTCGCCCCCACGGCGTTCAATCTATGCCGTTCCGACGTCAAGTTCATCGAGTACGGATCCCGTGGCGTGGTACCCGTACTCTCCCGCGTAGGGCCATACTTGAAAAACGCAAGAGAGGGGCAAACAGCGCTGTTCTTCGAGGATGCATCGACCCTTCACACCGTATTGGACCGTCTGCTTCGGACCCCCTCTCTGATATTCCAGCTGGCCCGCAACGCCCACCGCTACGTCATGCAAAACCGCCTGGAAGACGACCACGCGGCGCAACGGGTGCGGTTCTATCAGTCCCTCTGCCGCGTCCGCTCAGAAGAAGAACTCCCCTTTGATGCACTGGAGCAGGTACCCGGGACCCGCCTCTATTATTCCCGCGTGAGCGAGGCCGAGGCCAAGACGGTGCAGGGTATAGACTTGTGGAATCACGGCGAGAAAGCCGAAGCGCTGGCCTTATGGAAAGAGGCCTGCCGCCTCATGCCCGCTTATTACCACCCCGCCTTGCTCAGGGCGTATGCAGGGGACAAGGACGGAACCGACAGGCTTTCAGACCTCCAAAGAGCACACCCCAAATCCCTGAGGCTCAGGATGCTCCAGGGCCAGGCCCTGAGGGACGAGGATCCGGAGCGCGCGGCAAAGGCCTTTGAAGAAGCACTCGCGATCTTTTCTGACTTCGCGCCCGCCTGGGTGGAAATCGCCGGGCTTGAAAAACGGAAGGGCGATGCGGAAGGTGCCGCCAGGATCCTCGATCGTGCACTGGAGCGAAATCCCTTTGACGCGGCGGCGGCTCACGCACTGGGTGGAATTTATGCGTCGCAGGGCAAGACCGACCTGGCCGCCCAGGCCTTCCGCGTTGCGTTGGACCTGATCCCGGACAACCACACCTACCGCCTGGATCTGATTCAGGCCCTGACGGAGGAAGGGGCCTTGGGTGAGGCCATCGAAGTCTGTCGCGATCACCTCGAAAAACACCCGGGCGACCGGCAAGTTGCAGAAATCCTCTCCGCCATTCTCCGCTTCTGCGGACAGGAAGAGGCCGCCCGTGAAGTACTACGATTCGCCGGATTCTGAGGAAGAGGCAGGCTGAAGAAAATCAACCCTGAAATCCCTTCCGAACCGCACCAGCCACACCCCCTGCTCCTGTCGGCGGGTGGCTTCCACATTGCAAAAAGGCTTCAAGATTCGACAACAGCAGACCGATAAGGCCATTGAAGGTCGAAAATCAGGCACCGGAAAGGGGGGATGAGGCGCCCAGTTTTCCAGGATTGCATTCGGCCGTGACTCACCATCGACCCCCGGCAGGGATGGCCGGGGAGTATAGACATTCAAGGAGGATTTCACCATGGGACTTAGGATCAACAACAACATCGCGGCGTTCAACGCCCACAGGCAGTTGACGGCGACGGACAACGCCCTTTCCAAGTCCATCGCCCGGCTCTCATCGGGCCTCAGGATCAACCAGGCCCGTGACGACGTGGCGGGTCTTCAGATCGCAAACGCCTTCCGCACCGACGTGCGCGGCCTGCGCATGGCCCAGCAGAACACGGCCCAGGCCAACGCCATGCTGCAGCAGGCGGAAGGTGCGGCGAACCAGGTCGAAACGATCTTGGAACGTCTGAAAGAGCTGGCCACCTCCGCGGCGTCCGACAACACGGACTCGGCCGGGCGCACGGCCCTGAACGCGGAAGCAGGGAAGCTCATCAATGAGATCAACCGGATCGCAGCCGACACCAAGTACAGCGCGGTCACCCTGATCAACGGGGAGGGCGGCTCATTGGATTTCCAGGTAGGAACCACCGCCTCGTCCGACGCCCGGATCACCGTGGACTTGTCCAACGTGAATTTCACGGCCACTGCCCTTTGCGTAAACAGCTTGGACCTCACCGACAAGTCCGGTGCACAGTCGGCCATTACGAGCGTGGACCAGGGCGTGAGCGTTGCCGGAACCGGTATGGGGAGCATCGGTGCGGCCCAGAGCCAGCTCTCCTTTGCCTCGGCCAACCTGGCCACGTCCATCGAGAACATCGCGGCCTCGGAATCCACCATCCGGGACGCGGACATGGCCTTCGAGATGATCTCCTTCACGCGGAACCAGATTCTGCTCCAGGCCGGTACCGCCATGCTGGCACAGGCCAACCTGGCACCACAGAACGTGCTCTCCCTGTTCGGCTAGGAATACGGCCAGTAAACCCTCAACAAAAACCCCGCCCGGTGCGCACGCCCGCGCCCCGGACGGGGTTTTTCGGTTCACCACCATCCATACAGTATCACAGATCTTTTATGAGGACCTCCTCCAGGGGCATTCGGTTTCCTCTCCCTTTGGTCTCGTCGGGATGACCCAGTGCCACCACCGCCATTAGTTCGCAATGCTCCGGCACATCCAGACAGCGTTCCACCTCCTCCCGGCGGTTCAGGATCTCGCCCAGCCACACACCCCCCAGCCCCAGGTAATGGATGCACAGCAGCATGTTCTGGATGCAGGCGCCCACGGCCTGGAGGTCCTTTTCCCGGTCATAGCTCCGGGAGACATCCAGGAACACCGCGATACAGGCCGCTGCTCCCTCGATGACCTGGGAATACTTGGTGTAACCGGAAAGCCGCCGTTTGACCTCGGGGTCCTTCACCACCACGAACCGCCAAGGCTGGTTGTTGAGCCCGGACGGGGCCCAAGTCCCCGCATCCATGATGGTACGAAGCATTTCATCGCCTACGGTCTCCCCTGTAAAACGGCGAATACTCCTGCGTGTCCTGATCAGATCCAGCATGGCCTTCATATACTCCGTCTTCTCCCTCACCGACCCTGCCCTCGAGCGGGCCCTCTCCGAAACCGAGCCCTGATCCAGGCGCGAGCCTCCTCGGCGCTGATCACCCTACCCGTGAAATCCACTTTACTGAAATCAGGCCCCCGCTCCCACGAGCCGCCTCGCCACACCTCCGTGGCGAGGCAACCACGTTTCGTCAGGCGTATCCTGCACAGTTCACCGCGGAAAAGGGCGAACCAGAGCGAACTCACGGCGTCTCCCGTCTAAAGCTCAGGGGGTTCATGTAACCGCATTCATCCACGGCGAAAGCCCGCGGCTTTCTGCGAGCAGTATAAAGGCTTCCACCGGCCCGCCATTAATCCGACTGGAACTCGAACGAGTCAGAGGGGGGGATACCACCTGCTGGTGGCCCCATCGTAAGACCAGGAGTCAGGAAGCGCCTTTCTCGACGTGAACTGCGGGTTTTCGGCCCACCCCAGCATCTGACGATGGGCCTCGTTCAAGCGCTTGAACATCTCCGCGTCACCTCCCACGTCCGGATGGTGAATCTTGGCCATCTTCTTGTATGCCGCCTTGATCTTCTCCCGGCAGCAGTCGGGGGAGAGGGATTCTCTTTCAAGCTTCAGCAATTTCAGAGAATCCCTTTCCGGCTTGGACAGACGAGGCCGTCTTTTCTTGTCCGGCTTAATGGCCGACGGATCCAGGTCTTCCTTGTGATTTTCACGCAACAGGTGCATGGAGGCGTAGCTGCGGGAGTTGCGGTTGCCCACCAGTCCGTGCCACTCCCGACCCCAGTCCAGGACCAGGCACTTGAGATCTTCGGCAGGCTTGCAGCCGTTGGTCCGGGCCCGGGTGAATCTGGAAATGGCATTGGACCAGGCCGGGATCACGTCCAGAATCACGTGCTCAGGGGTAAAGGAGAAGGCCGCATACCGCGCGTTGAACGCCTTGAGCAGACCCTTTGACAAGGCAAGGACCCAGAGAATCTGGCGGCGGCATTCGTCCGAGCAATAGCGTCTGCGGGGCTCGATTTTCTCAGTGCCGCATGCGAGGCAGCGCCTGCTCCTGCGAGCCGATGTGGTGACCACGCTGTTTTTTTTGGACGTTCGACTCGGCACTTGAAATTCCGATCACGCCGGGGCGCCTCGCTCCTCGGCGCCGTTTCGCGAGACCCCGGGACTCCCCGATGAAAAAGCAATGGAGGATGCCCCCGTCTCCCGCCCCCGCTATGGGCAGGTCCCCGCAAAGGGGACTTCCTCCCCCAGTCATCCTCGACCGCACTATATTCACTACTATACAGTGTAAGGGCGGAAGAATCAAGCCCGCGGGCCCCGCAATACGCCGTCTCAGGGGGGGCGGGCCGACGCTCTTTTCGGGCGGATTCAGATCCCCAGGACCGCCTTGAGATAGCGACCGGTGTATGATCCGGGAACCCGGGCCACATCTTCTGGTGTGCCGGAGGCCACGAGAAACCCACCGCGCTCTCCTCCCTCAGGCCCCAGATCGATGATGTGGTCCGCGGTCTTGATTACATCCAGGTTATGCTCGATGACCACCACGGTATTGCCCATGCCCACCAATCGGTTCAGGACCTGAAGGAGCTTGTGAATGTCTTCGAAATGAAGTCCCGTGGTAGGTTCATCCAGGAGGTAGAGGGTGTTTCCTGTACCCCGGCGCGCCAGCTCCCTGGAAAGCTTCACCCGCTGTGCCTCCCCGCCCGAAAGGGTGGTGGCCGCCTGCCCAAGCTTGATATAGCCCAGCCCCACATCCATTAGCGTTTCCAACTTCGTCTTGAGAGCAGGGATGTTCTGGAAGAAAGCGTAGGCCTGGTTTACGGTCATGTCCAGGATCTGAGCGATGTTTTGTCCCCGGTATCGCACGTCAAGGGTGTCTCGATTGTAACGCAGCCCCCGACATGTCTCGCACTGCACATAGATATCCGGCAGGAAATGCATCTCGATGCGGAGGATTCCCTCTCCCTTGCACGACTCACACCGTCCCCCTTTCACGTTGAAACTGAACCGTCCCGGTTTATACCCCCTGGCCTTGGCCTCGGGGAGCATGGCGAACAATTCGCGGATATCCTTGAAAAGACCGGTGTAGGTGGCCGGATTGGACCGCGGGGTCCGGCCGATGGGACTCTGGTCGATGTGGACGATCTTGTCAATGGCCTCCACCCCCCTCACCTCTCCCACCCTGCCAACCGGCCTTCGCGATCTATAAAGGGCCCTGCTGAGCGCAGGGTACAGGATTCCGTTCACCAGACTGCTCTTGCCGGAACCGGAAACCCCCGTGACACATATCATGATTCCCAACGGAAATGTCACGGTGATATCCTTCAGGTTGTTCTCCGCGGCCCTCTCCACTACCACGGTCCTGCCCGAGCCCTTTCGCCGCCTGGAGGGCACGGGTATGATTTTGCGCCCCGACAGGTATGCGCCCGTAACAGATCGCTCATCTTGGACCAGCAGGCGGGGAGGACCCTGAAAAACCACTTCCCCTCCTTTTCTACCCGCGCCGGGACCCATGTCCACCACGTGATCGGCCGCAAGGATCGTCTCCGCGTCGTGCTCCACCACCAGGATCGTGTTCCCCAGATCCCTGAGTCTCTTGAGGTTCCGGAGCAGGCGCCGATTGTCCCGCTGGTGAAGACCGATACTGGGCTCATCCAGGACGTAGAGGACCCCGGCCAGGCCCGAGCCGATCTGGGTGGCCAGCCGGATCCGCTGATCCTCCCCTCCGGAAAGGGTGGACACCGCGCGATCCAGGGTGAGGTAACCCACCCCCACGCTCTGAAGAAAACCGAGGCGGCCTCGAATCTCCCGCAGGATTCGTTGCGCGATAGCCTGCTCCCGCTCCTCCAGTTCAAGTTCCTCGAAAAACGCTGTTGCTCCCTCCACGGAAAGCGCCGTGATCTCGCTGATGGACCTGCCTCCCACCTTCACTGAGAGGCTCACCGGTCCGAGGCGCGCTCCCCCGCAGGCCGGGCAGGGTCTCACCGCCATGTACCTTGCAATCTCCTCCCGCACTTTCTGTGACTCGGTTTCGCGAAACCGCCGCTCCAGGGAAGGAATCACTCCCTCGAAGGGACGCCGCACCTCGTAGCGGGATTTGCGTCCGCGGTAGGAAAATTGAATCTCCTCCTCGCCTGACCCGTGGAGAATAACATCCTGGACGACAGGGGGAAGGTCCTGGAACGCGGCTTCGGAATCCACTCCGTAGTGCCGGCAAACCGAGGCAAGCAGTTGGGCGTAATACCCACTCAGCCGACCGCTCCACGGGGCCACGGCGCCCCCGGTCACCGGCAGGGATGGGTCCGCTATGACCAGTTCCGGGTCCAGGTGGCGTTTGGAGCCCAAACCACCGCATTCGGGACAGGCTCCTTGTGGATTGTTGAAGGAAAACATCTGCGGGGTTGGTTCGGGAATGCTGATTCCGCAAGCCTCGCACGAGGCATTCCTGCTGAAAAATATCTCGCGGTCCGGAAGCACGTGCACCACTGCCCTCCCCCCGGAAAGGCCCAAGGTCAGTTCCATGGAGTCGGTCAGACGTTGCCGGATGCCCTGTTTCACCACTAGGCGGTCCACAACCACGGATATATCATGGGTCCGGTTGCGATCCAGGGAAATCTCTTCTTCAAGCAAGCGAATCTCGCCGTCCACCAGAACGCGGGTGAAACCATCCCTTCGCAGTCTCCGAAGGAGGTTCTCATGGCGCCCCTTTCTGCCTTTGACAAGCGGTGCCAGGATCCGGATCCTGGCACCCTCGACGAGGGCCAGGATCTGGTCCACTATCTGCTGGACACTCTGAGGTCGAATCTCCTTCCCGCATCCAGGGCAATGAGCCCTGCCTGCCCGGGCGAAGAGAAGTCGGAGGTAATCATAAATCTCCGTGGCAGTGGCCACGGTGGAGCGGGGGTTGTGCCGGGAAGACCGCTGTTCGATAGCTATAGCGGGCGAGAGTCCTTCAATGGTGTCCACGTCGGGCTTTTCCATCTGTTCCAGGAACTGCCTGGCGTAAGCGGAGAGCGATTCCACGTAGCGACGCTGTCCTTCCGCGTAGACGGTGTCAAAGGCCAGAGAGGATTTCCCGGAACCCGACAGCCCTGTGATCACCACCAGCTTGTTTCGCGGGATGTCCAGGGAGATGTTCTTGAGGTTGTGGACCCTCGCCCCCCGGATCTTGATGAAGCGGCCCGACATGTGTCAACAACGCCCCCCGCCGGACCGACCCTGCCGGGCATCCCGCCGCCTCAGCGCCATTTCGGCGGCCATGAAAACAGCGGCCTTGAGACTGCAGGGGTCTGCAATCCCCTTTCCGGCGATGTCGTAGGCCGTTCCATGATCCACGGAGGTGCGAATGATGGGAAGACCGAGGGTCACGTTGACCGCATCGGAAAAATGAAGAAGTTTCAAAGGAATGAGACCCTGGTCGTGGTACATGGCCACCACGGCGTCGTAAGCGCCGCAAGCGGCCTTATGAAAAAGAGTGTCTGCGGGAAAAGGGCCTTCAACCGCATATTCCCGCCCCCGGGCTCTTCTGACAGCAGGCGCGATGAACCTGCTCTCTTCCCGGCCGAAGAGGCCTTCTTCGCCTGCGTGGGGATTCAGGGCGGCCACGGCCACTCTCGGTCGGGGAATGCCGAAGTCGTCTCGAAGCGCTCCGGCGGTCATCACGATGGTATCATAGACGGCCTCTTCCGTCAGGATTCCGGCCACATCCTTGAGGGCCAGGTGAATAGTGACCAGGCTCACACGGAGCCTGGCTCCTGCCAGCATCATCACCACTTTCCGGGTCTTGGTCAGATGTGCCAGGAGCTGAGTGTGCCCTTCAAAAGGGTAACCCGCCTCCTTCATGAGGCGCTTGCTGATGGGCGCCGTTACCACGGCATCAAGCACGCCCGCCATAGCCAGTTCCACGGCGCGAAGTATGTACGCCATCATGGCCCTACCCCCTTCCACGCAGGGTCTGCCCGGCACGATTTTCCCACCGCCCAAGTTGCTTAAACAAAGCAAATCGATGCACGCCGGGGAGGGATCCGCTCCCCGCGGGTCGTCCAGGATCCGCAGTCCACACCCGGATCCGGGGCGTCGGATCCGCTCGGCCATTACATCGGGGTCTCCCAGCACCAGGGGCCTGCAGCGGGAACGAATCTCCGGGTCCAGGAGGGCCTCTGCGATGATTTCCGGGCCGATCCCGGCAGGGTCGCCCATGGTGATACCGATGAGGGGAGATTTCGTCAAAGCAGTGATCTCCATAAACTAAAACAATGATGAATTATCTGTTTTCCGAAAGAAAGTGTCAATCTGAATGCGCTTGACACCACACGGTTTTCGCCTATACTTCGGACAAGGTTTTTGTAGGGAATCGCTGGGTCGACCGGCCCGTTTTCATGCGGAGGACGGATGAGTGCCTCGGGGGCGATGGTCATGGAGACACGGACGAAGATACTGGTGGTGGACGACGAGCCCCGGATGCGGGAAAGCCTGCAACTTCTGCTGAACCGCGACGGGCACGAGGTTCACACTGC
>JAFDIS010000048.1 GCA_019307945.1 Deltaproteobacteria bacterium | reverse complement strand
TCGCCCTCAGGCTGATACCCAAAGGGCGGAGGCTCAAGAGACGCATCCGGGTGATCGACGCGGACGTGGACCGGCGCACGTGGCTTCCCGTGCTCATCCGATATGACGACGCGCGGGGGGGGAGTACGAAGATCCGCTTGAAAATCGTCTCAGAAAATCAGCCGCTCCCCGAAGGAGTATTCGAGATCGGTTGGGGGGCACAGGAATCATGGTGAATCACGCGGCGGGTTTCATTTTTCCCGGCCAGGGCTCCCAGCAGGTGGGCATGGGACGGGATTTTTTTGAGCGATACCCGGCGGCGAGGCGGCGGTTCGAGGAGGCGAGCTCGGAGCTTGGTTTCGATCTGGGGGGCCTCTGCTTCGAGGGACCCAAGGAGCGCCTGGATCAAGACCTCCAGGCCCAGCTCGCGGTCTACACGGTCAGTTGTATCGTGACGGACCTCCTTGCCGAGGCCGGAGTACGCCCTTCGGCGGTTTCAGGGTACAGCTCCGGATTCTACGCCGCCGCATATGCTGCGGGATGCTTCGATTTCCGCTACGGACTCCACCTGGTCCGCCGGGCCGGGGAAATCCTGGACGAGCACGGGATGCGGGCCGGGGGCGGTATGGCGGTGGTGTTCGGCCTGTCCGCCCGGCATGTGGCCCATATCTGTCGGCGCGCCGGGGGCGTGGAAGTGGCGATTCTCAATACGCCGCGGCAGACCGTCATCTCAGGGCGAAAGGACGCCCTGGAGCGGGCCATGGCCATGGCCCGGCAAGAAGACGCGCTGGACGCCTATCCCCTGGAGGCGGCCACGGCCTATCATTCCTCCTATATGAAAGGAGCCACGAAGCGGTTCCTGGAGGAAATCGATCCGGGCCGGATGAGGCGGCCCGCGGTGCCGATTCTTTCCTATTCATTCCTGGAGCCCGTGGAGACTCCCCGGGCCCTTCGCACGGCCATGGCCGAGCAATTGAGCCTCCCGGTTCGGTGGGTGGAACTGATCCGGAGACTGGCGGGGCAGGGGGTGGGGACCTTTGTGGAGGTGGGCCCGGGGCTCGTTCTTTCAAGGACGGTGCGGTGGATCGACCGTTCCTTGCGAGTGATGGACACGGCCACGACCGATAGGCTCCGGGAGGTCGTGGAAACCCTGGGGCAGGAGGGGGATGTCCGGACCTCCGATTCCAAACCCGCAGGAGGCCGCAATCCATGAACTCGTTACCTCTACATGGCCCCGAGACAATCCAGGAGATCCTGCCGCACCGCCCGCCCTTCCTTTTCGTGGACCGGGTCACGGTGCTCGAGCCCGGCGTAAGGATCGTAGCGGAACGGGACCTGAGAGCGGAAGAACCCCATTTCACGGGCCATTTCCCAGGCGCACCCATGATGCCCGGGGTCCTGGTGGCCGAGGCCCTGGCCCAGACCAGCGGCCTCCTCTGGGCACTGAGCCTGGGCGAGGGGGATCGAGATGTATCGGAGCCTCCTCTCTTCCTGGCGAAGGTGGACCTCAAGTTCCCTGCCACCGCAAGGCCCGGCGAAACCCTGGTCATGGAGGCCCGCTTGGAGAGGACCTACGGAACCCTCTTTCGCTTCCAGGTGGAGGCCCGGTCAGGCGAAAGGGCCGTGGCCAAAGGCATCCTCATGTTGGGAAAAGGGGGACGGCCATGATTTCATGCTTTTCTGGGTCCGGCCTTGGAGAGGTGGGCTGATGATCCAGGTGCAACTCCGGTCCACCTTTGCGGTGGGCAAGATCCAGGACCGAGGCGGCGATTCCCTCATGAAAGGGGAGCGGGTCCGCCTTCCCGAGGGCGCCACCGTGAAAGACCTGCTTCTTCGCCTCGATTCCGGGGGGCCCGAAGAAGAGTGGGACGACATCATGCTGCACGCGTTCGTAAACGGAACACACCGCGGCTACGATTACGTGCTTCAGGAGGGGGACGTGATCGACCTTCACATACCGGTAAGCGGCGGTTGATCAGGAACAGGGGATGTGGAGGGGAGATTCATGGAAGGAAAAACCCGAAAAGGGTCCTTGGGATCAGACGAGATCATCGCCAAGGCGCGCCGTGAACAGCAGAAACGCGAAAAGGAATACAGGGAACGTGCGCTGAAGTTGTTTCCTTGGATCTGTGCGCGGTGCGGGCGGGAATTCAAGGGAAAGAGACTTCGTGAGCTGACCGTCCATCACAAGGACCACGACCACGACAACAACCCTCCCGACGGCAGCAATTGGGAGTTACTGTGCATTTACTGCCATGACAATGAGCACTCACGAAGCCTCGTCGCGGAATGGACGAGCGGCCCAAAGCCCGGGGGTGAAAAGGAGCCGCCTTCGACCTACAAGCCTTTTGCGGGATTGAAAGACCTGCTCAAAAACGAGAAATAACCCTGTTTGTCACCGCCCCTTTTCTGGCGGGAGGGACCGGAGGATCCAGCGATGGTTCCACCGGCAAGACCCCTTGGTCATAAAGTGGACAGGACCAGAACAAGCGCCGCACAGGTCGTCACGATCAGGAATGCTGAACCTTTGTTGCTGGGTGACATCACTTTCCTCCCGGTTTAAATTCTGTTGTGAATGTAAAGTACATAACGTCCTGAGTTTCTATGTCCGTTGCCCTTATGGAAATACCCATTGGTCGGGTAGGGGAGTCGTGAGGCGGGAGTTGATAATACAGAAAACCTCGTTCGGTTCGACCGGGAGTCAAAGTCTGTTTTCTCCACGACTGAGAAATCAGGGCTTGCTGGAGTGACTTTGATGAATCCGTAGGCCCGTAATTGAAGTCGGACATGATAGCCAGGGGAAGGATCGCCAACCAAATAACAGGGCCGCCTGTAAGCAGAAACCGGCCTCGATCCGTCTTATAGACGATTTTCTTGGCATGTTCTGGAGATATTCGCGGGCCGCGTGCCGTGGTGGATTCCCGGTAAAATACTGGTAGTCGGGAGCGCACTGGAGATGGTAGGGTAGGATTATCGCCGGAATACCTGCGAGTAAAGGGGGAATATGCCATGGAAATCAATCCGGACTTCGTAGCTCCATGTGGCCTTTATTGCGGGGTCTGCGCCATTTACATCGCCCACCGGGACAATAACCAGAAACTGAAGGAGAAGCTGGTGGCCCTTTACAGGGGAGGGACGCCCGGCAAAGGTACGCTGCCCAACAGTGAAGATTTGACGACGGATGATATCCGCTGCGGCGGATGTCTGTCCGACGACCAGTTCATGCATTGCAGACAGTGCGATATCAGGCGATGCACCAGGGAGAAGGGTTACACGGGCTGCCACCAGTGCGATGAGTTCCCATGCCGTTATATCGAAGAGTTCCCCATGGCGGTAGGCAAAAAGGTCATCCTTCGGGCGATCCCCTACTGGCGGGAGGTGGGAACCGAGAAATGGATTCGAGACGAAGAGGCACGCTACGTCTGCCCTGAGTGCGGAAACAAGGTCTTCCGGGGTGCTATGCGGTGCAATCAATGCGGGGCGAAACTCGATCTGGACTAGAATCGGACCCCGGGATCAACGGCTGTACTTCTGCACCCGGGAATTGCCGGTGTCGGCCACGTACACGTTGCCCAGGTCGTCGGCGCAGATGCCGTAGGGTTTGACGAATTGCCCGTTCCCGGCACCGGGTCCGCCAAAGGAGCGCAGGGTCTGGCCGCTGGGACTCATTTCGTAAAAATAACAGCCCGCCCCGTCGAGGACCCACAGGTTCCCGGAAGCGCGGTCCACGGCGACGTCTGTGGGATAAATCAGTTTACCCGTGAGAACGGCCAGGAACTTTCCCTCGGCGTCGAACTTCTGTACCCTTCTCATCTTGCTGTCGGCGACAAACACGGTCCCTTCGGGTCCCACGTCGATACCCATGGGGGCTGCAAAGTCCCCGCTGCCCTTGCCTTTTTGACCCCAGGAGCGCAGGTGGCGGCCCTCGGGAGAAAAGACCTGTACGCGATTGAGCTTGGCGTCTACGGTGTAGATTTCATCTGAAGGCCCCACCGCAATACCGCTTAGGAAAGCGAAGTCTCCGTTGCCTCGACCCTTCTGCCCCCACTGCATCAGGAAGCGGCCGGTACTGTCCAGTTTCTGGACACGGAAGTTATGCGTGTCCGCCACGTAGACATTCCCCTGCGAATCCACGGCCACGTCATAGGGCAGGTTGAAACTGCCCGAACCGGTCCCCTGCTGCCCCCAGCAGCCCTTGAACACCCCCTCCGCATCGATCACCTGGATCCGGTTGTTGTACGTGTCGGCCACATAGAGGTTTCCCTCAGGGTCCGTGGACAGGCCGTAGGGTACATTGAAATCCCCCATGCCCGTGCCCCGGTTGCCCAGGCTACGGATGAAGCGCAGGTTGCCGGTGCCGGAAGCGGAGTAAGAACCGTAGGTATACCCTCTGCGGCCCGGTTTGACACGGGACACCACCTTCTGGCCCACCCCGATCACCTGGTCTGCTTCTCGCTTGAGCACCCTGCAGACGGCCAGGTTTTGCTGGACATCCATGACCCGGAGCAACCCGGTCCGTTTCCTGACCATACCGAGGATCTGACCGGTCACAGGGTGTTTGATCGGTTCCCCTTCCTGGTACACCTCAAATTCCATCCCGGGCCTGGCGCCAGCTTTCCTCCCTATGTCGATCAGGATCTCGCCTTCCTTGTCCAGGATCACCATTCCCCTCAATGGAAAGTTGGCAACGAGTTGGTCCACGAACCCCGGGATCTTGCGAAACAGGGCCCTGGCGTTTCCCGCGGCCAGGCGGTCGGCCACCTTGATGGTGGCGCTTTCCACCTCGATGATCTTAACCACCATTTCCAGGCCCTGCCGGTGACTCATCACCGCGCCCGTCACCATGTAAGTTACGCCCAGGATACGACCCAATTGCGTGGCCGTATCCACGTCGATGAGCCCCGTGGTGCCGAGCTTCTGTTCCTGCACCACCTTTTCCAGGGCCTGGCGTTCCACCACGTCGAAACGGCCCATTTTAACGAAAGCGGCGGTCAAGAGCTGAGCGGCCGTCTTACCCATTCCCTCGGCCCTGGCCCGTTCTCCCTGGGCGTCGAGGTCCACCACGGCGATGCGTGTGTGGCCCGAAGGGGGTGCGGCGGCCGTTGCGCACACTGCGGGTGTGGCAAGGACAAGACACGAGATGATGGCAGCAACGAAGGTTCCTGAAAATCCATGGCGATATCGAAGCACTGTTTTTCTCCTCAGAGGTGTTCTTATTTTCCCGTGGCGCTGTACCAGGTGCTGTTGGGATACTTGGCCAGCCGCGCCCCTTTGGCGTCCTGGATCAACTGAATGGTGGCCGATGCCGAGGCATTGCCCAGGCCGGCCGCCTCACGCAGCAGCGGTAGCGCGGGTTCTTCTATGAGGGCCAGGCACGCGGGCGCCCCGCCCATGACTTTGGAACGAACAAAGGCGGGGATCTTGGACATGAAGCCCGCAGCCGGGTTGATGCCCTGTCCGCTGATCCGAATGAGCATGGTCAGGAGGCGCCTGTCGCTCATCCAGGCCCGATCGGACCGACTCAGGGTTCCTCCGTTCATCACGATGTTCCGCTTCTTTTGGAGTAATGTCTTAAGACCGATGAGGGCCGCCTTGGACACATCCGGCGAGCCCTTTTCGAGATAATAGAGGATGGGACCCAGGAACTCGTCCGTACCGGCGTGTTCGAATGCCTTGTCCAGGAATTTCTTGTTGATTTTCTTGTTCCACTCCACGGATGGGAAGGACACGAGCCGGGTCAGGACGGCCAGGTTTTCACCGCGAAGCCTGCCTTCCGTGGTGCGGTAATGTCGCTTGAAATAGATGGCGGAATTGCGGTCCCGTTCCAGGTAGTATTTCTGGGCGTGACAATAATAGATGATCAGAGGGGCGTTTCCATTGGGATCCTCCTCCTCATCGCGGGCGATCTCCATGGCCCGGTTGTAATCGTTTCTGTCAAAATACCGAAGGGCCTTCTTTTCCCAGGAAAGCAGCGGGTGTTCCTTCCATTCCACGGCTCCCACGGGGGAGGCTGTGCCCAGAGCGATACAGAAAAGGAAAAACACGGCGAGAGACGGGAACCGAAGCCGGGGTGACCTCATGGTGCGTCCTCCAATGTGGATGGAATTGGCCAGAGTCCGATGCGCGTAAAAATCCGCGCCATGATCTTTTCCAACTGGCCCGTGATTATAGAGGTGGCCGAGTTTCTTGTCAAATTCTTTGCATTTTGCCTTCCTCCGGGGCGAGGACTTCTTGACGGAAAGACTCGGGTTACTCCGGTTGGCGCTCCGCCCCCAAACCCTTCGACATTCAACCATTTGGTGGTTGTGGCCGATAAGATAACCATGGGGTGCGGCTCCGGAAGTCATACGCGGCTGGGACGCCCCCCCGCTTTATCCCTGGAAAGGTGGTGAAAGATGTGGCCGCCGTAAGCATCGTCAATAACGCCAATCCGGCATCCGTCCTGGAAAGGGCCCAGGAAATGCTCCAGTCCCAGGCGGGAACCCTTGTTCACAAGGAACGGGAAATCCGCCAAAAACGGGTTCCGCCCTCCCCCCAAGGCGAGAAAATACGTATGCGTGAACGACGGGAGGAGGAAAAGAGAACCGGGGCCCGGGATCAGGGCAAGAGGCGCGAAGCAGACAAGGACAAAGACGATCGGTCCGAAGCCGGCCGCGCTGTGGGTATACACGTCACGGTCTGAGGCCCGTCCTTCCTGGGAAATTCCAAGGCCCTTCGTCAGACGCCCCTGCCTGGCAAAAATGGCGCAGGCGCCGGGGGCCCACATGCACCAGCCACGGGCGTGGACTGCAATAGCAGCCCTGGTTTTCAGGAACTCCACAGGGAATCCTACCCGGCAAGAACCTCCCGCCCCGTTCCCCGGGCAACCACCGGCCTGAAAAGCGCCCCTGGGTCCCCCCCGGGCGCCTTCACTTCATCCCATCTCCCTTGACAAACGGGTGTAATTCGTCACTAATGGTTTCAAAGACAGAGACGGAGGCGGAGTGCCGGAGGTTTTTCGTGGGCACTCCCTGCACGAGGCTCGATGATCAAAGGGATCGCGGAAAATCCAGGCGTACAACAGTGTGAAGACGGTTTTCACCTGGCCCCTTCCGTGGGACCGGCCGAAGACCTGGAGGGACTTCTTCGGGTTTTCGAACTGGTCATGGAAGACGTCTTTTCAGGCGTCATCCTGTGCGATCGGGACAGCCGCATCCTCTACATGAACAAGTTTTACGCCGACCTTCTCAGGACGACCCCTGAGAGAGCCAGGGGAAGCCACATCAGTGAGTATTTCCCGGAATCCAGGCTCCCGGAAGTCATGCGGACCGGCCGCGTGGAACTGGGACGAAAATGCAGCCTGCGTACCGACTTCGCCCTTCTCGTCAACCGCATTCCCATCAAACGGAACGACGAGACCGTGGGCGTGATCCTCCAGACGACCTTCCGGGACTTCACGGAAGTCACGGAACTCCTGGGCCGGTTGAACCTCCTGGAAAAAGAGGTCAACTACTACAAGCGGGGTCTGGACAGCATCCTTTCGGCCACCTACACTTTTGATGCCATTATCGGCCGGCATGAAAGGCTCGTGAGCGCCAAGCGGACCGCGAGAAAGTATGCGGAAACCGACGCCCCGGTCCTTATCCTCGGAGCCACGGGCACCGGGAAGGAACTGTTCGCCCACGCCGTACACCTTGCCAGCCGGAGAAGGCGGGGGCCTTTCGTGTGTGTGAACTGCGCCGCCATTCCAAGGGAACTCCTCGAATCGGAGCTTTTCGGTTATACGGGCGGCGCCTTCACCGGGGCCAAGAAAGGGGGCAAACAGGGCAAGATCGAAATGGCCCACAGGGGTACACTTTTCCTGGACGAGATCGGTGATATGCCCTTGAGCGCCCAGGCCAAGTTGCTCAGGGTCCTGGAGACCAAACGGGTCGAAAAGGTGGGCGGCGTGAAAGGGGTGGAGGTGGATTTCAGGCTCGTGGCCGCCACCAACCGGGCCCTGCGGGACATGATCGAGCGGGGCGAGTTTCGGGAGGATTTCTACTATCGATTGAATACGATGACCGTGGAGGTCCCGGAGCTGTCCCGGCATACGGAAGACATCCCTTTGCTCGTTGAGCACTTTCTGCGTGTATCGGGTCACGAAGAAGTGAAGCTCACCGACGCCGCCACGGAGGCCCTCAAGCGCTACGCCTGGCCGGGCAATGTCCGGGAGCTCAAGAACGTTATAGAGCGGGCCGTGAGCCTCACTGAAAGCGGTGTGATCGACGTGGAACACCTCCCGAGGGAAATCCTGGAGCTCAAGGCCGGCTGTGAGGACAGAAGCGGTTCCCTCCAGCCCCTGGCCAAGGAACTCCGCGACTATGAGAGGCGGATCCTTCTCCAGGCCCTCAAGATGACGGGAGGGAACATGAGCAAGACGGCGAGACTCCTGGGAATATCCCGTTCCACCCTGTACGAAAAGTGCAGGGCCCATGATCTGTAGCAGACTGTTGAAGAACTACCGCGCCTGCCGATTCTGCGTTGAAATTGGATTCAAAATGCTCATTTGCCGGACGTAGCCCGGCGCCTTTTCGCCGCCATATTTCCCGTGCCTCAAATTGGACTCGCCGGGGTTTGAGACGCCCTGTCGGAAGGTCTGGGCCTTAAGGGAGAAGTGTCCGAAATGTCGGACATGTCCGACATTTCGGACAGCCTGTCATTGGTATCTTTGGCTGGGTTCGAGGTGTCCGTGCGGTATACCGCCCGCTTTGCCTTTGTCATTATCCCTGAGTTTTCAAAATGATCCCATATCTTTTTTCCTTTTAGCCCCCCACGACCCTTTGCAGGATCCTAACTGGCAAGCATCTTGCACTATTTTTCACAAGAAACAACGCCCTCTTCGCATCAATTCGCACAAAAATTCTCAGGAGGAAAAACGTCCCATGAACATCAAACATCTACGCAGCGACTTCATTGTTCCACGGTGTACCCAGGCCTGCCCCGCAGGGGTGGACGTACCGCGGTACATTCGCGCCGTCAAGGACGGCCGCTATGACGACGCCCTGGCCGTGGTGAGGGAAAAGCTGCCCCTGCCTACGGTGTGTGCGGACGCCTGCTTCGCCCCTTGCGAGGAGGTGTGCGCGTACCGGCAACTGGGCGACCCTGTGGCCATAAGGGCCCTCAAGCGGGCGGCAGTGGACAAGGGTTCTGACGCATGGAAAAAGAACCGGAAGGCTGCCCCCGGGACGGGGAAAAAGGCCGCAGTGGTGGGCGCGGGCCCTGCAGGACTGACCGCTGCCTATTATCTGGCCTTGAAGGGACACGAGGTCACCCTTTTCGACGCCTTTCCAAAGCCCGGCGGAGCCATGCGCTACGGGATTCCGAACTACAGGTTGCCGGAAGAGCGTCTTGACAGAGACATCCAGGAGATCCTGGAAACGGGCGTGGTCTTCAAGGGGGGAACGATCATCGGAAAGGATCTGTCGCTGAATGATCTCAAAAAGAATTTTGACGCGGTTTTCCTGGCCACAGGGGCCAACGGGAGCGCGAAGATCCCCCTCGAGGGCTCCGGAAAGGAGGGCGTCCTGTGGGGTTGGGATTTCCTGCGGGACGTGGCCCTGGGGGAGACCTTCGAACTGTCGGGGACCGTGGTCGTGGTGGGGGGCGGCAATGTGGCCATCGACGTTGCGCTCACGGCCGGGCGGCTGGGTGCGGAAGACGTCCACCTCTACTGTCTGGAATCGCGTGAGGAGATGCCCGCACACCCCTGGGAGATCGAAAGGGCCGAGGAGGAAGGGGTCGTGATCCACAACGGGATGGGCCCCAAGGCCGTCCTTGGTGAGAAGGCAGTGGAAGGCATCCTGTTCAAGAAATGCGTGTCGGTCTTTGACGAGCAGGGGCGTTTCAGTCCACGCTACGACGAAGAGACCACCCGGAAGCAGGAAGCCCGGCACGTGATCCTGGCGGTGGGGCAGGCCGCGGACCTCGGTTATCTGGAAGTGATTGAGGGCCTCGACCCCGGAGGAGGGAGGATTCCCGCAAGGGAGGATGATCTTTCCACGGACGTTCAAGGGCTCTTCGCAGGCGGTGACGTGGTCAGCGGACCCGACTCCATTATCGGCGCCATCGCCCACGGCAGAAAGGCCGCAGCCGCCATGGATCGCTTTCTGGGAGGGGATGGACGGATCGACGAGACGCTGGCCCCCCCGGAGGAATCGGTCGAACTGCCCGAATTCGAGCCAAGGGTAGATCCGCGAAGACCCGTGCAGTTGCTCAAGCCATGGCAGAGGACGCGAAATTTCAGCCAGGTTGAGCTGGGGCTCAAGGACGAGGATATCGCCCCGGAGGCGAGCCGATGCCTCAACTGCGATGCCAGGCGATTCGAAGTGGTGGTCAACACGGACTACTGCAAGGAGTGCGGGTATTGTGCGGAGGTCTGCGGCGTGGGCACCTTCGGTCCTGCCGAGTTCTTCAATGCCAAGGGCTACAGGCCCATGGAGGTCAAGTCCGCGGACTGGTGCGTGGGATGCTTCCGGTGCTATTTTTCCTGCCCCGATTTTGCCATAGACGTCCGCGAGCTTGCCGCGTGAGAGTGAGGAGGATTCAGACATGAAGAGGTTTCTGGAAACAGGAAATTTCGCAATCACCGAAGGGGCCATACTGGCCGGCTGTCGGTTTTTCGCGGGGTACCCGATCACCCCGGCCACCGAGCTGGCCGAGGCCATGAGCCTCAGGCTGCCCCAGGTGGGGGGAATCTACCTCCAGGCCGAAGACGAGTGTGCGGCCATGCATATGTGCGTGGGTGCCGCCCTGGGGGGAATGAAGGCAATGACGGCCACCTCGGGCCCGGGTTTCATCCTCTATGCGGACCCGTACGGGTGGGCGCTGGGCTGTGAGACCCCCATGGTGGTCCTCAATTCCGGCCGGGTGGGTCCTGTGAGCGGGATCACGGGCGCCCCGGGCCAGGGAGAGTTCTACCTCATGCGCTATCCAACCCAGGGCGGAAATTTCGAGACCATCTGCCTGGCGCCCAACACGGCCCAGGAGTGCATGGCCATGACCGTGGAGGCCTTCTATCTATCCGAGCGTTTTCGCATGCCCGTCTCCGTGCTGGCCGATCAGCTCATCACGGACGGCTTCGAGGACATCAGCGTCCCGGAAAACGAAGACGAAATGAAGGAAATGGGATTCAGGACATGGCCGCGGGAGATCTGCCGGGGGCCCGAGTTTTACCCGGCCAGCGACGCCCTGGACGTACCGCCGGTGGTCCTTGGACACAATACGGGGGCTCTGTGCTCGGACTGGACGCCCACCGAGGAGGGCTATGACATCGAGGAGGTGGAGGCCCATCACAAGCATGCCTACCGCTTGATCTACAAGGTCCGAAACAACCGCGATCTTTTCAGCCATCATTACGAGAAGAAGTACATGGGCGATGATCCGGATCTGGTTGTGGTCTCCTACGGGTCTCCTTCCCGGGTGGTGAATACGGCCGTGGAAAAGGCCAGGTCCCAGGGTCTGAAGGTGGGCTCTCTCAGGCTCATCAATATCTGGCCCTTCCCGGACGAACACTTCGACCGGCAATGCAAATACCTTTGCGTGGAGCTCAACTGGGACGGCCAGTTGGTGCGGGAGGTCCAGCGGGCCGCCCCGAAGGGCTCCGGGGTCCATTTCATGGGGACCTGCGGGGACCTGCCCACGACACCCGACCTGATCGAGACCTTCGAGAAACTCCTGAAGAACGAACCCATCCGGAGAAAAGGGTGGGTGCTGGAGGAATGGTAATGGAATACAGATCAAGCGTAATTACGTCCAAGTATCTGCGGTCCCGGAAGATCCCGAGTACGGCCTGTTCCGGATGCGGTCTGGGCCTCAACCACAAGATCGTGGTCCAGGCCATCAGTGAGCTGGGTCTCGACGTGGCAGACGTGGTCTGGGGTACTTCCATCGGCTGCGCGGGGAGACAGACTTTTGCAACATGGAAGGGGGACGGATTCGCGGGTACGCACGGCCGGGTATACGCCATCTCACGGGGCCTTCGTGTCGCACTGCCGCCCGAAAAGAAGATCATCCTTACGGTTGGGGACGGAGACGCCTTCGGCATCGGCCTCCTCCACCTGATCCACGCGGCCAGGTCCAACGCGGATATGACCGTAATCGTCAATGACAACCTGGGCTATCAGTCCACGGGCGGGCAGTACGGGTGGACCACACCCCAGGGAAGCCACACGGACAGCAGTCCCTACGGCATGTTCGAGCACAACCTGATGAGCGATGAGATGGACGTGCTGGACATCCTGAAGGGGGCCGGCGCCACGTTCCTTGCACGTCACGTGGCCATGGACGGCCAGCGGGCCGTGGAAACGGTGAAAAAGGCGATCTTGAACCGCGGATTCAGCCTCATCCACATGCCCTATCCCTGCCCCACGAACTTCGCGTCCAGGGAGTTGGGGTCCCGCAACCAGGTGAATATCTATCGCTGGATCCAGGAGCGGGCCGCACCCCTTGGCGAGGAAAAGGAAAACACTGTTTGGGCCACCGGCATATGGCATGACGCGAGCAATTCGCGTCCGGAGTTTTCCGAATACGTGCACGAAACCGTGGAAAAAATCAGGAGGACGGGTAGCATATGAAAGAGAGAATAGAAATCGTGGCCAGCGGGTTCGGCGGACAGGGCGTGGTAAGGCTCGGGCAGATCATCGGCGAGACAGGTGTCAGGCAGGGGCTCCATGTGACCATGCTCAAGAGCCACGGCACGGAGATGCGCGGGGGCTACGTCAGGAGCCAGGTCGTCCTGTCCGAGGAAATCATAGACAGTCCCATGTGCGAATCTCCCGACTACTTTATCGCGCTTTCCAGCGCCGCCTACGAGCGGTTCAAGGACACGGTCCCGGAGGGGGGGCTCATCCTTTATGACCCGGCCTTCGTGGAAAAGATAGACGAGGCATTGCCCTGTCGCCAGGAGCGTTTCCCAGCCAAGGAACTGTCGGTCGAGCATTTCGAAAATCCGCTTTTCGCAAACAGTCTGGTGCTGGGGCGGGTGGCCCGGCTGGTAGATGTGCTGGACAAGGAGGAGATGCTGGAAAGCCTCCTGGAGGTGATCCCCAAGTTCCATGATCGGAACCGGGAGGCCTTCCGACTAGGCTATGAGTACGGTGGCTAGATCGGGATCGGCTTGGGCCGGCCCAAAACCTATGCCGTCTGTCCCACAGACGTAGAAAGGTGTGGCACCGATGCGGACGATCCGGTATTTTATCGACAAGCGGGCATCCGAGACGCCCGACAAGGTGTACATGTTTGCCCCGGAGCCGGGCCTGGAACTCACCTACTCGCGTCTGCGCCAAGACTCGATAGCGCTGGCCGGGTATCTGGCTTCGCGCGGCCTGCACAAAGGAGACAAGGTCTCCTTCATGCTGGGAAACGGGTACCAAACCGCCAAGATTTTCCTCGGGGCCATGTATGGGGGCTACGTGGTGGCGCCCCTGAACCTGATGGCCCAACCTTCCCAGCTTCGCTATGTCCTGGAGCATTCCGACACAAAGCTCGTCTTCTACACAAAGGACCAGGAGGGAAAACTTAAGGAGGCTGCGGCCGGGGTGGACCGACCCGTTGAGCTTGTGGAGATCGACAACGACGCGGAATCTATTCTCCCTCCGGATGTCGGAAGTCCGAGGGGAGGGTTGCCCGAGATAGATGAGGAGGACCCGGCGTTGCTTCTGTATACCTCCGGCACCACCGGACTTCCCAAGGGCGTGATTCTCACCCACAAGAACATGGTGGCGGGTGGGCAGTATACGGCAATGGCCCATGAACTCACCCCGGATGACCGCGCCCTGTGTTCGCTTCCCCTCTATCACATCAATGGAGAGGTAGTAACGGCGGTGACCCCCCTGGTCAGCGGCGGCAGCGTGGTCATGCCACACCGTTTCAGTACGGGAAACTTCTGGGAGCTCATTTCCGAGTACCGCTGTACCTGGTTCAGTGTGGTCCCCACCATCATCTCTTATCTTTGCAGCGCCACGGAAATCGAGGGCCGCGGCCTGAACCTGGACCAGCTCCGCTTCGGCCGGTCGGCCTCCTCCGCCCTTCCTCCCTCTCTTCACAAGGCCTTTGAAGAAAAATTCGGGGTCTCGATCGTGGAGACCATGGGCCTCACGGAGACCGCCGCACCGGTGTTCTCGAATCCCATGGATCCGGCCCGCCGCAAGTACGGCTCGCCGGGACAGGCAGTTGGAAACGAGGCGAAGATCATTGACAAAGAGG
Source organism: Deltaproteobacteria bacterium (assembly GCA_019307945.1). Lineage (GTDB taxonomy): Bacteria > Desulfobacterota > DSM-4660 > Desulfatiglandales > Desulfatiglandaceae > B17-G16. The sequence goes on along the minus strand of JAFDIS010000048.1, from coordinate 11,989 downwards.
GAAACGAGGTTCCTAGGGGAGTCGAAGGCGAGATCATGATCCGGGGCGACAACGTAATGAAGGAATACTACAAAGCCCCGGAAAAGACCCGGGAGGCCCTGGAACCGGACGGATGGCTCCACACGGGCGACCTGGGTTACATGGACGAGGAAGGCTTCGTGTTCGTCACGGGCCGAATCAAGGAACTGATCATCAAGGGCGGGGAGAACATCGCCCCCAGGGAAATCGACGAGGCCCTTTATCGACACCCGGCGGTGCTGGATGCTGCGGCGGTGGGGATTCCTGACGAGGTCTACGGCGAGGAGATCATGGCCTGCGTGACGCTCAAACCCGATGCCTCGGTCACGGTGGAGGATCTTCGGAAACACTGCCTGGAGCACCTCGGGGACTTCAAGACCCCAAAGGTCATCCGTATCCTGGAAGAGCTTCCGAAAGGGCCCTCCGGAAAAATACAGCGCTTGAAATTGCCCAAGATCGTGGAAGAACTGGACTCTTAAGCAGACCTCCTGACACCCTGCCCTATGAGTCCGGGCGTTGTTATAAACCCAAGTTGAGGTAGACACATGGGTGAATTCCTCCAGTATTTTCCCGAAGCGCTCACGTTCGTCAATCTCCTCACACTGGTCCTGGGTGTTATCGGCGGCCTCATCCTGGGCGCCACGCCCGGCCTGAGTCCCACCATGGCGGTGGCCCTGCTGGTTCCCTTCACATTCCACATGGAGCCCGCCACCGGCCTCATCTTGCTGGGCGCGGTGTACACGGCCACCGTGGCCGGTGGTGCCATTTCCGCCATCCTCATCAATATCCCCGGAGCACCCGCCAACATCGCCACCCTTTTGGACGGCCACCCCATGGCAAAACAGGGAAAATCCCAGACCGCCCTCTATTTTTGCTTTATCAGCTCACTGGTGGGGGGGCTTTTCGGCATGCTCATCATGGTCCTTTTTACCCCGCCCCTTGCCAAGATCGCTTTGAGGTTCGGGCCCTCGGAGATGTTCTGGATCGCCATCTTCGGAATCAGCGTCATGGCGGGTCTTTCCTCGGGCTCCATCATCAAGGGGCTCATCGGAGGCATGTTCGGTCTCCTGATCAGCACCATAGGGTATAGCCCTCTTCTGGGGACCCCTCGATTCGTGTTTCTCGACGTGCTGACGGGCGGGGTGGCCATCGTGCCGGCGCTCATAGGCCTTTTTGCAATTCCACAGGTCTTTTCCCTGGTGGAGACCCTGGGAAGGCGCATCGAACGCCCGGATTTCAAGCCGGAAAAGGGCGTTCTGCTTCGGACCATCGTGGAAAACCTCAAGATGGTCAAGACCCTGGGGATCGGTTCCATTACCGGATCCATCATCGGCATCATCCCGGGGGCCGGGGGACAGGTGGCCGGTCTCATCGCCTACGACCAGGTGAGGAAATTTTCCAGGAAGCCCGAATCCTTCGGCAAGGGCAACCCACAGGGAGTGGCGGCCGCAGAGTCGGCCAACAACGCCATGGTTGGCCCTTCCCTCATCCCCCTCCTCACCCTGAGCGTGCCTGGAAGTCCCACCGCTGCGGTCCTTCTGGGCGGGCTTCTGATCCATGGCCTTTTCCCCGGGCCCGATCTTTTCCTGAACAATGCCCAGGTCACCTACACCTTCATCGCCAGCCTCGTCCTGGCCCAGGTCGCCATGTGCGTGTTCGGCATCGCCATGTCGCGCTACTCATACATGGTCATGAGCGTGCCCAACCTTTTCATGATCGCCGCCGTGACCGTGCTGGCGGTGTTCGGCACATACAGCGTGCAGAACAGCTTCGATGACGTGATCGTGATGTTCGCCCTCGGCACCCTGATGTACATCGGCAGAAAATTCGGATTTTCTCCGGCCCCCGTGGTGCTTGGCATCATCCTGGGTCCCATTGCCGAGGACAACTACCTGAAGGGGAAACTGATCGCGGAGACGGATGTGGGGGTCTTCTCCTATTTCTTCACGGGGGCCATGAACATAATCATCATCCTGCTGTGCGCAGCCTCCATCGGCTACAGCATTTACGGCGAGATAAAGGCATATCGCAAGGCGAAGGAGGGAGGGATTTGAGAAAGGACATCGTCGTATCGTCGGTCTTGTTGGCGGGTGTGATCGCACTCTACCTGTCCCTGTCGCTCATGGACGATCCTAGGGCGGTGATTTTTCCCCGGGTGATCATCCTCGTGATGGGAGTCCTGAGCCTGCTCCTGCTGGCACAATCCGTCCTGGTTCGGGGTAAGGGGGCTGAAGGCGAGGCAGGCGGCGGATTCCCTTTCGGGCGTTTTTCGGGCTGCTTCGTCCTGATATTGGCCTATTTTTTCTTCATGGAACGGCTGGGTTTTTATGTGTCTGCATTTCTTTTCTTCGTGGTAGTGACCCTGGTCCTGGGTTCCCGGGGACTGACCATAAGAAAAGGCGCCGGCAGGGTGGCCGCGGGGGCTGCGTTCACTGCTGTCCTGTACGTCCTTTTCAACAGGCTCCTGGCGGTTCAGACGCCTAAAGGGATCCTGTTTTGATTGCTTTTCGAAGGGGTGGCCCGGGCTATTTTTTTAAAGACGAGGTTTTTCGAGGCGGCAATAACAAGAGAATTTGAAAGGGGGTTCGTATGAAAAGGAACGAAAGTGTTCTAGGAGTGGTGGTGACCCTGGCGGTTGCGATGTTGGTCCTTTTCGGCACGTGCGGCGGGGCCCTTGCGGAGTACCCTGAATCTCCCGTGAGCCTCGTGGTGGCGTACTCGCCCGGGGGCGCCACCGACTTTCAGGCACGCATCGTGACCATGATGGCGGCCAAGGAGGAATATCTGGGGCAGCCCATCGTAATCATCAACAAGCCGGGCGCGGGGGGCCAGGTGGGGTGGAACTGGTGCGTGCAAAAGGGCACGCGGGACGGTTACACCATGCTTGCCTACAATGTACCCCATTTCATTGCCCAGTCCATCGTGTTTCGCACCAAGTACAACATCCGAAAATTCGAGCCTGTGGCCAACTGGGGAGCGGACCCTGCGGTACTGATCGTGCCCAAGGACAGTCCCTTCAACTCGGTGGCCGATCTTCTCGCCTATGCCAGGAAAAACCCTGGAAAGGTCACCATGACGGGGGCGGGTCTCTACGTGGGCCATCACATCGCCTTCCTGCAGTTTGCCAAGGCGACCGGGGTGAAGTTGACCTACATCCCGGAAAAGGGCGGTGTGCCGGCCATGCAGTCAGTGGTGGCGGGCAAGGTCAAGGCTGGATTCAACAACCTGTCCGACGCATACAGGAACCGCGAGCGCCTCAAAATCCTGGCCGTTGCAGACCTGCAGCGTCATGCGTTTCTGCCGGACGTCAAGACGTTCAAGGAGATGGGCATTGCCGTGGACGACTCCAGCGTGAATTTCCGCGGCGTGGCGTTCCCGGCGGGCGTGCCCCAGGAAGTGATCGCCAAGGCGGCCGACGTCTTCCCGCGGATGTTCAAGGACAAAAAGACGCTCAAGAAGATGAAGGCCAGCGGGAGCCCTGTGCGGGTCATGAGTCGGGAACAGGTCAAGGCCATGTGGCAGGAACGGGAACAGTATCTCAAGGGTTTGCTCAAGGGCCTCAGGAAACGTTGATCCATGGAAGAGTGCCCTCCGGCCCCCTGACCCGGCCTCGCGGGTCAGGGGGCGGACTGCCCGGCGAGGGCGAAAATGGTCGCTCAGTGGCTCTCCGGATCCCATGGCCCATCCTTCTCCTCCCAGGTCAAGGCCTGGAAACGGGCGGTCCGGAAGATGGGGTGGGCCGTGGCCAGGGCGGAGTTTGAAAGGATTTCTCCGCTTTTGTCCTTGACGGACGAAGACCGGGAGGCGGGTTACACCGAGGGGGCCTGTTTTACGGCTTTGGCGACGATGGGCGGGGCCACGCGCGCCTTGAACCGGTCCAACTGCCCTGGGGAAAGTTCCGTGGGCTGAGGGTTCGCCGAAAAGCTCCTGCCGGATCATGCCGTGGGGGGCAAGGTGGTAGACCTTCGTCCCAAAGCCCAGGCCGTCCAGCATTTCCATCCACCGGTCCGTGTCCGGATACCCGTATCCGCAATTGCCCGTGACTACCGTTGTCACTCCCTGGTAGAGATAATTGTAGTTCCCCTTCCAGGTGGGCATGAAGTAGGAAAGATAACGTTTCCAGCCGGATCGCTTGAAAGTGAGGTCGCAGTGGGTGTGAATGTCTATGAAACCGGGGGTGACCAACAGTCCCGTGGCGTCGATGATTTTCGATGCCCTCCCGGGCAGTCTTCCCACCGCCTTGATCCGGTCCCCCTGAATCCCGATGTCCGCCGTAAAGGGCCTGGGCGAAACCCCGTCATAGACAAGCCCGCCCCGGATGAGGACATCGAAACCCTGGGCAGCGTGGGCTTCCCGATCCCTCGGGAGAAGGGGTGGGGCAGCGGCTGCGAGGGCCAGCAGGGCTGCGGCCTTACCGCCGTGCTTGACAAATTCATCACCCCTCCTCCCGCCCCTGGCCGGGGTCTTGCATGAGCGGAGGGGCCGCCTCGATGCCCCGCCGTTCCCGTAGTTCGTCGATCCGGTCAAGGGGCCTCTCGAGCTGCCTTCGCCTGGTGGTGAGAAGGGCGTCGTATTCCTTCTGGGCGTCTGATATCCTTTTCCCCAGCAGGTCCATCTTTTTGACAAAGGCCTCCCACTGCTTGCGAAAAGCCCCCAGGAGTGAAAGGATTTCCCTGCTGGTTTGCTCCACGGCGAAGTTGTCCACCGCCTGCCGGATCACGGCCAGCACGGCAAAGAGGGTCAGGGGGGAGCAGACGACCACCTTATTCTTGAGGGCCGTGTCCAGGACGCCGGCGTCCTGTTCCTGGATGAACGCGTAGATCTGTTCGTTGGGAATGAAGAGCAACACATAATCCAGGGTGTTCTCCTCGGGATTGATATAGTCTCGGGTGGTGATTTCCTTGATCCTTGCGCGGACGTCCTTCAAGAAAGCGCTCTGGAGCCGCGCCTTTTCCGCCTCCGTATCCGCCTCCAGGTACCTCAGGTAATTGTCCAGCGGAAACTTGACGTCCATGTTGAGGGTCAGGTCCCGGGGCAGGAGAAAGGTGAAATCAGGCCTCGTGCCTGAATTCTGGAGGGATTTCTGTTTCAGGTAATTGACGTTTTCCACGAAGCCCGCAAGCCGCAAGACATCCTCGGCCATCCGTTCGCCCCACTGTCCGCGAACCCTGGTACTGGCCAGCGCCTCCTGAAGCGTGTTGGTGGTCCGGGCCAAAGCCTCAGTCTGTTCCCTGGCGGCCTGAAGCTGGCTCGAAAGTTCCCCGAATTTTTCCACGCGGTCTTTTTCCAGGTCGCGCACGAGTTTCGAGACATTGGCAAGTTCCACGGTCATGGCCTGGATCTGCTGGTCGATGAGGCCCTTTCGGGCGTCCAGTTCCTTTACGGTCATCTGCCGCTCGGAGGCGAGCGTGGAGCCCGCCATTTTGAGAAGCTCACCGGTGGATCGGGACAGGGCCTGGAGGGAAAGGTCCCCGAATGTGGCCTTGACGGTCTCCAGGAAGGCATCGAGGGCCTCCTTCTTTTCCGCTTCGGCCTGGGCTTTGAAGGTTTCCGCCAACTCCCGGGCCTGCCGCCGTTGGAAGACCCCCAGGGCCCAGGCCGCCAGGAGGCCCAGGATGAACCCGGATACCAATGCGGCCAGGATCGCAACCCAGCCAATATGGAATAGCTCCATGAAAACGCCCCTCTTTGGATCACCCGGGGTTGCCGGGCCTCAAACGATTTCGCGTGCAACGCGTCCCGCTCAAGATCTCACAGTCGCCCCTGAAATTCAACCATGCCGAAACATGGCTCACCCTTGCCGCGGCCCGGGGCGCGGGGCTTCCTTGACACCCAGGGCGGAGATTTTCTATAGTCTGCCATCGCCCTCGGGAAAAGAGCGTGGGCTGCGCAGACAATCACCGTGTTATTGAAACCAAGGAGGAAACCCCATGCGCCCTTTGGAAGGAATCAAGGTGATGGAGATGGCGGGCCTTGCCCCCGCCCCTTACTGCGGGATGCTGCTTTCGGACTTCGGCGCTGACGTCGTGGTGGTGGACCGCCCGGCCAAACGCGCCATGGACACGGCGTCCCTGATGAAAAAGAATCCCTTTGACCGCGGAAAACGGTCCATTCGCTTGGACTTGAAGGAAAAAGAGGGAGTGGAGGTCATCCGGAAGATGCTCCCCGGGTATGATGTGCTCATTGAGCCTTTTCGTCCGGGCGTAATGGAAGAACTGGGCTTGGGTCCCGAAGAGGCCTTGGAGATCAACCCCGGGCTCGTCTACGCCAGGCTCACGGGTTGGGGACAAGAGGGGGCATATGCCTCCATGGCGGGTCATGACATCAACTACATCGCCCTGTCGGGGGCCTTGTCGCTCTTCAGGCGGAAAGGGGAAAGACCCCTTCCCCCTTGTAACCTCCTGGCCGACTTTGCGGGCGGCGGGATGCTCTGCGCCTTCGGGATCCTGCTGGCGCTCCTGGAAAGGGAGCGTTCGGGCCGAGGCCAGGTGGTGGACTCGGCCATGCTGGACGGGGCTGCGAGCTTCAGCACCATGTTCCACGGACTCCTGGCCCATGGCCTCATGACCCTGGACATCGGCACGAACATGTTGGACACAGGGTCCCACTTCTATGAAACCTACGAGACGGCGGATGGAAAGTTCATGTCAGTTGGGGCCATAGAGGCCAAGTTCTACGCCCAACTACTGGATGGGCTTGGGCTCGATCCGTCTGAATTGCCCCACCAGTTCGACATGGCCAAGTGGCCGGAGATGAAGGAAAAGTTGGCCCGGGTGTTCAAGACCAAGACCCGGGATGAGTGGGCGGCTGTTTTCGACGGCAAAGACGCCTGCGTGGCGCCCATCCTGGATCTCAACGAGGTGGCCCAGCACCCCCATAACCGGGCGCGAAACCTCATCATCGACGTGGACGGGATCCCGCAGCCCGCCCCCGCGCCGAGATTGTCCCGCACGCCGGGGCAGGTGCCCCGGGGCGGAAGGCCGAGGGGCACGGAGACCCGCGAAGTCCTGGCCCAGGCTGGTTTTTCAGACGAGGAAATCCAGGGCCTCCTGGATGGGGGCGTGGTGGAAGAGGCGGGGGGCTGATACTCAAGGGGGGGAGGGCCGGGAAGCTTTCGGTACGCTATGCCCCCTTTTCTTTTTCCCGCAAAGTTCTTCGAAGGAACTTCCCTGTGAGGGTCTTGGGAATTTCCGGGACCATTTCCACCTGGCGAGGGTACTTGTAGGCCGCCATACGCTCCTTGCAGAAGGAGATGATCTCCTCCGGGCTCACCTTGCCTTCAAAGCCCTCCTTGAGGGCCACGAAGGCCTTGACCGTCTCGCCGCGGTAGGGGTCGGGAACGCCCACCACCGCCGTTTCGCGCACCGCAGGGTGCTGGTAGATGACGTCTTCCACATCGCGGGGCCATACCTTGAACCCGGATGCCACTATCAGGTCTTTTTTGCGGTCCACCACGTAGAACCAGCCCTCTTCGTCCATCTTGCCCACGTCGCCCGTATAGAGCCACCCATCACGGATGGCGTGGGCCGTCTCCCGGGGTTTTTTCCAGTACCCGGGGACCACCATGGGTCCCCGGTCCACGATCTCTCCGGTCTCACCGGGGGACAGTTCCCGGGTCCCCTCTTCCAGGTCCACGATCTTCACCACGCAGTTTGGGACCGGCACCCCCACGGACAGGGCCCCGCTCTCGGGGTCTACGGGCGCCCTTTCACCCAGGGGGACGATGTGAGACGGCGAGTTCGTCTCGGTCATGCCGTAGACGTTGTGGATGTAAAGGCCCGTGATCTCCTCGAACCGTTTAACCGTAGCCTCTGAGACCGGCGCACCGCCGCTGTAGGCCTTGCGGAGTGAGGAGAGGTCCCGCGTGTGGATGTCCGGGTGGTTCATGAGTGCGAGGAATACCGTGATGGAGGCGACGGTCATGGTGGCCTTCCAGCGCTCCACGAGACGCAGGGTTTCGGCCGGGTCGAAACGGTAGAAGAGGATCACCGGGATTCCCACCCTGGCAGCCACGGCCAGGTGGGCCACCTCGCCCGTTACGTGAAACAGGGGGGCCACGCCCAGGACCACGTCGCTTTGATCCATGCGGAGCATGGTCTCATAGACCCTGGCGTTGAAGGCGATGTTCCCGTGGGTGTTCATGGCCCCTTTCGGGGGGCCGGTGGTGCCCGAGGTGTAGGTGAGATAGGCCAGGTCTTCGGGGCCTGCGTGCGGAGCCGGGGCGCGTTTTCCGCGGAAGCGATCGAGGAGTTCTCCCAGCTCCAGGGCGCCCGGCACCGGATTTTTCGAAAGGTCCCGGAGCAGCGAAGGCCTCTCAGCCCCCTCGGGCAATCCGTCCAGCGCGGAAGTGGTGATCAGGTGTCTTACGGGAGTCCCATCCAGGAAGGAGAGGTCCAGGCCACGGGCCAAGTCGTCCTGGATCACCAGTGCGCTGGCCTCCGAGTCCCTGCAGAAGTACCCCAGCTCCTTTTCCTTGTACATGGGGTTGACCGGGACCACCACGGCACCGATTTTCCAGGCGGCGTAGACAACCAGGGGGAACTGTGGGATGTTCTGAAGGTCCACCACCACCCGATCCCCCTTGCCCAGGCCCAGGGCAAGAAAGGCCGCGGCCAGGGCGTCAGAATCCCGGTCCAGCTCCTCGTATGTCACTTTGTGGTCGAAGTAGTAAATGGCAGGCGAATCCGATTTCAGCCTCGCCGTTTCGCTGAAATGCCCCACGGCCGTGTCGCCCGACAGCGGCAGCTCGTGCGGGGCCCATTCAGGGTAGTGTCCCAACCAGGGTCTTTTCTCGTAGATCGATTCCAAGGGCGCCTCCTCGATAAAAGCGGAAAGCCCGTGAAACGGCCTCAGGGCCCCGGGGGCCTTCCTTCCTCGTCCCAGCCCCGCGCCTCGTAGTATTCCTTGAGCAGTTGGAGCATCTGCTCCCGGCCGATGACCTTTCCCGTCTCGGGCAGTTTTTCCCTGTAGAAGCGGACGGGCAAATGGTCGTCCGCGGGATCGAGCCCTTCTCGTAGGTTGAAGCGGCGGGTGTCGTCAGAGACGCCCCGGGCAATGGCCCTCATACCGTCACGGTCGAGCCGCAGGCCCGTGACGAGCTCGATGACCTTTCCCAACTGCTCCCACTGGTAAAGGTCCCGGTAAAAGCGGCAGAAGATCAGGGAATCAAACACGGTGAGCCGGTCCTCCCACTCGGTCAGCATGCGGGCCTTGCCTTCAATCTGGTCAGGATCGATCATCTTGGCAAGCTCAGGCTTGTAGAAGGTGGTGCGCAAGTGGCACGCCCCCCGGGGAGAGGTCCCATAGGCCAGGCCCATCCCCTTGAGCACCCTCGGGTCGTAGCCTGCGGGCTCGAGGCCCTTGACGTGGATCGCCTCCTCTTCCATGTCCCACGCCTTGGCCGCAGACTTGATCCCGCGGGCCAGGAGGTCTCCCACCCCCCGCCGGAAGGCCATGTCCTTCAGGAGATCCGCAATCTTTTCGGTTTCCCCGTAGTCGATCCCGTACTCGATCCGGCCCTTCCTGGATGCCTCTATGGTGAAGGCCGCCAGGTTCCCGGCGCTGATGGTGTCCAGGCCCAATCGGTCGCACAGGTCGTTCAGATAGGCGATCTCCTCAATGGTGGGTACCTCGCAGAGTCCCCCGAAGGCGTAGATCGTCTCGTACTCGGGCCCCTCGATCTTGAGGCCCTTGTGGGGGCCCTCCTTTACGGTGGAGAGTCTCCCGCAGGCGATGAAGCAGTGAAGGCACGCGTTGGGTGTGACATCCAGGCGGGAGTGGAGGGCATCGGCGTTGATGGCACCCTGGTGGGAGGCCCTGCCCTTGTGCCAGTACCTTGTGGGAAAGCTCCCTACGTTGCTCATGATGTCCACCATCATGGGCGTTCCCATGTTTTTGTAGGCCTGAACGCCCGGGTCATCCCTGGAGGCCTTGGCAAAGTCCCTGACAAAGGCCTTGACGCCCTCGGGGTCAGCCACCTCCTTTTTTCCTTGGCCGTGAAAGGCCAGGGCCTTGACGCGCTTGGAGCCCAGGACTGCGCCCACACCGGTTCTTCCGGCGCTTCGCCAGTAATCGTTTTCGATGACCGCGAAGCTGACCCCGTTTTCGCCGGCAGGGCCGATGCAGATCACGCCGCAGTTTCGGACTCCGGGCCGGTTTTCCCGGATCCAGGCCTTGATCCGGTCCTCGGTCTCAAAGGTGTCAAGGCCCCAGATGTCTTTCGCGTCGTGAAAGCTCACCCCTTGGTCCGACACCTCGAGCCACACGGGCCCGGGCGATGCCCCATGGGCCATCAGGGCGTCAAGACCCGTCCGGGCCATGTATTCGGCCACGGTGCCCCCGGAGTAGGATTCCGAGTAGAGGCCTGTCTGGGGGGATTTGGTGAACACCCCGTGGCGGCAGGCGCCCCACAAGGCGGTGCCCGCAAGGGGACCTGCGCTGAAAAGGATATGGTTTTCAGGGGCCAAGGGATCCACCCCGGCCGGGTTATGTTCCAGCAGCAGACGGGTACAGAGACCTTTTCCGCCCAGGGTCTTTTCGAGGAGCGCGTCGTCCAGGGGCTCCAGGGCAGCCGTGTGACCAGCCAGGTCAACCTTTGCGATGCGGTTCCAGAAGCCTTTCATCTTCGTTCCTCCCTATGAAAAGTAAAGCCGGCCGGGCCTCAGAGGGCCGCCCGGTATATCTCCTGGGCGTCTTGCAGTTCAATGACGCGTGGGTTGTTGGCCAGAAGGCGCGTCACCTTCATGACCCCTTGAGCCAGCCTTTCGATGTCCTCATCCTTGACCCCGAAGTCGGAAAGCCTGCGGGGGACCCGAAGGTCGTCCGCCAGGCGTTCGATGCACGCCACCGCCTCCTCGGCGCAGCCCAGCTCGTCGAGGTCCGAAACAACCAGGCCGAAGGCGTCGGCTATCTCGGCGAACTTGGGCACGTTGCCCAGCACGTTGAAGCGCATCACGTGGGGCAACATCAACGTGTTGGCCACGCCGTGGGGAATGTGAAATTCCGCGCCTATGGGGTATGCAAAGGCGTGAACCGCCGTGACCCCTGCGTTGGCGAATGCCATACCGGCCAAAAGGCTTCCCTCCATCATGGCCGAGCGGGCCTCCAGGTTTGCGCCGTTGGCATAGGCCGTTCTGATGTTGTCGTAGAGGAGTTCCATGGCCCGAAAGGCCAGAAGGTCCGTCATGGCGCAGGCATTGACCGAGGTGAAGGCCTCTATGGCGTGGATCAGCGCGTCCATGCCCGTGGCCGCTGTGATGGCAGGCGGCAGGCCCAAAGTGAGCTCCGGGTCCAGGATGGCGGTGTGTGGAAAGAGGTATCCGCTGACGATCCCTTTCTTCAGCTTTTCATCCTCGTCCGAGAGGATGGCGATGGGCGTCACCTCGCTCCCCGTGCCCGCCGTGGTGGGGATCATCAGGGTGGGAAGCCCGGGGTTCGGGACCAGGTCCACGCCGAAGTATTGGGAGATGGGGCCCTCGTTTCGGGCCATCATCGCGGCGGTCTTGGCGATGTCCATGGGGCTCCCGCCGCCCAGCGCCACAACGAGGTCCGATTCCTCCTTGCGTATGGTGTCGAGGCATTCCAGGACAATCTCGTAGCGGGGATCGGGCTCCACGTCGCTGAACACGGCATGGGCTATGCCGACCGCGTCCAGGAGATCCCGCACGCGGTCGGCGACTCCTGCCTCTACGAGACCCGGGTCCGTGACCAGGAGGACCTTTCGGGCCTTTAGCAAACGGACTTCATCCGGAAGTTGAGCCAGGGCCCCGGGGCCCATGACGATTCGTGGGGTGGTCCTGAAAAGGGTCGTTTTGTTCATGATAACCTCCGTGTCTTTCCGTGGGGTGCGGGAAAAATCTGAAGGAGCACCCGGCCCCCCGTTACTTGCCGATGAGTTTCAGGAGATTTTCGTCTTCCAGGATCTCCCGGGGTTTTCCGCTGAAAATGATCTCCCCCCGGTCGATGATGTAGG
>JAFDIS010000047.1 GCA_019307945.1 Deltaproteobacteria bacterium | reverse complement strand
CATTGATACGTCGATCCATGCGGTCCGACCGGGCTGCGAAAAGTACGTCATATTCCGGATATGCGGAAGTTCCCGGCGCTTTTAATGCCGGATGGCGGGGCCTTCAGTGCACCAACGTGTCTCAGAACCCGACCACCAACGGGCTGTTGAAAAGCGTGACAAGCTGCTGAAAAGCGCCGAGAACACCCACAAGACAAAGCGAGATGAAAAAACCGGAGGTTACACAATAGTGAATGAGCCCCAAATTGAGCGTTTCAAATTTTGATGAGGAACTGTTCCTCATTGTTTTTAGGGAGATCGCTTGCAATGAGGCTGTCTGAATCACCACCCAACGGGGTTTTCGATCATCAAAATTTGAAACCCTCCGGGATTTCCGATTTTGCAGCATCTGCGGTGTTGCGCTTCGGATCCAGTCGCTGCGACGTACTTCAAGTACGTCTCACTCCTGAATCCTCGCGCGCCTTGCATCTGCCGCAAACTCGAAAATCGCTCAATTTGGGTGTGAAAAAGGATGTCCACCGCCGGTCGGGGCGTCTTGTTCGGGCCGAGGCAGCCCAGGGCGGTCACTTTCAAATGCCCCGGGGCCCTTTGGGACCGCATTGATCGGGGAATTGCCAGGGAATGATGGACCACCGGAGGGAAACCTCCACTGCCATTCCGGTTCGATGCCCCGCGCCGGAAGGCGACTCATACCTCTGAAGGAGGCCGATGACATCAAGAGAGAGCCTGGATCTAAGGGCGGCAAGCCTCCTGGTGGGATTGTGCGTGATCTGGGGGATCAACGCTGTGGCCATCAAGGTGAGCAACCGGGGGATCGATCCCGTCTTTTGCGCAGCCATACGTTCCGTTCTGGCTGCAGCGGGTCTGGCCCTGTGGATGAGGCTACGCGGGCTTTCACTCTTTCCCGGCAGGGTGGGGGACGGTATCGCCGTAGGTGTCCTTTTCGGTGTTGAGTTTGTCTTTCTTTATACGTCCCTGCTGTACACTACGGCCGCTTCGGCATGGATTCTTCTTTACACCACGCCCTTTTTTCATGCAATCGGTGCCCACTTTCTCCTGAAAGGAGACCGTCTGACCTGGACCAAGGGTGCGGGTCTGGGGCTATCCTTTGCCGGAATTGTGATTCTGCTGAGCAAACACATGGGGGCTGATTCGGGACAGGGCTTGATGGGTGACGCACTGGCCGTCTGCGCGGCCCTGTTCTGGGCCGCCACAACCATCTATATCAAGAGACGCCTGGTGAATGCCGTTACCCATTATCACACCCTTTTTTATCAGATCATTTTCTCGATCCCGGTCCTTTTCCTGTTGAGTTTCCTCCTGAGCGAGGCGCCTGTCAGGAGGCTAGGCACCCTCATCCTCCTGTCCGTGGCCTTTCAGGCCGTGGTGGTCGCTTTCGTGAGCTATCTCCTTTGGTTTTACCTGGTCCATCATTACCCGGTGAGCAGACTCTCTGCGTTCACTTTTTTGACTCCGGTATTCGCAACCCTTGCAGGCGTTGTTTTCCTGGATGAACCCGCGGGGCCCAGGCTGGTGACGGCCTTGGGATTCGTATGCGTCGGTGTCTACATGGTCAACAGGGGGGCCGAGGCTCGCGGCCCCGGTGCCGGGGGGGCCCGGGCCATTGAGGCTGATCTGGTGTAGAGAAGGGGGGCGGAAGGCCTTCTCCGATGGACCGCGCTTGAGCGCTGCCGATTAGGCGGCGGAAACCCCAACCTAAAGGAGGTGTCATGATGGCAAAAAACTTTAAGGCCTGGCCCGAAAACTGGCCCAAAACCCAGTATTATCCTGATATTCCCGTGTTTGCTTTCCTGGACCAGACCGCCTCGCGGGTTCCCAACCGCATCGCCATGGTCTTTGGCGGCATGGAACTGACCTATTCCGAGTTCAAGGACCTCAGTGACCGCTTCGCGGCGGCACTCCTGGAGCAGGGAGTGAAAAAGGGCGACCGCGTGGCGATTCACCTGCCCAACATGCCGCAGTTCGCCATCGCCTATTACGGTGCCATCCGGATCGGGGCAATCTACACGCCGGTAAGCCCCCTTCTGTCCCCCCAGGAGGCCCGTCACCAGCTTGAGGACGCCGGTGCGGAGACCCTCGTCTCATTGGACCTCCTCTATCCCGGAGTGGCGCCCATCATTCCGGAGACCCCGGTGCGCCGGGTCATCACAACGAGTATCGCGGATTGCTACAATGCGGTCATAGCGGCTGTAAAACCCCTGGAAAAAGTCGAGGTGCCGGACACCCTGGATATGGCGGCCCTGCTCAAGGAGCATGAACCCTTCGAGGGATCCGTCCCCCTGGAGCCTTCCAAAGACCTCGTGCACCTGGCTTATACGGGTGGGACCACCGGCGTGAGCAAGGGCGTGATGCTCACGCACGCCAACGTGGTGGCCAACGTGATCCAGTACGGAAACTGGCTCACCGGCGCAAGGGTGGAGATGGTGGATGGCATGCTGCAAACCGTATACCCGCCCGGAGTCGACCCGGTCAAGGACCGGCTCACGGCCAGGGACCGGGAGACGGCTCTCGTGGTGGTCCCGTGGTTCCACGCCATGGGCACGGTGGGGTATTTGAACAACCTGGTCTATTCGGGTACCACCATGATCGTCTTTCCGCGCTTCGACCCGAAGGAGTACCTGGATGCTGTGCCCAAGTACAACGCCACGGCCCTGGGTGGTGCCCCCCAGCTCTACATCCCTTTGGTGAACCACCCGGACTTTGCGTCCTATGACCTTTCAGGGATCAAGGTCGCCGCCTCGGGCGCGGCCCCCCTGGCCCGATCCGTGCTGGACCGGATGCTTGAGGCCTTCCCCGAGGGCGTGGTGCAGGAAGGGTACGGTCTGACCGAGTGCACCATGGGGGCCACGGCCAATCCTCCCTTTCGCGATCAAATCCGGCTGGGTTCCGTAGGGCTGCCGGTTTTCGACACGGATGTGAAGGTGGTGGACGTGGCAACGGGGGAGGACCTGCCCCCGGGGGCCGAAGGAGAGATCTGCATCAAGGGACCACAGGTGATGCAGGGTTACTGGCAGCGGCCCGAGGCTACGGCCGAGGTGCTCAAGGACGGCTGGCTCTACACCGGCGACATCGGCCGGGAGGACGAAGACGGATTCATATACATCACGGACCGCAAGAAAGATATGATCATCTACAAGGGCTACAATGTCTACCCTCGGCAGATCGAGGAAGTCCTTTTTCAGCACCCGGCCGTTCAGCAGTGCGCGGTTGTGGGAAAACCTGATCCCGAAGGGGGCGAGATCCCCGTGGCCTTCGTGGAGCTGAAGCAGGGCGAAAAAATCTCGGAAGAGGCCCTGATGGAGCATGTCAACTCCCAGGTCGCATATTATAAAAAGGTCCGTCGCGTGATATTCATGGACGCCATCCCGGTCAGTGCGGCGGGAAAGGTGCTCAAGAAAGAGCTCCGCAATCAATTGATGGAAGAGTGAAGAATCAACCCGGGGCCCATGCACTTACGGGGGCGACTTTCCAAACGAAAAGGAGAAAACGATGGAGGAGAAGTCCGGAAGGTACTACATGGTCTCTGCCCTCAAGAAAAGGCACGCGGACCGACTGCCAGTAACGGTGCTGGTGGGGCCCTACTGTTCCAGGCTCGTGGGCTACAGCGTGAAGGAGATCCTCACGGACCCCAAGAAAAGCGCGGAGGCCCACCTGGCCTTTTATGAACGGTACCGCCCCGACAGCCTGACCGTCTACAATGACATCTACCTGGAACTGGAGGCCGTGGGATGCGAGCTGGAATACCCCGAAGACTCCATCACCCACCCCAAGGCCCCGCTCTTGGAGGATCAGGGAAAACTGGCCTCCCTCCGGGTCCCCGACCCTGAAAAGGACGGCCGGCTGCCCTACTATTTCGAGGTGCTGGAGCGGGTCTCGGCCGATATCAGGAAAACGGCCACCCTGGGGGTGGGTCAATCGGGTCCATGGAACTTGGCCATGCACCTTCGGGGTGCCGAGCGCCTGCTGGTGGAAAGCCTCACGGAGCCCTCATTCGTCCACGAACTGATGAAATACACCACGGAGGTGGTCCGCGCCGTGGGTGACGCCCTGATCAGGGCGGGGTTCATGCCCGGCATGGGCGAGGCCTCAGCCTCATGCAGTCTTATCTCCCCACAGATCTACCGGGATTTCATCATGCCCTATCACAAGGAACTGAACGACTATTTCAGGTCCAAGGGAGCGCCCATGACCCTTCACGTATGCGGATATATCGATCCCATCATGGAGGACATCCTTGAGACGGGAATCAATTTCCTGAGCCTGGATGCGCCCTCTTCCCTGGAGCGGATGGTGCAGGTGGCCGGGGGGCGCATGACACTCATGGGAAACGTGCCCACCGGGCTCTTCGCCTCGGGCACCCGGGAGGAGATGGAGGCTGCGGTGGACGCCTGCATCCGGACGGCGGCCAGGGACAGCGGCTACATACTCAGTTCCGGGTGCGAGATTCCGATCAACTCCACGGAGGATCGTATCGAACACTTTTTCGAATACGCCCGCTCCTCCAGCCGCTCATACCTTTCAAGGCTCAAGGAGGAGCGGCCCGAACTGTTTGCGGGAAGCTGACCCTTACAAGGCGCCGTCTCATCACACGTGGATCTGCATCCCCTCACGGGCGAAGAACACGTCGATTTCTTTTCCTCGGGGCCTGAGGGTCTCTGAAAGCTCGTCCAACTCGGCGTCCGTGCGCAGGGGCTCATGGTGAAAGAGGGCTAGGCGTTTGACTCCCGCCCGGGCCGCGGCATTCACCGCATGTTCCATGGCGGAATGGCCCCATCCCGTCTTGGTGGTCTCATACTCGGCGAGGGTGTATTGGGCGTCGTGGATGAGAAGGTCCGCGCCCTTGAAAAACTCTTCCACCCGTTCGTTTTCTTCGCGGGCCACCTGGTCTC
The DNA here is from genome assembly GCA_019307945.1 of Deltaproteobacteria bacterium. Lineage (GTDB taxonomy): Bacteria > Desulfobacterota > DSM-4660 > Desulfatiglandales > Desulfatiglandaceae > B17-G16. Next base: position 21,733 of record JAFDIS010000047.1, on the reverse strand, counting down.
CTTCCCGGGCCATGGCCTCGTCGTAGGCGGGGTCGGAGGGATCCGTGCAGAAGATGTTGCGGAACGGTTCAGTGTCGTAGGCCGTGCAAAGGACCTTTCCCCGGTACTCAAAACGATATCCGAGGCAGAGGATCGGGTGATTCAGGTACTTTGTGACAAGGGAGACTCCTCCCCCGAGGTCGAAGCGGCCTTCTTTGAGTGTGTGGTATTCGATGCCTGCGGCCAGCTCGGCCTGCCGCACGGGAAAATAGCGGTATGTCAACTGGCCCCCAAGGATCTCTTCCAGGCTTTCGTCTTCGTAGGTGACCGGTCCATGGATCCTCAGCCGTGTTTCTGGATGGTAGAGAGGAGGGAAGAATGGAAGTCCCATGATATGGTCCCAGTGGGTGTGAGTAAGGTAGACATCGGCCTCCAGGGCCTTGCCCGGTGGGCGATCCTCCATCAGCCGGTGTCCCAGCGGCCTCATACCCGAACCCGCATCGATGATGATGAGCCTGCCGTTTTCTCCCACCCGGAGTTCCAGGCAGGGCGTGTTACCGCCGTAACGGACCGTCTCGGGACCCGGGCACGGAATGGATCCTCGCACTCCCCAGAAAGTGATTTTCATGTCGGTTCACCCTTGTCCTTGTCGACGACCTGCAGAAAGATTTTTGCCTTGTTGATTTCCTCCATGGTCCGTTCACTGAGGGCGGAAATCTTCTCCCAGGGGACGCCCACCCATTTCAAAAGGGACATGAAATCCTTCTCGGCCGGATAGGGGTCGCCCGAAAAGCCCACATCGAGGAGGTTCGCATAGGCGTTGGCAAGACCAACGCAGGCGGCTATCAACCGATTTTCCTCCCCGGCTTGTTCAGGGTCGTGGTGACAGCGAATGGCGTCGCCCAGCCCCCCGCTCAATCGCCATTTCTCCGTGATGAGGCCCCCCACCATGCGATGGTCGAAGCCGAACACGGCCTCCTCTGCGGCATACAGAGGCGTCTGCGTGTCGCGGGCCAGGGCCACAGCTTCATCGTATTCATCAGGAAAGCGATTGTTGAGAGGGATCTTCCCGAGGTCGTGAAGGAGACCAGCCACGAAGAATTCCTCGCGCTGCATACCCTGAACCCCCGCCAGTTCCGCAAGGGCCTTGGCCGTAACCCCCGTGCAGATGGAGTGGGTCCAAAACTGGTCCATGTCCAGTCCCTGGTTCGTTATCCGAGGTCCGAGACTCTCCAGCACGGCCGTGCTCAGGGCCATGTTCTTTACTGTGTTCATGCCGAGCATGATGATGGCTCGGGTCAGTGAGGAAACCCGCGAGGGGAGGGAATAGTAAGCGGAGTTGACAAGGCGAAGCACCTTTCCCGTGAGCACCGGGTCCAATGAGACCACCTTGTTCAGGTCGTTGGGTGATGTGTTGGGGTCATTGCAGATCTCCAGCACTTTCATCACCGTCGTGGAAAGGCTGGGCATTCGGGATATGGTCCTCTGGACCCGCTTGAGACGCAGCTCTTTTGAAATGGCCCCCGAATCCATAAAATGAAATGGTCTCCTCGTGGGCCCCGGGGCTCCGCGCAAAAGGGCGCGATCATTCTCCCTTCCAGGGGCCTTTTTTCTTCAATTCCTCCTGAATTTTTTCCATTTCTTCCCTGCTCAATTGCAAAGTCTCCCCTGAGACTCCCCCGGCCGGATCCTCTTTGCGCCCTTTTTCCAGGAGATCATTCAGAAATTGCTCGATCTTTTTCCTTTCAGCGTCGGATGCGCGGTTGTAGCGCTCCATGAGTCGCTTATAATCCGCTTCGCCCATGAGCGATATGAATTCTTCCCGCTGTTGACGGTAGCCCTTCATGAACTCCCCTTTCCCCAGGAGATCTTCCCTAACCCGATGCGATGCCGCAGGGATTCGGGTGCGCCGGTACCCCTTCCAGAAAAGAGGGGCAGCGGCCGGTCAATCATCTTTGAATATGTCAAAGTCGTTCAGTTCGGCAAGCCGATCGGGATCCGGTTCGCCCACGGCCTCCTCGTAGAACTCCGACATGTCGATGGATGCGGTGGCGGCGGTGGACAGTTCCTGGAAATCTTCGCTGTCGTCGTACACGATGTGATGTTTGAAGATCTTGTCCGGATGTCTTCGAGCCATGCGTTCGGCCATCTCCTGGGCCTCCATCACCGAATCAAAGGTCTTCTTGAGCATGCCCTTGTATTCATAGACCTTCAATTTGATCTTCATCTTTCTGCTCATGGGCCGTTTCCTTTCCCATCCGTCTCCGCCTTCCGCCGTCCCTGGGAAGGCGTGTGCATGGCGTCTTGTACGACCGCACGAAGGATGGAGAATAACGACAGGACGGCGCGCGTTCCCGCCTCTGCCAGCGCTTCGGTCCTGGAAGGAGCATTGCGGACGGAAGGCCTCGGCCGCGAGACTGATCCGCAACCCTCGGCACCCGGCCCGGAAGGAGTGGCCTGTCGGATGGTTTCGTAGGCGAGGTTGGCCAATTTCATCTTCTCTTGGGCCTTTTGCCGGAGCCTGGGGTTTGTTCCGAACCGATCCGGATGCCAGACGTGAACCAGGTCCAGGTAGGCCTGTTTGATCTGGCTCTGCGTGGCGTGTGGCGGCACGTCGAGTATCTGGTAACAACGCCGGATATCCATGCGGGTCCTCGCGGTCACGCGCCCCGGGAGACGGGCGTTCTGCCGGGCAGGCGGTTTCGAGGCATTATAAGGGTAAAGTTTCACAGGGTCAACGCCGCATCAAAATGTACGCCCCCCGGGTTGAAACGCTCTACGGAGTAAAGTATGGTGCAGGAAAGGCAAGAATCCTACAAAGGCTGTAACCTCTCGTGAGGGCTGAGGGCGTTCCCATCGGGGTTCGTACGGGGGGTTCGACATGGAGAGAAAGGGAGTGCGGGACAACTTTGGAACCTTGCGGCTTATGCGTTATGGCGGGGGGCTGGAGGCCTCTTTTTTCAGCCTGGCCGAAATGGAAAGACAGGGACTGGGTGAGATCGGGACGCTTCCTTATTGTATCAAGGTGCTCCTTGAATCGGCGCTCCGTAATGAAGACGGTGTCCAGTTGACCCCCGAACATGTTATGGGGCTGGCGAAATGGGGTCTTTCGGGCCCTTGGGGAGAAATTCCCTTTATGCCGGCGCGGGTGGTACTCCAGGATTTCACCGGTGTGCCTGCCCTGGTGGACCTGGCGGCCATGCGGGAGGCCATGAAGGAGATGGGCGGTGATCCGGCACGCATCAATCCCCGTATCCCGTGCGACCTGGTAATCGACCACTCGGTCCAGGTGGATTATTTCAACCGGCCTGACGCCCTTCGCCTGAACGAGGAAAAGGAGTTTGAAAGGAATCAGGAGCGCTATGCCTTCCTCAAGTGGGGAAGTGGGGCCTTTCGCAATTTTAGAGTGATGCCGCCGGCAAGCGGGATAGTGCATCAGGTAAACCTCGAATACCTCAGCACGGTGGTCTTCCGTGACGAGGCCCGGGCACTCGTCTACCCCGACTCCTGTGTGGGGACCGACTCCCATACCCCCATGGTGAACGGGGTGGGGGTCCTGGCATGGGGCGTAGGGGGCGTCGAGGCGGAGGCGGCCATGCTGGGGCAGCCCATTTTCTTGCCGGTCCCCCGGGTGGTGGGTTTCCGGCTGACCGGCAGGCTGCGGGACGGAGTAACGGCTACGGACTTGGTTCTTTGGATCACCAGGATCTGCAGAGAGCGGGGGGTCGTTGGTAAGTTCGTGGAGTTCGGGGGGCCGGGCGTGGACGCCCTGAGCGTCGCTGATCGCGCCACCATCGCGAATATGGCGCCTGAACAGGGCTGTACCGCGAGTTTCTTCCCCGTGGACGAGAAGACTCTCGATTACTTGCGCATGACCGGCAGACCGGAGCATCTGGTGGACCTGGTGGAACGCTACACCAAGGAGCAGGGCCTTTTCAGGACGCACGACTCGCCCCCGCCCCGCTACACGGAAACCCTGGACCTGGATCTGTCCATCGTGGGTCCGGCCGTATCGGGACCCAAGCGGCCCCAGGACTTGATCCGCCTGGAAGATGTGGCCCGAGACTTCGGCAATCGGCTCTTGGAGTCCCCGGGACCTAAGGGGTTGGGCCTTGAAGAAAGAGATCTTTCCCGGGAGGCCGAAATATGCCTCGGGCCGGGCACGGAGCGGATTACGCACGGCGCCGTGGTGATTGCGGCCATTACGTCCTGCACCAACACCGGCAACCCCTCCGTAATGATCGGGGCGGGACTGCTGGCCAAGAAGGCCGTGGAGCGCGGCCTGCAAGTCAAGAAGACCGTCAAGACCTCCCTGGCCCCTGGATCGAGGGTGGTGACCGCCTATCTCGAAAAGGCCGGACTTTTGCCCTATCTGGAAGCCCTGGGTTTCGGCCTTGTGGGCTACGGGTGCACCACCTGCATCGGGAATTCGGGTCCCCTGCCTCCCGATGTGGCCCGGGCTGTTGAGGAACAGGATCTCGTGGCCTGCGCGGTGCTTTCGGGTAACAGAAATTTCGAGGGCAGGATCAACCCACTGGTTCGCGCCGCTTTTCTGGCGTCCCCACCTCTGGTGGTGGCCTATGCCATCGCCGGGTCCATAGCCAAGGACCTTACCCGTGAGCCCCTGGGCGTGGACAGGGAGGGACGGGAGGTCTTTCTGAGGGACATCTGGCCCACAAATGCGGATATCGAAAAGGTAATGCTCTCTTCGTTGGAACCCGGCATGTTCAGGGAGCAATACCGGAGTATCTGGGCGGGACCGGAGCCCTGGCGGAAGATCCGTGCCATCTCCTCGGACCTCTACCCCTGGCAGGAGGATTCCACCTATGTGCGTCTGCCCCCCTTTTTCAAAGACCTTTCCACAGGCCCCGCCCCCCCACTCACGCCTATCCTGGGTGCGAGGGTCCTGGGGCTTTTCGGGGATTCGGTCACCACGGACCACATTTCTCCTGCAGGGGCGATTGCGCCTGATTCGCCCGCCGGCCTATACCTGGCCTCCGCGGGCGTTCCCAGCGAGGCGTGGAACACCTATGGTTCCCGCAGGGGCAACCATGAAGTGATGATGCGGGGCACCTTCGCCAACATCCGCATCCGAAACCTCCTGGTTCCCGGAAGTGAGGGAAATGTAACGGTCCATCATGGGTCAGGGGAGCTGATGTCCTTTTTCGATGCCGCCAGGAGATATGAGGAGGAGGGGGTCCCCCTGCTCCTCATCGCCGGCAGGGAATACGGTACCGGCTCTTCCCGGGACTGGGCTGCAAAGGGGCCGAGGCTGCTGGGCGTGCGCGCGGTGCTGGCGGAGGGCTACGAGCGGATCCACCGTAGCAACCTGGTGGGGATGGGGATCCTGCCCTTGCAGTTTCAGCCCGGACAGAGCGCCCAGAGCCTGGGGCTCCGGGGCCACGAGTCCTACGACATACTCCTGGAGGAAGACCCGGCTCCGGGGAGCAGGGTCAGGATCCGGGTTTCGACGCCCGGTGAGGGGTCGAGGTCCTTCGAGGCCCTGGCCCGCATCGATACGCCCGTAGAGGTCGGCTACTACCGGTGCGGAGGAATCCTTCAGGCCGTGCTCCGCGATATGATCCGCGGGGCATTGGACCGGGATGGAGGTTCAGTGGAATAGAAGGGAGAAGCACTGATTCTTGTTGACAACCAGGAGAAGGGCGACTATATAAAATGACTTTTTCAAAATAGGCCGACCCCTGGGCGGTTACCAACAAAAACGAAACCTCTGCGGTTGGGCGCGAACCGGGACGCTCACCGTGGGAGGGAATTTTGGGGCGAGGGCTCGGCCGTTTCCGGGACGCGGCCCCGGACCCCTTGTTGCCGAGCCCCGGCAGGCAATGGAAGGACGTCAGGAAAGGGGGGCTTAGACATGTCCGGCAAGCCCGCACTGCAAAATGACCCGGCCCCATGGGGGCTTCTGACCAGTCTGGATATCTATGATTGCAATCCCCGTATCATCCGGCGGAAGGAGGCCATCGAGCGATACGTGGTGGAACTCTGCGAGCGGATCGATATGCGGCGGTTCGGGCCCTGCCAGGTGGTTTATTTCGGAGAGGATGAACGTGTGGCGGGCTATTCCATGATCCAACTCATAGAAACTTCCCTCATCTCAGGCCATTTCGCAAACCTGACCAATGCGGCCTATATCGACGTCTTCAGTTGCAAGCCCTATGATCCCGAGACCGTAGCCGATTTCTCCAAGGCCTATTTCGAGGCGGCCCATGTAACCATCCATGTGACCCGCAGGATGTAGGCGGCATCCTGCACCGGACTCCTATCGCATACAGACCCTTCGTACCTGCTTGATGTCCGTGAGCCCAAGGAAGATCTTTCGGATGCCGTCCTGCATGAGCGTGGTCATGCCCTCCGCGACGGCCTGTTTTCGGATGGCGTCCATGTTGGCCCTGGCCTGGATAAGTGCCTTGATCTCGTCCGAGGCGCTGAGAAGCTCCATGATGGCGGCGCGACCCCGGTACCCTGATTGGTTGCAGCGGTCGCACCCCTTGGCCCGATAAAGGGTCAGCTTATCGCCGAAGGGGAATCCAAGGGCATCGAAATCCCCGTCATATGCCCGCACAAGGGCGTCATACTCCTCCCGGTCCGGGTGATAGGCTTCCTTGCATTCGGTGCACAGGGTGCGAACGAGCCTCTGCGCCAGGATTCCGATCAGGGCGTCTGAAAAATTAAAGGGGTCCATCCCCATGTCCAGGAGCCTGACGATGGTCTCGGGCGCACTGTTCGTGTGAAGCGTGCTGAATACCAGGTGCCCCGTCAGGGATGCCTCGATGCCGGTGGACGCGGTTTCCTGGTCACGCATCTCCCCCACCATGATGACGTCGGGGTCGGCCCGCAGGAAAGCGCGCATGGCCGCGGCGAAATTGACGCCGATCTTGGGCTGGACCTGCACCTGCCGCAGGCCTCGCTGGGTGATCTCCACGGGGTCTTCCGCAGTCCAGATCTTGGTCTCGGGCCGGTTGATCTTGCTCAGGGCCGAATGCAGGGTGGTGGTCTTACCGCTTCCCGTGGGGCCAACCACCAGAATGATCCCGTAAGGTTTCTTGATCATCTCCATGAACAGACCGTAGTCCCGTTCACTCATGCCCACCTTTTCCAGCGCGATGGGCTCGCCGGCTGCGAGTATTCGCATCACCACATCCTCCTCTCCGCCGGCCGTGGGGATGGTGGCCACCCGCAGCTCGATGTCCAGTGGAGAGAATTTCTTGAATTTGATCTTGCCGTCCTGCGGCTTTCTCCGCTCGGAGATGTCCAGGTCGGCCATGATCTTGATGCGGGATACCACCGCACGCTTGTACTGGTATGGAACCGTCTGGTAAGGGTGGCAGTAGCCGTCGATCCGGAACCGGATCTCGGCGCCCGATTTTCCGGGATAGGGTTCGATGTGAATGTCGGAGCAGTTGCGCTTGTAACCGTCCGTGACGATCCGGTTGACCAGCTGAACGATGGTGCTGTCGTCCTCCGTGAGCATGTCCGCGGCGTCTTCCGGCTCTTCGCTCACCTCGGTTTCCAGCTTCCCCAGTATGTCGTCGATGGAGCCCTCTTCGGTGCGGGTCGTGGACCCGTAAAAGTAGTCCAGGAACTGTAATATGTCCTCCTTGAGGCCCACTGCGAACTCGTAGCGTTCGGCGGGGATCAGGGCCTTGATGCTGTCGATCTTGTCCAGGTGCTGGGGATTGTCGATGAGGACCTGGAGCACGCCGTCTTTCATGGCCAGGGGGACCCAGAGGTTTTTTCTGAGATAAACCGGTTTCAGCCTGGCAAGGGCATCGGTGGGAATCGGGAACCGGTCGTCGAAAGGCACGTACCGGCAGTTGTAATACTCGGCCAGGGATCGGCCCACGTCCGCTTTTTTCACCTTCATCTCGTGGATAAAGATGGCCTCCATGCTGGTGCCCTTGCCCCGGGCGAGGGATATTGCGCGTTGCAGTTCCTTTTGGGTAATTATGTTATTGGAAAGAAGGTAGTCGAACCGGCTCTTTTTTCGGGCCTTTTTGGCCAGTTTGGTCTGATTGAAAAAGGCGATACCCAGCACCTTGGCCATCTCCACGGCCGAGTTTTGGTCCTCCAGGGTGAAGCGGGAGCCGTGCTTTTTGTTGACCAACTGTAATACGCCGATGACGAATTTCTTGTAGAAGATGGGCACGCTCAAGATCTGGCGGGTCTGATAGCCCGATTGCTGGTCCCAGTGCTCGTCGAAGGTGAGGTCTTTGTTGACCAGGGCCAGTTCTGCCTTGTCGTAGGCGTTCGCGATGTTCGTGATCTGGGCCGTCAGGGCCGTGTAGCCCGCGATGCTGCTCGAGTCGATGGGAAGGCGGATCTCCTTGGGCACGTCCCCGGCCTTGAAGCGGGAATAAATCTCCTTTTTCTTGGAATCCACCACATAGATGGTGATACGGTCCGCGTCAAAGAGCGTGAGGATATTGTCCCTCTGGCTGATGAGGATTTCATCGAGGTTCTTGGCCGCATGGATCTGGTTCGCAATGTCGTGAAGGGCCTTGTAATAGAGGAGTTTCTCCGTTGCTTCACCGGTGTCTCCAGGGACGGCGGCAGGCTGTTCCATCCTTAAGCCTCCTTGGGGCGGGGGCGCTATGGGCGCCTGAAAGAAACAATGTGAGCGAATCTGCGCCAAACGAGGATCATGGCCCGTGTTAGGGGGATCTCTCCTTGGCTCCATTTGTTCCGAGCATAGATTATTTCCCGTGATTTGGAAAGACAAAACCCCCTCAACACAAGCGCGCCGCACCCTGTGACCGTAAGTGATCTGCAGGCAGGGACCAGGGAATGCGGAGAGTGGAGGATGTGTGGCGGGCCGGGGCTGTGGGGGGGAGATTGTGTTTGACTTTCCATTTCAAAAAGTTTACCCTCACCCCCACTTCTTCTCGCGTAAAAACAGAGCGCTTCTAGTTCGAGCGCCTCCTGGTTAAGCTGTTGCAGCGGTCCGGCCCAGCGTGGCCTGCCCGCGCGCGCGCCCCGGGCATATCTTCGACATGAAAGCGGCAGCGGCGGTATTGCCCCTCAATGAGGGCGATTCCGCATGACCTGTTGCCCAGCCTGATTTTTTGAATTCAACTTCCCCGCATCAGAACCGTGAAAGGGGATGGAAGCAAGAAGGATCTTTGACCGGTCGGTTCAAAGAAGGCCGTTCGCATCCGATGCGGACGGCGAGCAGTAAAGGACAACAGGAGAAAAGGAGGCACTATGGAAGCGAGAAAAATTTCCCTGCCCGAATCCGAATTGCCACGCCGGTGGTACAATATCCAAGCGGACATGCCCACTCCCCTGGAGCCGCCGCTGCATCCGGGGACCGGTCAGCCGGCGGGTCCGGAGGACTTGGCGCCCATCTTTCCCATGGCCCTCATCGAGCAGGAAGTCAGCCGGGAGCGGTTTATCGATATCCCCGAGGAGGTCCTGGAAAAGTATCTCATCTGGCGTCCCACGCCGCTTTACCGTGCCCGAGGGCTGGAAAAATTTCTCGACACGCCCGCGCGGATCTATTTCAAGAACGAAGGCGTGAGCCCCGCTGGCAGCCATAAACCCAACACGGCCATCGCCCAGGCCTATTACAACAAGACGGCCGGGACCAAGCGCATCACCACCGAGACCGGAGCCGGACAATGGGGAAGCGCCCTTTCCATGGGCTGCGCCCTTTTCGGCCTCGAATGCAAGGTCTACATGGTGAAGATAAGCTACGAGCAAAAGCCCTACCGCCGCATCATGATGGAGACGTGGGGGGCCAACTGTGTGCCCAGCCCCAGCATGGAGACAAAGGCCGGCCAGCAGATCCTTGCTGAAAACCCCGATTCACCCGGCAGCCTCGGCATCGCCATCAGCGAGGCCGTCGAGGCCGCCGTCACCGGAGAGAATTCCAAGTATTCCCTGGGAAGCGTGCTCAATCATGTTTTGTTGCACCAGACGGTGAATGGCCTGGAATGTCAGAAGCAGATGGCCATTGCGGGGGACTACCCGGATGTTATTATCGGTTGCGCCGGGGGCGGGAGCAATTTCGCCGGACTTGCCCTGCCGTTCGTGCGGGACAAGATCAACGGGAAGCAGATCGATATCATCGCCGTGGAACCCACATCCTGCCCCACCATGACCCGTGGGCCTTTTGCATATGATTTCGGCGACACCGTTCAGATGACACCGCTGCTGGCCATGCACACCCTGGGGCACAGCTTCGTTCCCGAGCCGATCCACGCGGGCGGCCTCCGATACCACGGCATGGCCCCCATCGTAAGCCAACTGATTCTGGACGAGCTGATCCGCCCGGAGGCCGTACCCCAGCTCGAGACCTTCCAGGCGGGGATCACCATGGCCCGGACGGAGGGATTCATCAGTGCGCCGGAGACTGATCACGCGGTGGCCATGGTCATCCGGGAGGCCGTAAAGGCCAAAGAGGAGGGCAAGGAAAAGGTGATCCTCTTTAACTGGAGTGGTCATGGGCTCGTGGACATGGCAGCCTACGAGGCCTATCTCAGCGGTAAACTGGCGGATCACGCCCTGCCTGAGGAGGAGATCAAGCGGGCCCTGGGCGATATCGCACCCCTGCCCAAGCCCAGCCAGTACAACCCGGGGACCGTGGGCTGAAAAAAGGGCTCCCGGACATCAGCCCGGTGCCCGCCGCGCCCTGTAGTCGTGCCGAGGCGGCGGGCACGGGGCCCCTTGCCATTCTCACCCGGATGCGGTAATCAGGACATTTGAGGTCGCAGTCCCGCCCGAAGGCGATGGTGAAAGGCAGCCGGGGCCTGTCCGCATGAGGCGCCCCGGCTCATAACCCTGCGCAGAAGGAGTAACCCCGTTGGAAAGAAAACCTCAGCCCCCCGGTGACACATACCGGATCCGGTGCCCCCGTCTGGGGCATCAGATTCCATTTTCCTACTGCCGAACGGAAAACAGGGGCTTGCCGTGCTTCAAGACCCTGGACTGCTGGTTTCAGCACTTTGAAGTGGAAGCCTACCTGCGTCTGGAGATGACCGAGGAAGAATGGAATAAGGCCTTTGGAGGGCCTCCCAAACCCAAGATGCAGTCCCTCCTGGAGCTGATCGAGCAAGCCAAGAAGGGTTTGGAAGAAACGTCATGACAAAAGAAGAGATTTTTCTGGGAAACGGGGCCGTGGCCCTGGGGCTGCTGGAGGGAGGATGCCAGGTCCTCACCTCCTACCCCGGCACCCCCAGCTCCGAGATCCTGCCCGAGGCGATCCGGCTTATAAGGCGGGAAAACCTGAAAACCTATGTGGAGTGGTCCACCAACGAGAAGGTGGCTCTGGACAATGCCTTTGCCGCTGCTGCGGCGGGAAAGCGGGCCGCCTGTTGCATGAAACAGGTGGGCCTGAACGTGGCCTCGGACTCACTCATGAGCGCCGCCTACCTGGGGACCACCGGCGGCCTGGTTATAGTCTCCTGCGACGATCCTGGTCCCCATTCCTCCCAGACCGAGCAGGACACCCGTCTCATGGCCCGTCTGGCCAAGGTTCCCGTCCTGGATCCTTCCTCACCGGAAGAAGCCAGACAAATGGCGGCCCTCGCCCTGGAACTTTCAGAGGAATTCAGCGTTCCGGTGATCCTGCGGCCCGCAATTCGGGTCTGCCACGCACGGCAGGGCCTGTCCCCGGGGGCCTTGAAGGACCGGGAAGGGCCCGCCTCTTTTCAAAAAGATCCCCTGCGATGGGCGGCCACGCCGCGCTACCGCCTGGTTCTCCACGGTGAACTCAACCGGAAACTGGAGGCCGTTAGAAAACGATTCGAGGGGCTTTCGTCGCACAATCACCACGATCTGGAGGCGGGACGTCGTTACCCCCTGGGGATCATCGCAGGGGGCGTGCCCTGGGCCGTGGTGCGGGATATCCTGGCGGAAGAAGGACGCGGAGATCTTCCGGTACTCAAGATCGGGACGCCGTTTCCGTTCCCGGAAGAAACGGCTCGCCTTTTTATGGACGCCTGCGACAAGGTCCTGGTCCTGGAGGAGCCGGATGCGGTGATCGAATACTTCCTTAGGGACGGCGGAAAGGTCCGGGGGAGGCTCTCCGGGCACGTGCCTCCCCAGGGCGAACTGGTGCCCGAGGTGATCCACGGAATTCTGGACAGGGTCTTGCGGGAGGACGGTCTCACCCCGCTGTCGGAGCCTGGAGGTAAGGAGGTTCGGGATCTGGTCATGGGCCTGGAACTCCCGGTAAGGAAGCCCACCCTCTGCCCCGGGTGTCCCCACCGGGCGTCTTTTTTTGCCATCCGAAAGGCCTGGCCCAAGGCCATTTTCACGTCGGATATCGGTTGTTACACGCTCGGCCTCAACCAGGGCGCGGTGGACACTTGCCTGGACATGGGCGCGGCCATCACCATGGCCTCCGGATTTTATCAGGCTTACCGCCAGGACGGGGTTGAGCAGCCTGTGGTGGCCACCATCGGGGATTCCACCTTCTACCACTCGGGCACGGCCGGCCTCTTGAACGCGGTATACAATGACGCGCGTTTCATCCTGGTGATCCTGGACAACCTGACCACGGCCATGACCGGGATGCAGCCCACTCCGGGACTGGGCATCCGGGCCGACGGAAGCCGTGGCAAGGCCGTCTCACTCGAAAGGGTGGTGCGGGGCTGCGGCGTGGACTTCGTGGAAGTGGTGGATCCCTACGACGTGGGGGCCATGATTTCTCTCCTCAAGGAGGCACAAGCCCATGTGCGGGACAAGGGGATCGCCGTGATCATCGCGCGCCACCCTTGTGTCATCGCTTACCGCGAGGAAGCGGTGCCCAGGCCCATCCGGGTCACCGTGACCGAGGAGTGCAAGGAATGCAACATCTGTCTGGATCGCTTCGGGTGCCCTGCCCTGTACCATGACGAGGAGCTCGGCAGGACGGCCCTGAAACCCCACCTGTGCAACGGTTGCGGGGTCTGCATCCAGGTCTGCCCCAAGGGGGCTATAGTGGAGGCTTAGGACCGATGCTCGGTTCCTGGGGACGATGTGCCGATCCGACCAAACGGACCAAACAGACCCCGACGGGGTCCCAACCACTGGTAGATCCTGATGGAAACCATCAATTTTGTCCTTAGCGGCCTTGGTGGCCAGGGGATTCTTTTCATGACCAAAGTCCTGGCCCAAGCGGCGTTGAAAAAGGGCTGCCGCGTGATGGGAGCCGAGACTCACGGCATGGCGCAACGCGGTGGCTCCGTGGTATCCCACCTGAGGCTGGGCGATTCGAAGGGCAGCCTGGTACGGACGGGGACCGCCCATTTCCTCCTTTCACTGGATGAGAGTGAGGCCTACAGAAACCTCCCCTTCCTGGCTCCGGGTGGAGCCCTTTACGCAAACGCCGGGCCTCGCTCCTTCCCGCGTGGAGAGGTCCGGGCGTATCTGGAGAAAAAGGGTATTCGCTGGCGTGCCATGGAGGCCACCCGGGCTGCCGTGGATCTGGGCGCCCCCCTTTCATCCAACTTGGCCCTGTTGGGCTTTTTCGCGGGCTCGGGTGAAGGGCCCATGGGCCCCCGGGATCTGGAAGAGACCATTGAAATGATCAGCCCCGAGCGGTTCCGGAATCAAAACCTGCGAGTCTTCCGGGCCGGGCTGGAAAGCGCGGGCGGGGTGTGAGAACCGGGGGCCATGGCCACGGTAGGGCGGCGGGCATCGTCCTGGCCGCGGGCGCCTCTTCCCGCATGGGACGCATGAAGCAACTCCTGCCCGTGGGAGGCAGGCCACTGGTGGCCCGTGTCTTGACTCAGGCTTTGGACTCGGACCTAGACCATGTGGCCCTGGTGGTGGGCCATGGGGCGGGCGCGGTTCGGCAAGCCGTGGGGGATCTGCGTCTTCACCCGAAGCTGCGCATCGTTGAAAACATCCGGCACGAACGGGGGATCAGCACATCCATCAAGGCGGGTCTTACTGCCGTGGAGCAGGACCACGATCTGTGCATGATCCTGTTGGGGGATATGCCCTTCGTGGGCAGTTATCTCTTGAATCGGTTCCTGCGGGCCTTCCGGGAGAGCGGCCGGTCGCTGGGTGCCGTCACCGTAGGGAACCGAAGGTCCCACCCCGTGGTTTTCACCAGGGCGCTCTATCCCGAACTCCATCAACTGGAAGGGGACCGAGGGGCGCGGGAGCTTTTCGTCCGCCACCAGGCACAGGCCTTCCTGTTCCCGGCCGACTACGACGACCGCGACATCGACACGAAGGCCCAATATGAGGCCATCAGAGATGGGAAAGGAGAGCAGGACTCCTCCCCTCAGAGTTCGTAACCTCAGGGTTGCGAATCACGGCCCGGCCCTGATCGTATCTCCCTCACCCTGGTTCCGATGAGCCCTTCCATCTTCCCCAGCAGTTCCCTGCAAGGCTCGATATTGAACCTCTTGTCCGCGTGGATCACAAAGGGATCCGAATCGCCGGCCCGTACGCGAAAGAGGAGTTTGCACTCCCCGGGGTATTTGAACACCATGTCCCGTAGATCTTCCAGCATTTCCCGCGAGACGCGGTCCCCATCCAGGGGAATCTCCACGGCCTGGACGGAACGCCGCCTCACCGCGTCCAGGGTGGTTATTTCCTGGGCGATCACTTTGGACGTGTTTTCATTGATTTCGGTGCTCCCCGTCACGAACAGGGGGTCGTCGCTCTTGAGAAGGGGGGCGTAGCGGGCGAAGGCCTCGGGAAAAAGAATCACTTCAGCGTAGCCCGTCAAATCCTCCAGGGTGAGGGTGGCCATCTTGTCACCCTTCCTCGTTCTTTTCACCTTCATGCTCTCCACCACGCCGGCGATTTGGATCCGGGCCTTGTCCTTTTGACCCGGTAGGTCTTCAAGCGTGCAGACCCCGAGTCGGCTCAGTTCCTCGGCGAAGCGCCCCATGGGGTGGCCCGTGATGTAGAAGCCCAAGGCCTCCTTTTCCCTTCGCAGGCGCTCCTTCTCCTCCCAGTCTTCAACGTCCGGCAGTTCCACCAAGGCGCCCGCGCCTCCTCCGCTCCCGAGGTCAATTGACCCGAAAATACTGAGCTGGTTAGGGTCGTGGTTGGCGCCGCAAAACCGCATCACATCCTCCAGGCCGGCCAGGAGTCTCGCCCGGTTGTCCTCCATGGAGTCAAAGGCGCCGCACTGGATCAGGCTCTCGATTACGCGGCGATTCACCTTTGCCCCATCCACCCGCCTGCAGAAATCCAGCAGATCCCGGAAGGGGCCGTTGGCGGCACGCTCCTCGATCATGGATTCCACCGCTTTCAGCCCGACGTTTTTCACGGCGGCCAGGCCGAAACGTATCCGGCCGCGGGAGACCGCAAAATCGGCCTGGCTCTCGTTGATGTCCGGGGGAAGGATCTCGATTCCCATGTCCCGGCATTCGGCGATGTTTTTGATCGTCTTGTCCTGGTTGCCCATATCCTGGCTCAAGAGCGCAGCCATGAACTGGACGGGGTAGTGGGCCTTGAGATACGCGGTCTGGTAGGCGATGAGGGCGTAGGCTGCCGAATGGGACTTGTTGAAGCCGTAGCCTCCGAACTTGTCGATAAGGGAGAAGATGTGCTCGGCCACCTTCCGGTCCACCCCGTTTTCCGTCGAGCCGCGTATGAACCGCTCCCTGTGCCGGGCCAGGACTTCGGGCTTCTTCTTCCCCACCGCCTTTCGGAGCTCATCGGCCTCGGCCATGGAATAGCGGGCCAGGACCTGGGCGATCTTCATCACCTGCTCCTGATACAGGATCACGCCGTAAGTCTCTTTGAGGATCGGTTCGAGCTGGGGCAGGAGATAGCTCACCTCGGTCTTGCCGTGCTTTCCATTGATGAAGTCGGTCACCATGTTGCTTCCCAACGGACCGGGACGATAGAGGGCAACCAGGGCGATGAGGTCCTCGAACACCTCGGGACGCAGGTTCCGCAGAAGTTCTTTCATACCGGAGCTTTCCAGTTGGAATACGCCGGTGGTCCGGCCTTCGCAACAGAGCCTGTAGGCAGCCTCGTCGTCCAGGGGGATCCTCTCCACGTCGATCCTGACTCCTTCGGTCTCCTCGATGAGCCTAACCGCGTGCTTGATTACCGTGAGTGTCTTGAGACCCAGGAAATCGAACTTGATGAGCCCCAGTTTTTCGATAAGCTC
Organism: Deltaproteobacteria bacterium; assembly: GCA_019307945.1. Taxonomy (GTDB): domain Bacteria; phylum Desulfobacterota; class DSM-4660; order Desulfatiglandales; family Desulfatiglandaceae; genus B17-G16. The sequence goes on along the minus strand of JAFDIS010000047.1, from coordinate 5,667 downwards.
CATGGTGTACTGGGTCATGACCTCGTCCTTGGAGCCTTTGAAGAGAGGAAGGTATTCCACCAGGGGCTTGTCCGCGATCACCACGCCGCATGCGTGGGTGGAGGCGTGCCGGGCAAGGCCTTCCAGTGACCTGGAAATCTGAAGCAGCCTCCTGGCCGGCCCTTCGCTCTCTTCCAGTTGCCGGAGGTCCGGCTCCTCTGCGATGGCCCGCTCCAGGGTCACGCCGGGCCCCTCCGGGACCATCTTGGCGATTCGGTCCACCTCCCCCAGGGGGATATTGAGGCTGCGGCCCACGTCGCGGATTACTCCCCTGGCCTTCATGGTGCCGAAGGTGATGATCTGACCCACGTTTTCCCGGCCGTATTTTTCGGCTACATACCGGATCACCTCGTCACGGCCCTCCATACAGAAGTCGATGTCGATGTCCGGCATACTGATCCGGTCGGGATTTAGGAACCGTTCGAAAAGGAGGCCGTAGGTAATGGGATCGATATTGGTGATGCGCAGGCTGTAGGCCGCTAGAGACCCTGCGGCGGATCCCCTCCCCGGGCCCACGGGGATGCCCCGCCGCCTTGCGTAATCGATGAAGTCCGCCACTATCAGAAAATAACCTGAAAACCCCATGCGCTGGATCGTCTCGATTTCATATTCCAGCCTCTTACGGTATTCCTCCACCTTTTCAGGGGGCAGCGCCTCGCCTTCCTCCTCTTTTTCCGCCAGTCGTTCCTCGAGTCCCCTGCGGGCCCGGTGGGCAAGCAGTTCCTCCAGACTCCTTCCTTCGGGCACCTTGAATACCGGGTACTTGTAGCGGCCGAACTCCATCTCGTACCGGCAGCGGGAGGCCACCAGGGCCGTGTTGTCCAGGGCATCCTCGAACCCCGGGAGGGCTTCGGCCATCTCGGATCGTGATTTGAAATAGAATTCGCTGGCCGAAAATCGCAGGCGCTTTTCATCTTCCACAGTCTTTCCGGTCTGGATGCAGAGCAAGACGTCATGGGCCTCGGCGTCTTCCTTGTTTAGGTAGTGGCAGTCGTTGGTGGCCACCAGGGGCAGGGAGAGTTCCCTGCCAAGTTCCTTGAGAGCCTCGTTCAGTTCCCGCTGCTCGGGAAGGTTGTTGGCCTGAACCTCCAGGAAGAAGCGCTCCCCGTCGAATATTCGAGCAAGTTCCAGTGCCTTGTCCCGGGCCCTGTCGGGGCGACCGGCACGGAGATGAAACGGGACCTCGCCCTTCAGGCAGGCCGACAGCGCGATGAGGCCGCTGTTGTATTCCCTGAGTAGAGCCATGTCCACCCGCGGGTGGTAGTAAAAACCCTCCAGGTGGCCGAGGGTGACCAGTTTGCTCAAGTTTCGGTACCCCACTTCGTCCATGACCAGGAGGATGAGATGGAATGCGTTGGGGGCACCCTCGGGGGCCGGAGACCGATCCCTGCGGTCGCCGGGTGCAACGTAGACCTCGCAACCGATGATGGGTTGAAGTCCCGCCTTGCTGGTCTGTTCGTAAAAGTGAACGGCCCCGAACATGTTACCGTGGTCGGTCAATGAGACGGCCTTCATTCCCAGGTTGTTCGCCTTCTCGATCATCCTCTCGATGCGGATGGCTCCATCGAGGAGGCTGTACTCCGTGTGCACGTGCAAATGCACGAAGGACGCTTCGCTATCCATCTCTTTCCTCAAGTTCTCGGCGCTTCTGGTGGGAGGGTTCCGCGCATCGGCCTGGGGCGCTTAGGGCGGTTGCCAGGAAATCGGTAAGTATGATACGTTACCATGTCTGGTTCATCAAGCGCGTTTTTCAGTCGACACCCACCGCCCGGCGGGCTTACCGATAACGACCCCGATTCCATGGATGAGAGAAAACACCGGATCCTGCTGCAACGAATGGAACGCCTCAGAGAGAGCGTCAAGGCCTTGAGGGCGAGAGTGGAAGATCTGAAGGCCGCCAATCGGGCGCTTCGCAAGGGGTCTGAATTCCACCGTAAGCTCCTGGATCGGATTCCGTCCCCGGTCCTGGTCCTGCAGGACGGGAAGGTTGCGGTGGCCAACCGGGCTGCACATCTTGCGGTGGGTTACGAGGAGGAGGTGTTGACCGGGAGGCGTTTTCTCTCCTTCGTTCATCCCGAAGAGGTGAAGCGGGCCGCATCGGTCCATCGGCGTTTGCTGGCGGGAAAGCCGCTTCCGGATCGTTACGAGGCCCGCATTCTGAGCCGCGACGGGGTGGCTAAACCCTACGAGATCGTGGTGGCGAGGATCCTGTATCACGGCAGAAAGGCCTTTTTGTTGAGCCTTTGGGGCCTGGAGGAACGACTGGCCGCGGAAAAGGCCCGTGTGACCGAGGAGCGAATGAAGGCGGTGCGTGCCATGGCGGCCGGTGTGGCGGACGCCGTGGGTGGATGCCTGGAGAGGCTATGCTCCGGAATTGCGGAGCAGACCGAGAGTGACCTAGAGACTTGGACCTCCGCCCTGCGCGAGGCCGTGGAAATCTGCGAAAGACTTTCGGTCCTGGGCCGGAGCTTCCGGGAGCAAATGCCGGCTCACGAGGCGGGCTCCTTGATCCGAGAGGCGGTGGCCCGGGTGTGTGCCGCCGGACCGGCGGAGCACCCGGCAGAGGCGGGGGCAGATGTTAAGACGTACCTGCGGACGTCCTGTCGGGTCGCAGGGGAAAGGGAGGCCTTGGTCCAGGCCCTCCGTGAAGTTGTGACCAACGCCGTTCAGGCCGCCGGGGACGGGGGCAACGTCTACGTGAGCGCCGAGGAGGAGGCGGGTCGTGTCCAGGTCTATGTCCAGGACGACGGGCCCGGGATCTCCCCGGAGATCGGGGAGGGGATCTTCGATCCCTTTTTCAGCACGGGAGAGGGCCGGGGCCTCGGACTCACCCTGGCTCGGTCGGTTGTCGAGGCCCACGGGGGCAGCCTGACGTACGCGAGTAAGCCGGGCCGAGGGTCCACCTTTAGAATTCAGCTACCCATCAGCCCGCAGGTCCCGCTCAAGCGCCCCCGACGGGCCAGGAGATCCATCAAAGGAGTGTCCCTGCTGGTGGTGACGGATGAGGATCTCGTGGGTCATTTCCTCTGCCGTTTCCTGTCAAGCGCGGGTGCGCGCGTCCGGACGGTGTACGGGGCCGCGGAGTGCCTGCGGGTTCTGAAGCGGAAAAGGGTGGACGCCGTGCTCCTGGACCTTAGAAACAACGGGATGAGGCATGCGGTCCTCTTATCCGTCTTAAAAAGGCGGGACCCTGCCCCCCGCGTGGTGGTGATTGCCCCGGCGGGGCAGGATCCCGTGCAGGAGGCGTGGCGGCATGTGGACCTGGTGCTTGAATCGCCTCTGGTCGTGGACCGGGTCCCGGAGCGTATCGCCGGGGCGCTCTCCCCAACACGGAGGTCCTCATGACCCTAGGTCCCACCGGTTCCGATGCGCCTTTAGCCGAGCGCATGCGGCCCAGGACCCTGGAAGAGATGGTGGGCCAGGAGCATGTCTGCGGACCTGAAGCGGCGCTCGGCAAGGCACTTCGCTCCGGCCGGGTCTTCCCGGTAATATTCTGGGGGCCGCCGGGTTCCGGCAAGACCACTCTGGCACGGCTCATGGCCAGGTATACCTCCCTGCCCTTCAAGACGTTTTCCGCCGTCACCTCCGGCGTGAAGGAACTCCGCGAGGTGATCGCGGAGGCGGAAGGGGTACGCCGGGAAACCGGGAGGTCCACGCTTCTTTTCGTGGATGAGATCCACCGGTTCAACAAGGCCCAGCAGGACGCATTTCTGCCCCACGTGGAACAGGGTCTCATCGTGCTGGTGGGCGCCACCACCCAGAACCCATCCTTTGAAGTGATCCCGCCTCTGCTTTCCAGAACCCGGGTCATGATCCTCCGCGCCCTTGACGAATCGGCTTTGCGGGAGATCCTGGTTCGGGCCCTCGAGGACCGGGAGCGGGGCCTGGGTTTCCGTGCACCGCAAGTGACGCCTGCTGCCCTGGACCTCCTGGTTCGTATCTCGGGCGGGGACGCCCGGACGGCACTGAACAACCTGGAACTCGCATTCCACCACAAGACGGACCGGGAAGGGGGAGTGGCACGCCTTGACCTGCCGGACGTGGAGGCGGCCCTGGATCGCAAGGCCCTTCCGTACGACAAGGACGGCGAAGAGCACTACAATCTTATCTCCGCTTTTCACAAGAGCCTCAGGGGTAGCGATCCGGACGCCTCCCTATATTGGCTTTACCGGATGCTCATGGCCGGGGAAGATCCCCTGTTCATCGGCCGGCGGATGATCCGTTTCGCTACGGAGGACGTGGGCCTGGCTGATCCCCGGGCCCTCCAGGTGGCCCTGGCGGCCTTCGACGCCTGGCGGCGCGTGGGCCCTCCCGAAGCGGAACTGGCACTGGCCCAGGCGGCCGTGTACTTGGCCACCGCACCAAAGAGCAACGCCCTGTATGTTGCTGAAAAGGCGGTCAAAGGGGAGATCGAGCGTTCAGGGGCCCAGCCGGTCCCCCTCCATATCCGCAATGCCCCTACGGGGCTGATGAAGAGGCTGGGTTACAGCCGGGGCTATCTGTATCCCCACAATTACCCGGGGGCCTGGGTCAGGCAGGCATATTTACCGGAAAAATTGACGAAACGTGCATTTTACCGGCCTACCAATCGGGGATACGAGCGAGAGCTGAGGAAACGCATGGCCGAAATCGCGAAGAAAAATAAAGCGGCTCCGGGACCATAACAGGGATGGGGGGCCTCCGCCCCCCGGCGCCGGGGGTCGTTACGGCCTGCGTGGGAAGGAAATGCGATCTGCGGCTGTGGGAAAAGATCTGACCATTGGTCTGGCCTTGGCCCTGCTGGTTCTCCTTGTTTTCCAGGATGTCCGGCATCACGAATTCGTCAACTATGACGACGAGGTATATGTCACGGAAAACTCTTTCGTGCGCCAGGGGTTGACCCTCGAGAGCATCTCGTGGGCCTTTGGGTCGAGGGTTTCCCGACACTGGCACCCGCTGACCTGGCTGTCGCATATGCTGGATGTGGAGCTTTACGGCCTCAACGCCGCCGGTCACCACCTGACGAACCTCTTGCTTCATACGGTCAACACGGTATTACTCTTCATAGTGGTTGCCCGGATGACCGGTTCGGTCTGGGGTGGGGCATTCGTCGCCGCCCTCTTCGCCCTTCACCCCCTCCACGTTGAACCCGTGGCCTGGATTTCGGACCGGAAAGACCTCCTGGCAGGCTTTTTCTGGATCCTCACCACGGGCCTCTACTTCCTTTGGACGAAGCACAGGAGTCCCGTCCGCTATGCTGCTCTCTTGGCCGCCTTTGCCTGCGGGCTCATGTCCAAGGCCGTGCTGGTGAGTCTGCCGGTGGTGCTTCTCCTCCTGGACTACTGGCCCCTGGGTCGCCTTTCCTTTGCAGTCTCCGCCCAAGGTGGCGGTCTTAGGGCGCTGCAGATCGCATGGGCTCGGCGCTCAGGGCCCTGGGGCCCAGGGTCACTTTGAAGAAGCCCTCAGGATCCGGCCGGGGTCCAGGAAAGCCCGAGCGAATCTCGAAGCCTGCCGGAAGGCCTTCCAATCAGACAAACCCGGGGCGGAAGGTTTTCGCTAAGGCCCGGTCGAAGACCCCGTGCCTTGAAAGTACCCCACGGCGCCTTCGGAGGAATTCGCCCGCATCCCCCAGGTTCCGCCGATGGCCTC
>JAFDIS010000046.1 GCA_019307945.1 Deltaproteobacteria bacterium | reverse complement strand
GACGGCACGGGCGGTCTCCAGCGAGACGCGGGCGCCGGGGCCTTGCAGGATTGAGGCCACGCGTTTCAGGATGCCGGGCGTGGAAAGCATGGGGTGGGTCATGTAACGGGCCATCGCCGCCTTTTGGGGATCATGGGCGTCCCACTTGAAGCCAAGGTGAAGGAGCAGGGGTTCCCGCCTGTCCGGGTTGCTCCCTACCGATTTTTTCACTTTCTCCCAAAACTCGAGGTATACCTTGTAAGTAGCTGTTTTGTCGGATTGTTCAATCCCTAGTCCTACCGTATCGGCCTCGGCGAGTCTCTCCCGGATTTTTTCACTTTCTCCCAAAACTCGAGGTATACCTTGTAAGTAGCTGTTTTGTCGGATTGTTCAATCCCTAGTCCTACCGTATCGGCCTCGGCGAGTCTCTCCCGGAACAGGCGGCCCTGTTCCACCGGCATGCCGATCTCCCGGCAGATTTGCACAAGCCTCTCTGGGGCGGCATCCCGCGTGTTCACCGCCAGGAGAAGGCGGTCTGGGAGGAGCCTTCCAGGGGCCATCTTGAAGGATCTTTCCACGCCGAAGTCCACCCCCAGGTCTTGCACCAGGCGGATGAGTTTTTCCTGCCTGTCCTTGATGAGCGACTTATCCAAGGAAGCGGGCCCTGTGCGTTGAGGGGGGACTTCCTCCTCGGCCGGAATCGCTTGTTCCAGGATCCGCTCCAGTGCCCGGGCGAGGCCCTTGGCGGTAAAAGGACTCAGGACGACCCGCGTGTGTGCCCCGGCCATGAATTGGCCTTCCTTTCCCGTCTCTCGGCTCAGCGTTCCAAAAAGCAGCCGGATCTCTTCACGGGTGCCATGGGCCTGGAACGCATCCGCTCGGCGTGGTTTCACCCCTTGGGGATTCCAACGAGGGTCTTGCTGTTGCTCGCGAACGGTCACGTTAATGCTCCTCTTTCACTGCTCTATTTCTTGACCCCTGTCACCAGCATAAAAGGCATGTCCAGGTCGATGCGCCGCCGGGTGATTTCCTGAAATCCCAACCCCTTGAGCTGTGTTTCATAAGACGACGGGGTCCTGTAGGAACGGAAGAAGAGCAGAAAAGGGATCAGGGAATAGGGCAGGGGCCAGGGCCATGCCTCAGGCCTTTGTCGCTCGAATACCAGCAGGGTCCCCCCGGGCCTCAAGCACCTTGCGGCTGATTCCAGGAGGTGCCATGCGTGCGGATCCGGCCAGTCATGAAGCATGGACTTGAAACAGACCAGGTCGAAGCCCCGGGGAAGGGGATCTTTCAGGGCGTTTCCCTCTACGAAGGCGATCCGGTCCGCCTCGGGTTCCTTCAGGAGGTGATCCCGGCCCACATGGCAGACCAGGGGAAGGTCAAAGACCGTCGCCTGAAGCCCCGGGTGCTTTCGGCACAGGCAAAGGGCCAGTTCCCCGCTGTTTCCGCCAATGTCGAGCATGAGGCGGTGATGCCCGAAGTCGTGATATTCCATCAGCACCCGGGCCTCGTACCGGGTAAGGGCCGTTGTGAGGCGGACCCATTCCCTGGTCCGCTGGAGGTTTTCCCGCGAAAAAGCCTCGGAACGGTCATACCCGAAAAGGTCGAAGATCCGCGCGCGCCGGCGGAAGAGCTCCGGACTGTGGACCAGGGCCGTGAAATGGTCGAGAAAGTCGGGGGCCGTGACCCGCGCAAATTGGAGTTTTGCCTCCAGGAGGTCTCGGTAAGCGAGTGCCTTTTCAAAGGCGGCGGACAGGATGACCGCGCCTTCGTGATCCCGGGTCACCCCTGCATTGCAAAGGAGTTCCAGGAGCAGTTCGATACCCCGGCGATCCCCCTGGAACTTTTCCACGAGAATATTTTTCGGTACCGGCTGGTTTTCCAGCAAGAAATCGATGAGGCGCAATTCCAACGCCGTGGCCAGGGCGCGGGCGCTCACCACGTCACTCAGGAAGTCGTCCACCTGCAGGTAGTCGAACGCGTGGGAGCGGTTCTTCATGTTCAAAACACCCCGTAGTATCCGCTCTTGAGAAACAGGAGATTGCCTCTCTCCATCCGGTAGTCGATCCCCACGTCAAAGAGGAGATGATCCAGTCGCGGGCGATTTTCCTCCACGAAGTCGATGAGGGCGGCGGGGTAGTTCATCCGCTTCAGGAAAAAGAGGAGCTGGTCCACGTTGATGCGGGAAAAGTAGATCGCGTCGTTCCGCTGCTTGTTGGCCACCACCACGACCCCGCAGTTTCGCAGCTCCGGCCAGAAGACGCGGTCCAGGGGTACGGCCGTGAAGTCGACGCAGGCGGAACAGAGGATTTTACCAATGATTTCCTGATGTTGCTTATTTGCGTCAAAAAAGAAATAAAAGTTTTCAAGGCGCATGCCTCCGGCATCCATCAGGTAACAGATCCCCGAGGAGACCGTGCTGCCCACGTTGCCCATGTAGACATGAACTGTGTCCAGGTCTCGGGCTCCCGTGACGAGGGCCCCGTCAATGTCAATGGAGAACATGAAGTAGGGGAGGTTTTCATTGGGTTCGAGGTTTGAAGAGGCAAAGGGGGAAAGCACCTCCAGCAGCCTGGTGATGGATCGCGTCCTCTGCCTCCTGCGGTAGTCGTAAAAATAGAACTCCCATGCCAGGCGGTCTTGCCCCAGGTGTTTCACACCCCAGACCGTGCGGAACAGACCGACTCCTTCCCGGATGGCCCCTACCAGGTCATAGGCCCCGCCATCCAGTCCTCCCACCTCAAAGGTGTGGTAGAGTAGGTTCACGGACCGGAATTTCTCCGCCGGCAAAGCCAATGGTTCGTACTCCCAGAGGCAGTAGTCGTAGTACCTGTCCCCCGGTTCAGTGTATTCCATGCGGCGGCCGAAATCCTCCATTGCTCCCCCGTACCTCTTCGCCTTGATCCCTCTGTCCCTTTGTGCCTTTGCCCCTTTGTGCCTTTGTCCCTCTGTGCCTTTGCCCCTTTGTGCCTTTGTCCCTTTGTGCCTCTACCCCTTTGTCCCTTTGTGCCTCTGTGCCTTTATCCGTTTGCCCCTCTGTGCCTCTGTCCCTTTGTGCCTTTGTCCCTCTGTGCCTTTTCCCCTCACACTAACCCATTGGCGACAACAATTCCCGCGCATCCCCGAATCTTTTTACATGGGCCCGGGAAAGCCCCCAGCACTCCCGGGCCCGGCATTTGTCCCTGTGAACACAATAGCCCCACCCCGAGCGCGCGAACTTCTCCCAGAAGACATCAGGCAGCACTGTCACCGGAAACCAACTGTCGAAAAATCCAGGGGGGCCCTTGGAAAGGCACTGGGGAAAGCTCTTGAGCACCAGGGGCTTTTCCGCCTCCCGGTGGATCCGGAGGAGCTCCCGGAGCATTCCGGCGAATTGCGTAACCGGCACCACGAGATCCTTTGTGTCGGTCTCTTCCATGGGAAAGTAGTTCCACAGATGATGCTCGCTCGCCCCCGTATCGCACAGTGCCTCCATGAGGGCGGGAATCCGGGGCGCGTTCAGGCGGTTGAGTACCGTGTTGGTGACCACGTTCACCCCGAGCCCTGAGATTTCCCGGAGGCCGGCCCAGACCTCGTCGAACGATCCGGGAACCGAGGTCACCGTGTCGTGGGTTGCGCCCAGGCCGTGGATACTGACGAAGAACTCGTTGACCCCGGCCTCCACCAGCCTGCGGGCATAGCCCGGGTCCTTCAGGCGCCTTCCGTTCGTCTGGATCTGGATCTTCTGGAACCAGCCAAAAGATGCTGCGTACCGGACAAAGGCTTCCAGGTGATCGAAGGTGGTGACCTCGGAGCCTGACAAAATCAGGTTCCGGTACCGTGCCTGGTTGACGATGTCGATGACGATCTTCTTGTAGGCGTCAAAATCCAGGGGCTTCAGGCGGTCCCGCAAACCCGTGAGCATGCAGATGACGCACTGGTTGTTGCAGCCCCACCAGACGGAAAGGACCACGTAGCTCCGCATGTCCAGGCGCCGCCAGGGGGCGCCTGCCGGCATCCCCTCGGTCTGACGCCCAGGGTGGGAATCCGGGTCCTGGGAAAGCGGGCTTTTCAATGTGCCTCCACGCCGTAATACACGGTGAGAAAGTCGCGGCCTTCCCGGTCCGTGCCCCCGGACACGTGCCCCAGGCGTTTTCCGCGGGCGGGATCGAAGATACGGTGAAACTCGCGGGGGTTGACGGCAAGGTGATCGCAGAGCATGAGGAACGGTCTCTCCATGTCCGCGATGCGGAGACCCGCCCGGTACAGGTTGATATCAAAGGATCGCCGAGGGCTTCCCTGTTCGGTCACCTCCAGGTAGAGGAGATCCCGGGGAGGGACCTTCCGGGCGGCGAGGCCCAGTAAATCCAGGCAGATCCGGTACGAAGGTAGGCTTTCCTTCGACTGGAAGACCGAAGCCACCCGTCTCCCCATTTCCTGATAAGTAATGGCGGGCCTATACACATAGCGGGTCAGCACGTGACGGTGCGGGTCTTCGGGGTCCCATTTGAAACCCTGGTGCAGGAGAAAGGGATCGAGGGATCCGGGCCCATCCTGGAGCTGCTGCTCCCACCCTTCTCCATACTCCAGGTAGGCCTTGATCAGCGTGGTGCGGGCGCCTTTTTCAAACCCGAAGTGCACGTAATGGGCCGCTGTCAGGTGTTCCCGGAAAAGTCCCTCCAGGGGTTCCGGCATGCCAAGGGCGCGGGAGATTTCCAGGATTCGGGCATGAGCGTCGCCTGAAATGGTATCCTTGCGCAGAGTGACCAGGAATCGCTCCGAAAGCAGCATCTTATGGCCGATTTTGAAGGAGCGTTCCAGTCCAAAGGGGACGTCGAGCCCCCGGACCGACCGGATAAGTAATGTCGCCCGTTCGTCGGTGGGCAGTGGAAGCTCGTCCGAAACAGGATCCCCGACCGGGATGCTTCCCCCGGCAGGGGGGTGCGGCCCTTTGTTTCCCGTAGTTTCGAGCCGGGGGCCATGGGCCGATAGGACGTCTTCCAGGGCCTCGGCCAGGCGCTTGGCCGTGCGGGGGCTCAGGAGGATCTGCCGGTCGAGCCTGACGTGGGTCTCGCCCGCGGGGACCCCGCCTTGAATGGTGGTGCCGAAAAAAAGGGCCACCTCTTCGCGCGTGGCGGTGGCGTTGGACACGTCCGCATAGACGATCCCGCAGGAAGATTCATTCCATGTGATTCGCGGCTGATCGTTGGGCTCCGACATGGGAATATGTCCGCTGAGGCTGTTCGGCTTCTCCTGTCTGCGGGCGGGATCGCCCCCGCGACGCGACAGGGATGGCCGGCTGGTTCGCGTTTTCTCTTTCATCGGTCCCTGTTGCGCGATCCTTCAGCAAAGCCGGGACCGAAGCAAATGCTCCCACACATTATATCCCCTGCAGGAGACCCTCACAAGGGGTTCCTCAGCCCGACCTTTTCGTGAATTCAGGATAGACGCCTGTGCGCCGATGAAGATCTGAGCATGCATGAGGGATCGGGCGAACTCTTCTCCCGGCCACAAGGCTTGACTTGCCCCGTTGATTTGCGCATGATTCGTTATATCAGGCGCGTTTTAGGGCCTCTCAGAGGTATTGGAATTTCATTCCCCCCGCGGGATGCCAGTCCTCGCCTGCCGTTTTCCGGAAGCGACCGCCCATATCGTCCCGCCGGCATGTCGTCTACGGCCCGAACCGGAGTACCCGAAGGGACCCATGAAAGCAAACAAGGCACTGGAAAAAATCCAATTTCGGCAAGAGGATCTGGCCTCCCTCTGGAGCCGGTTTACGGAAGCCGGGAGTCAAACCGAATATTTCCATGCATGGCTCGCCCTTCAATGCTCCAGGATCCCCGGAGCCCTTCAGGGGATCCTCGTGATGAAGGACTCGGACACGGAGAAGTTCACACCCGTTGCCTGGTGGCCGGAACGAGGTTGCGATGTGGAACGGCTCGCCGAGATCGCGGAACGGGTCATCGATGAAGGCTGCGGACTTCTTCAGGAGTTTCCCCCCCCTTCAGGAGACTCCCAGGCAGGCCGTGCCCCCCACTACGGTCTCGCCTATCCCGTCTTTCTCAGAGATCTGCTGCACGGCGTGGTAGCCGTGGAAATGGCCACGGATGACCCTGAGCTACTCAAGACGGCCATGGACAAGTTGCAGTGGGGGGCTTCCTGGCTCGAACTCTTGTTCTGCCGTACTCGAATGGAAAAGGACGAGGTCTCCCTGAAACGTCTCCGCTCCGCCATGGACCTGTTGGCTACGGTCCTGTCGGAAGAACGTTTCGAGGGTGCCGCTACCGCACTTGTTACGGAACTGGCCACCCGACTCGACTGCGATCGGGTCAGCCTCGGGTATGCCCGGCGAAACCGCATCAGACTCAAGACCATGTCCCACAGCGCACAATTCGGAAAACGTATGAACCTCGTTCGGTCCATTGAAAAGGCCATGGATGAGGCTGGGCTTCAGGGACGGCAAATCCGTTTTCCCGCCCCAAAGGGGCATCCCGTGCTGGTTTCACGGGATCATCAGGAACTTTCCAGGCAGTTCGGTTCGGGCGCCATTCTCAGCGTACCGCTCCAAACAGGTTCATCCTATCAAGGGGCCATGACCCTGGAGCGGCCCGGGGATCGACCCTTCAGCGATGAGGACGCGGCCTTCTGTGACACCCTTGCCGCAGTTGTTGCACCGGTCTTGGAAGAAAAAAGGCTGAACGACCGGTGGTTGGTCACCAAGGTCTTCGCCTCACTGTGGGGGCAGGCGGTCAAATTGCTGGGCCGGGGTTATCCGGGCAGAAAGCTTTTTGTGCTTCTGGCCACGGGAGTTGTCATTTTTTTCAGTCTGGCCACAGGAGAATATCGGATCACGGCCGACGCCATTCTTGAAGGCGCCGTGAAACGTGTCGTGGTTTCACCCTTTGAGGGATACATCAAGACCGCCCCGGTGAGGGCGGGGGACGTGGTGAAAAAGGGTGCCCTTATGTGTACCTTGGACGACCAGGATCTTCGACTGGAGCGCCTCAAGTGGTTGACCCAGAGGACACAGCTCCGCCGGCAACTCAAGGAGGCCCTGGCCAAACACGACTGGGGGGCAGTCAACATCCTCAAGGCCCAGCTTGAGCAGGGAAAAGCCCAACTGGATCTGGTGGAAAGCCGATTGAAACGGACGCGTGTGTCGGCGCCCTTCGACGGGATCGTCTTGAGAGGGGATCTGAGTCAAATGCTGGGAGGTCATGTGGCACAGGGAGAGGTGCTTTTCGAAGTGGCCCCGCTGAACGCATACCGGTTGATCCTTCAAGTGGATGAGCGCCGCGTGGCCGATATCAGGAAAGGACAGCAGGGCGACCTCGTGCTTTCGTCGCTTCCCGGGAAACAATTCAAGTTCATCGTGGAAAAGATCACGCCCATTTCAACCGCACAAGAGGGGCGCAATTATTTCAGGGTCGAAGCCCGCATCCTGAACGTCTCTCAACGCCTGCGTCCGGGGATGGAGGGGGTGGGTAAGGTTTTCGTGGAGCGGCAGAAATTGGTTCGAATCTGGACTCAAAATCTTCGGGAGTGGTTCAGCCTGTGGCTTTGGTCCTGGTGGCCTTGATGGGGGAGCGGAGGTTGCCTTACCGCCGAGGCCCAAAGACCTTCTGACCCAAAGGCGGTCGGAGATCGCCCGGTAATTCAATGACGGAATCCCTTTTGAGCCAATCCTGGTATCGCGTTGCGGGGTTGAAACCCCGGCTGCGAAGCCATGTGCAGATTCACCGGCATACCTATCGGGGTAAAGACTGGTTCGTCCTTCAAGACCATTCCACCGGAGGTTTTCATCGATTTTCCTCCGAAGCCTATCTAATCATCGGTCTCCTTGACGGAAATATGTCCATGGACGACATATGGAAGGTAGCCTGTGAACGGCTGGGAGACGACGCGCCCACCCAGGACGAGGTAATCGGCCTTCTTTCCCAATTGCATCAGGCGGGCGTCCTGCAGGCTGAAATCCCTCCGGACCTGGCGGACCTCTACCAGCGCCAAACGCGCGCCCGAAGATCTCGCTGGATGAACCGGGTTCGCTCACCCATGGCCCTGCGATTCCCCATCATGGATCCGGATCGTTTCCTTAAAATGACGGCCTTCCTCGTCAGACCTTTTCTTGGATGGTTCGGAGCCCTTCTTTGGTTGGCTGTGGTGAGCTGGGCCGTGGTGCTCCTCTGGGTGCACTGGTCCGATTTGACCGGGAACCTGGCCGACCGCGTGCTGGCAACGGAGAATCTGCTCCTGTTATGGTGGGTGTACCCTCTGGTCAAGGCGGTTCATGAATTTGGTCATGCATACGCGGTCAAACGATGGGGAGGAGAGGTCCATGAGATGGGGATCATGCTCCTTGTGCTGATCCCCATCCCCTATGTGGACGCCTCGGCCTCCTCGGCATTCAGGGAAAAACACAAGCGTCTGATGGTGGATCTCGCCGGTATCCTGGTGGAGGTGTTTCTGGCCGCCGCGGCCCTGCTGGTATGGGTGAACGTAGAGCCGGGGACGGTTCGTACCATCTGTTATAATGTGATGATCATAGCAGGAATTTCCACCATCCTGTTCAATGGAAACCCCCTTCTGCGTTTCGATGCCTATTATGCACTTTCGGACCTACTGGACATCCCGAATCTGGGCACACGAGCCAACCGGTATCTGGGGTACCTGATCAAAAGGCATCTATTAGGGATCCGCCGGGCCCAATCCCCTGTAACCGCCCGAGGGGAAGCCGGGTGGATGGTCATCTATGCATTGGCCTCATTCATTTACAGGATTTTTATCAGTGTGAGAATCGCCCTTTTCGTGGCGGGAAAATTTTTCGTTATCGGGGTGTTGTTGGCCCTGTGGGCCGCCGTGAGCATGGTGCTGGTCCCCGTGTTCCGTGTGGTCAGGAGTATGTTTCAAGACCCTGACCTGAAGCGGAAACGTGGAAGAATCCTGGTCACGACGCTATGCTTGCTTGTTTCAATTGGATGGTTCCTGGTGAAGGTTCCGATCCCTTCTTATACTGTCTCGGAAGGGGTACTCTGGACGCCGGAGGAGTCCAGGATCCACGCGGCGGCCGACGGCTTCGTCGCCGAAGTCCTTGCAAGACCTGGACAAGTGCTTTGTGCGGGGGCGCCCATCATTCGATGTTTCAATCCGGACCTGGATTCCCGGGTTCGGGTATTGGCGGCCCGGATCAAGGAACTGCAGTCGCGCCGGAGGAACTTGGAACGGGTGGACCGGACCGAGGCCGACATCATAAAGGACGAGATTCAACGGGTTCGATCCGAACTGAAACGGGCCCGAGATCAACAGGCCGACCTTGTCATCCGAAGTCCCTCGGCGGGCACTCTTCTCTTGCCCGATGCAAAGGATCTTCCCGGGCGCTTCCTGCGGCGAGGAACGCCGCTGGGATACGTGGTGGACTTTCCCCGGGTCGTCGCAAGGGTGATGATCCCCCAGTCGGGGGTGGACCTGGTGCGAAATCACACAAGGGCGGTTCAAGCGCAACTGGCCGAGAGGATCGGCTACACTGTCCCGGCACGCGTGATTCGGGAGGTACCGGAGGCCTCCCGTGAGCTTCCAAGCATCGCACTGAGTGTGGAGGGAGGCGGCCGAATCGCCCTGGATCCGACACAACCAGGGAAGGCAATTGCCTTCGAAAAGCTCTTCCAGTTCGAAGTGGCGTTGTCAGGAATAATTCCCCGCCGAATCGGTGAGAGGGTTTTTGTCCGTTTCGAGCATGATCCTGAGCCTCTGGTGCGAAAATGGTCGCGAGCGGTTCGCAGGCTGCTCCTCAGCCGATTCGACTTTTAAGAATGCCCGGTTCGGGAACGGGTCGCTTCAATGGTTATGGCCGACACCACATGGGAAATAGAGCAAAAATCTGGAAAGGGAAGTTTATGAAAATTCGGTTCTTGGGAATCGCCTGGGGGTTGATCTTCTTCGCGTTCTTGGCGGGGGGAAGGCCGCTCCATGCACAGGATTTCACCGGCATGATAGAACCCAATGACGTCGTGGACGTGGGCAGCCCGGTACCGGGAATCCTGGAAGCGGTGGCCGTGGAACGGGGGGACAGAGTGACGAAAGGCCAGGTGATCGCCACGCTAAAGGCGGGAGTGGAACAGGCCCTGGTAGACCTGGCGCGGGCGCGGGTGGAGTTCGGAAAACGCAAGGCCGTGCGCAATGAGGACCTTTACAAGAAACAACTGATTTCCATCCATGAAAAGGATGAACTGGAAACGGAGATCCAGGTGGCGCAACTCCAACTCCGGGAGGCCCTGGAACGCCTGGAGCTTCGCACGATTCGAAGTCCCATCGAGGGGGTGGTGACTAAACGAATGCACTCGCCGGGTGAATACGTGGGAGAGACGGACGCCATCCTGACTGTTGCGAGCATCGATCCCCTTCATGTGGAAGTGATCGTGCCCTTGGCCTACTATGGAAAGATCCGAAAGGGAGATATTGCAGAAGTCCGACCCGAAAGGCCCGTGGGTGGAACCTATCGAGCCGAGGTCGCCATCGTGGACCAGGTAGTGGACGCGGCCAGCGGGAATTTTGGTGTAAGGCTTGTGCTGGCCAACCCGGATAATCGCCTACCGGCCGGTATTCGTTGTTCAGTGCGTTTCTTGAAAAATTGAAGGAAAGAAGAGGAAACCTCTCATGAAAAAGGCGTTGTTCATTCTCGCGATTTCAGCCGCCTGTGCCTTTGCGGCCTGCGGGGACCACGGCGACGGACCCAAGGAAGAGATTCTGGCCAGGATCAACGACTACGAACTGCCCCTCAAGGTCTACGAGACGCAATTACGGCAAGACCTGGAACTCAAAAACGATTTCAAACTAACGGAAGGGGCCAAGCGGGACTTTCTGGAGAGGATGATCCGAAAGGAACTGCTCATCCAGGAGGCGGTCCGGCTCAGGCTGGACCGCGAGGAAGATTTTGTCCGCGCCATCGAGCGATACTGGGAATCCACCCTGATCCGGAGCCTCATGGAACGAAAAGGACGGGAAATCATGGATCGCACGGTGGTGACCGAAGAAGAAATAAGAGCGCGCTATGAGAAGATAAGGCGGGAAAATCCTGCCGCGCCCGGTTTCGATCTGGTACGAGACCGCATCCGTAAGACACTCCTCGAGGAGCGGCGAAGCGCGGGACTCAAGGCCTGGATCGACGGATTGAAAAAAGCCGCCCACATTGAAATCAACTATGAACTGCTAACCGCTAGAAACAGGTGACCCCAATGAGCCGGGAAAATTACTCCTATAAGAGAAGGCAGGTCTTTGTAAAAAAAAGATTCCAGGCGGCCTTCATCCTGAAATTTTGCCTCCTGGTGCTCCTGGGGGCGGGAATCTCCACCGGACTGCTCTTTCTTCTCTCAAAAGGCACCCTGACCACTACTTTTGAGCATTCGAGGATCGTGATCAGGGACACCGGAATCAGCATCCTCCCGGCAGTCATTCTTACCAACCTGATTACGCTGTGCATCGTGACGGCGGCCACGATTTTCGTGGTGCTTTTCATCAGCCACAAGATCGCAGGCCCATTGTTCCGTTTTGAGAAGGAACTGGACCGCATAGCCGCGGGGGACCTGACCACCACTATCCGGATCCGGAAAAAGGACCAGATGGCCGAAATGGCAGCCAGGTTGAATCTAGTCACCGAATCGCTTCATGAAAAGGTGGCGAATATACGGGATGATATACGAGCGCTGGCCAAGGCGGCCTCGGAGCTCGCGCCCGACCGAGCTTTATGCGAAAGAATCGACCGCCTGGAACAAAAGATCGCGTCTCATTTCATCCTTTAGAGCCTGGAATCGTGCCGCTCATGGTCCGCAGCCGCCCCTCCATGAAAACCTCCCTTTCCGCACTCCTGCTCCTGGCAGGTCTTCTGGCACCGTTGCCTACCTTGGCGGGGAATTCTTTCGGGAAGGGGGCGACTGTTTGGAAAGAGCTCAGGACCCGCCACACCATCGTCATGTTTCGGTCCCGAATGGACCTGGAGACCCTGGAGGCGAGACTCCGTTTGGGGCCGGCCCTCTGGGGCCCGGACCGACTGTATGGGGGTTCTTCCGGACGGGAACTTGAAGATTTGCTGGCGCAGAAAATCGATGCGGTCTACGAGCGGGTCCAGGAGATCCTGGACATGAGGAGAAAAATCGGGCGTACCCGAATCAGGATATACCCCACACGCGCGGACATGGAGGAGACCTATGTGCGCGCCTACCGAAAACCCTGTCCCTACCGTGCCTGGTATGTGTTCGAGATAAACACCGTTTTCCTTAACATCGAGGACGTCCACACGGGAATCCTGGCCCATGAACTGGCCCATTCCATCGTTGACCATTACCTGCTGGTGAGGCCCCCGCCCAGGGCGGCTGAGATCCTGGCACGGTACGTGGATCGTCATCTGGCCGGAGAAGGAACCGCCTCGCCGCGGATCTCTCACGTCTCTGGACGGGGAAGGTGAGCCCCCCGGGCCGCGCCCTCCCTCGTTTTACCCTCAGCGTCCCAGCACCTGGTGCCAGGCGATGTCTGCGAGGACCTTGACGTAGGCCCCCACCGCCAGGGCCGTTTCAGAACTTGCGATGCCGTCCAGCCCCCGCTTGTAGACGCCCTGTGCGATGGCCGCCAGACGGAAGAGGCTGAAGGCGATGAAAAAAGGCCAATCCTCCGGAATCTCACGCCCGGTTCTGCGGCAATAGGTCTCCACGAAGGCCTCCTCTGAAGGAATGCCAAGGGCTTCCAGATCCAGGCCCGCCAACCCGATGGCCTCCCCCTCCATTGAAGGGATGCGATAGTTCATACAGGTGTAGGCCAGGTCTGCAAGAGGATGTCCAAGGGTTGAAATCTCCCAGTCAAGGACCGCCACCACCCGCGGCTCGGTTGGGTGAATGATGAGGTTTTCGAGCCGATAATCCCCGTGTACGATGGTGGGGGAGGTGTCCTCCGGCAGGTGCCGGGGCAGCCATTCCATGAGAGCGTCCATGCTCTTGATTTCATCGGTCTCTGAGGCCTGATATTGTTTGCTCCACCGTGCCACCTGACGCCCCATGTAATTGCCCGGTTTTCCATAGTCGGCCAGTCCCAGCGCCTGCCAGTCCACCTTGTGTATGCGGGCGAGTGTATCGTTCATGGCATCAAAGATGGCTGCCCTTTCCTTGGATCCTGAGGCTTGAGAGGCCCTGGCATCCCGGAAAATACGTCCCTCCACCAGTTCCATAATATAGAAAGCCGTGCCGATCACTCCATCGTCGGTGCACAGGGCATAGGTTTGCGGTACCGGTACGTCGGTATCGTACAGTGCTGAAATGATTCGATACTCGCGCTCAACCTGATGGGCGGAAGGGAGAAGCTTGCCCGGCGGTTTCTTTCGCAAGACGTATTTTCGATGGCCGTCGTCGAGGATAAAAGTGGGATTGGATTGCCCGTGGGTGAACTGGCGAATCTCCAATTCGCCTGTAAATTCTTCAACATGTGAGTTCATGTATTCCTTTAAGTTTTCCAGGTCGAAGCGGTGTGCCGGTCTCACTTGACTGGTTTCGGAAAGTATCTGCTCCATGGATCCCTCCTGTTGTGACTGCATTGCGTGGGAAAATGAAGTCTAGCCCAAGAACAGGAGCCGGTCAAGGGCGCTGATAGGGAAAGAGGGCCTTATGCTCTGATAATATTTATTGACTATATCATTTTATCGCGATAAAATGATATCATTATGATAAATAAGCGGTTTCAGCGCCTTGGCGCTGCATACATGTTCGCGCATCATGCCGTCCCCGCCATGAGGCCCAGCGCCACCATGATCACCGGGCCTACCGGGGTGGGCAAGACATGCCTTTGCACCATGGCGGCCTCAGCCGTGGGACTTTCCCCACTGGTGCTGGATTGGAATGATCCGATCGTTCGTTCGCGTTTTCGCAAGGGCCTCTTACCATTTCGTGATATAGAACGCTCTTTCGAGGCTCAGCCCTCCGCAATAGTAGTGAGGGATCTCCTGCATTACCCCAAATGGAAGCACGTCCTGTTGGAACTCTTGAGACGATTCGGGGCCGATCGCCGCTTCGTGCTCACGGGTGCACTCAAGAGAACGCCCTCGGAACCCCTGGATGTTTCCACCAGGCTGCGTTTGACGCATTTTGAACTCATGCCCCTCAGCTTGCGCGAGGTGGAGGGCACAGCCGTGGCGGCCTGTTTCCTGGGGGAGGCAGGTCATTCGAAGCGCTTGGCCGTGCTGCGTGAAAGCCTCTTGAGCGGGGTTTCAAAGGAGGCAAAGCAGGCCCTTGCCCTCTTGATACGCCACGGGCCGTTTCCGGAACCTTTATGCGAGGCCGAGGATGCCTTTTCGGCCCTGTGGCATGAAGAGTATGCCGGGAGGGTGATCCAGGATGAAATCGGCCGGAGCAGCCGAATCAGGGACTTGGAGGCGCTAGAGGAGACCTATGGGGCCGTCTCCCGGCGTGTGGGACGAACACTCTCCGAGGCCGCCGTGGGCCGGCAGGTGGGAGCCTCCCATGTCAGCGTCAAGTCATGGCTCGAATGGCTTGAAAGGGCATATCTCCTCTTTTCCGTGCCCCCATGGTCCAATGGTGTGGGCCGAGGACTCAAAAAGGGAAAGAAGTGGTATCTTTTCGACTGGCTTTCCATCAATGCCCCCGCTGCCAAAATTCAAAACATGGTGGCCCTTGCTCTCTACCGAACCTGTAAAGTGCTCAATGATTTATGCCTTGGAAACTACGCTCTCTATTATGTCAAGACCATTGACCAGCGGGGGTTGGATTTCCTGGTTGTCAGGGACGGGAGGCCCGTGCTGGCGGTGGACCTTGCCGGGGATGTCTTGAAACCTACCAGGGTTTTTCGAAACCGTTCATCATGGCTCGGTGACCCTCCGCCACCCGGGATCCTGGTGCTGCCGCAGATCGACGGTCTTGAACAACACGACTCCCTCACGTGGTCCGTGGGGTTGGGACGCTTCTTGAGACTCTTGCTTTGACGAGGCCCAAAGTGTGGTCCGGAGCTCGCTTCATCGCTTCAGGCTGTTGATTGCAATTTCAATGAAAAGATGGCAGACTGCCGGGGGTATCAGGACCGGGGACGAGATTCAAACGGCGTTTCTTCCGGCCGGTCAATTGCAATCGGCTACTGTGAGACTGTGAGGGAGGTTCTGCGGATGCTTACGAAAGGCAAGACGGAAAAATATGCGGATGTGCTCATCTGGGCGCTGAAGACCGCCAAGTCAAGAAAACTGGAGAAAAGGGCCGTGGTGGCGGTCCGCTTCGACCTGCCGGCCCTGCCCCTTGCCGAGGCACTGCATGCGAGGCTTCTTGACCTGGGACTGAACCCGGTTATGCGAGCGCTGGGCACGCCAACCATGGAGCGAGACTTTTATGACAAGGCCGACCGGAGTCAGCTCGTTTTCATCCCGCCGGGAGAAGAGGAGCTTCTCCGAAACCTCAACGGCAGCATCTTTCTTCATGCGCCGGCCTCCCTTACGCACCTGGGCCGGACCGACCCCAAGAAGATCGGCAAGGTGGCCGTGGCTAGAAAACCTCTTCGAGATATTCTTCGAAGGCGCGAGGAGCAAGGAACCTACGGATGGACCCTTTGTGCCTACCCAACCGATGAGATGGCCCGACACGCAGGGCTGACGCCAGGCAAATATGCGGCTCAGATCGTGAGGGCCTGTTACCTGGACCGGAAAGATCCCGTGTCGGAATGGCGGGAAGTGCATCGAAACGCAGCGGCCATCAAGAAGTGGATCAACAGTCTCGACATTCGAGAGCTCCATGTCGAATCCGAAAACATTGATCTCCGATTGGTCCCGGGAGAACAGCGACGCTGGATCGGGGTGTCGGGACACAACATCCCGAGTTTTGAAATCTTCGTATCGCCGGACTGGCGCGGCACGAGAGGGGTCTACTTCGCGGATCAACCCTCTTTCCGGAGCGGTAATTATGTGGAAGGGGTCCGGCTCGTATTTCGAAGGGGTTCCGCAGTGAAGGTATCGGCCGCCAAAGGCGAATCATTCGTGGAAAAACAGCTCGCCATGGATCGGGGAGCCAACAGGGTGGGAGAGTTTTCACTGACGGACAAGAGACTCTCCCGAATCAACCATTTCATGGCCAATACCCTTTACGACGAAAACTTCGGCGGCAGGTACGGCAACTGTCATCTCGCCGTGGGTTCCTCTTATTCGGACACGTTCCTGGGCGATCCCAAGGAACTGGACGAGGCCAAAAAAAAGGCCCTGGGTTTCAATGACAGCGCCCTGCATTGGGACCTGGTGAATACCGAAAAGAAGACGGTCACAGCCATCCTGGCGGATGGAAAACGCATGGTGATCTACGAAAACGGCCGGTTCCGCTTTTAACCCTTTTTCCGATCGCCAAAACGAAGGCCGGTGAGAAATCCCTGTCAGGGACTCCATGGCTTTGAAGAGGACGGGACGGGACTCAATTTTCAGCCTGAGGTTTCCCGCCCCCAGGATCGCCCGGGGCCCGGGGGACGCGGCTTGTTGCATTTCCGTGCAAGGTGAGATTCAAAACGGCACTAGAGCATGCTTTTCCGTATCCTGGCCGAAGTAACCCTGCTTTTCCATTTTCTGTGGATCCTCTTCATCGTCTTTGGATTCCTGCCGGTCCTCAAATGGCATAGGTTGGCGGCCCTTCACCTCGGGGGGCTCTTATTATCCCTCGTCCTGAACACAATGGGCTGGTATTGCCCTCTCACCTATCTCGAGCATTTTCTCGACTCGGCCGCACAGCAAGGTCTTCAGCCGGCAGGATCCTTTATGTGGAGAGTCCTGAGGCCCCTGGTCTATCCCGCGTTTTCGGAAGGAACGATTCGGACGGTGGAGATTGCCTTCGTGCTCCTCAACCTGACAGCCTATGCTGTCCTTTTTGCGTTGAAGACGGCAGAAAGGGTGAGGGGAAAGAGGCGGAGGCGCCCTGAAATCCGACGGAAAACTCAAGATTATCCCTAATCCCGCCGATAAAAGAGACGTACCAGGACCGACACCCCCGGGACAGCCCGGTCACCGCTCCGATATTGTGGAGATCGGAGAATCCCTGCAGGATGACCCTAAGTGATGCCGCATCTGGACCAACAACACCGCGAGGTACTGCAGGAAAGTCCTCCTCTTCGCGGCGAAGAGGAGCGATTCCGACTCATATCCGAGACCATTCCAGTAGGGGTCTTCGAGATCGACGAAACCGGCCAATGCCTCTACACCAACACGCGGTGGCAACAGATTTTCGGTCTCTCCCTGGTGGAGAGCTTTACCACCGACTGGAAGGATCGCCTTCACCCGGAGGATCGAGAAGAGGTGACGGCCACCTGGGAACAGGCCATACAGGACGGCATGCCCTTTTCCACGGAGTGCAGGATCCTACCCTCCGACAATGAAATTCGATGGATTCATATCCGGCTTTCGCCTGTTTTTTCAGATGAAGGTGTGCGCTATACCGGCACGGTGGAGGATATCACCGATAGAAAAGATGCGGAAGAGGAGCTGAGGCGCGCGAAAGAGGCCGCGGAATCGGCAAACCGGGCCAAGAGCCAGTTCCTGGCCAATATGAGCCATGAAATCCGAACGCCCATGAACGGTGTGATCGGATTTACGGATCTCCTCCTGGAAACCAATCTCGACGATCTTCAGCTGGATTACACACTGACCATCAAGCGAAGCGGCGAAGCCCTTCTTTCGCTGATCAACGACATCCTCGATTTCAGTAAAATCGAATCCGGGGAACTTGATTTCGAGGAGATCGAGTTCGACCCGGAAATCCTGGTCTATGATGTGTGCGACCTGATCCAGCCGCGAATCGAATCCAAGCCCATCGAATTCCTCTGCCGGGTAGGCGATGAAGTACCGGCCCTGGTGCGGGGCGATCCACTCCGGTTTCGCCAGGTACTCACCAACCTGTTGGGCAACGCGCCAAAGTTTACGGAAAAGGGGGAGATTGAAGTCTCCCTGGATGTTGAAGACGAAACCGATGACAGGGTCAAAGTACACGCACGGATTCGAGACACGGGCATCGGGATTCCCGAGGACAAAATCGAGTCCATTTTTGAGCCATTCAGCCAGGCGGACGGGTCCACCACTCGGAAATATGGAGGCACCGGCCTGGGGCTCAGCATAAGCAAGCAGATCGCCACGCTCATGGGCGGGAGTATCTGGGCGGAAAGCCGGGTAGGCCGGGGAAGCGTGTTTCACTTTACTGCATGGCTCGGAAAGACCGGCCCGAAAAAGGCGAAGCGGGTGATGCCCGCCACGCTCAAGGGAAAGCATGTGCTGGTCGTGGATGACAACCGAACCAACAGGGAAACCTTGTGCGGCATTCTGAAAAGGGCCGATATCCGGGCGAAGGCCGTCAGGAACGGGCCAGACGCCCTGGTCGCGCTCAGACGAAGCGACGAGTCGAAAGATCCTTTTCACATCGTACTTTGTGACATCAGGATGCCCGGAATGGACGGCTACGCCCTGGCTGAAAGAATCCGGGACTCAGGGAAGGGCTTTGCGGATTTACCGCTGATCGCCCTTTCCTCCGCCATGAAACGGGACGCCAAGAGATGTGCGGAGGCCGGTTTCAACGGGTTTTTGTCCAAACCGGTCCGCAGGGATAAACTCCTGAAGATGATGGAGAGGATCCTGGGACTCAGGGAGGCGGGCGAAGACTCGGATACCGTCGAAGAACAGCGTAGACTGCACACCCAATACACGGTCCGGGAAGATATGAAGCATGCCGTGCGAATCCTCCTGGCCGAGGACAACGAGGTCAACCAGAAACTGGCCCGCATGATGCTCACAAAGGCGGGGTATGAGGTGGAGGTGGCGGAAAACGGTCGGGAAGCCGTTGACAAGTACCTGGCGGCGCCGGATCGTTTCGACCTGATATTCATGGACGTCCAGATGCCGGAAATGGACGGCGAAACGGCCACCCGGAAGATTCGCGAAAACGGCTATGACAAGGTCCCCATCATTGCGCTGACGGCCCATGCCATGAAAGAGGACCGGGAAAGGTGCCTTGAGGCCGGCATGAATGATTACCTGACCAAGCCCATCAAGCGGGAGACCGTATTTGCCATGCTTGAAAAGTATGTATTCCCGCGCGATGAAATTTCAACCTCCCAGTAGGTCCAGCACCGCGTCCAGGGTCAAAGAGTCGGTCTGGGCCCCGAAATCACGACATTTTACAGCAGCGGCCGCTGCGCCAAAGCGCATGCATCGAGCCATGTCCCAGCCCTGAAGCATTCCGTAGATGTATCCCCCGTGATATACGTCCCCTGCGCCGGTGGTGTCCACTGCGTCCACGGGAAACGCCGGCTGAAAAATCGGCCCGTCCGGGCCCAGACCCACGCTCCCCTCTCGACCCATGGTGATAATCACTTGTGCGGGACCCAGGCCCTTGAGCGCTTCAAGGGCCTTTTCCACCGGGGCGTTTGGGCCTACCAGTGGATCCGCGAAATTGCGTGATGCTATGAGTATATCCACCAAGGAGACCAGTTCCCGGCTCCCCTCGCGCATGGTCCCTGCGTCCATCACCACGGTTATGCCCCGGCCATGGGCCTGCCGCGCCGCCTCGGCGCACGCCTCCACCATGAGTCCGTCCATATGCAGGATCTTACACCCGGGGAAACTGGACATGTCCACATCTTCGGCAAGCAGGTGGGGCACGGATCCCCTGTGCCAGAATATGGTGCGCCGACCGTCCCGGCGGCTGACTGCGATGAAAGCGAACTGGGAGGTAAACCCCGGCGTCACCTTGAGACCGCGTAAGTCCACCCTTTTCGAGAGGAGATTCCGCCGGATTTCCCTTCCGAACGGGTCGTCCGAAACAGCGCCCAGAAAAGATGTTCGCACGCCGAAAGCGGCAAGAGCCACCAGGGCGGAGGAGGCGGGTCCGCCGCATTTTGTCCTGAGTTCCGTGAGCTCCACCTTCTGATCTTCTTCGGGAAAAAATGGTACACGGCCGAGGTAATCCACGCAGGCCTGGCCCAGGCCGACCACTTGAATACAGGCAGGATCTTCCACGGTCAAAGCCATGCTTTCCTTCATATCGGTGGTATGTCTGCGGGGAGATCCGGTGGAAGGTTTGTTCAATCTATCCCGCCTCCCCGGGAGAACCTTCCGGTGATACCCCCAGCTTTTGCATCTCCTTGCGGATCGTTTCCATGTTCGAGAGAATCTTCGTGACGAGCGGGGAGGAAGGGTATCTCTCCACCAGGATCTTGAGCCTGTGGAAGCTTGCCCTGAGGTATTTCTCTTTCCTGCTCCGGTCCGCCGTCTTCCTGGCAGCTAGGAAGAGCATGGCGGCCCGATTCCTTTCGCGCCGGATCAATTTTTCCACGGCCTCCGCCTTGATCTTGCGGACCTCGGGCCCGGTTCTCCCTTCTTTTTCCAGGGCTTCAATACGGGAAATGGCCTCGTCGAACTTTTCCTCGGCCAGGAGTTTACGGGACGCATCCAGAGTCTCCTTTTCCCGGGCCAGCGCGTCCATGCGTTCGGAGAGGAATTTCTCTTCGGCGAAATCGATGCTTTCCAGTGCCTGGTCAAAGGAGTCCGTCTCGCCCGCGGCCTCGAAGACGTCCCTGTTGGAGGCGAGCAGACGCCTTGCTTCGTCGAAGGCCCCTTTTTCCACCTGTTCCCTAACCCGCCCCAGGACCTCCCGCGGTCCCGACTGTGCAACCGGCGTTTCGTGCGAGGGTTTAAGCCGGTCCCCTGTCACGGAGTTCACCGCCGTGTCGGGCTTTTCCCTGTCCATCTCCATGCGCAGGGCGCTCAGGAGTCGGGTCCGTTCGTCCAGGAGATCCGAGAGTTTTTCAAAAGCCTCCCTAGCCTTCTCTTTCCTGCCCAGTCGAAGGCTCCATTCACCGATTCGATTGTAAAGGTAGAAGAGCCCCGGCGTCCGCTCCATCCGCGGCGCGACGCCCTCGGCGATTTTCAGCGCCTCCTCGATCATGCCTTGCTCGGCCAGAGAAACGGCGAAAATGAGACCTATATCGGGCGGGAGGGCCCGGGCTCCCAGCTTCTCCTTCAGCGACTCGCAGTGGTCGATCACGGCCTTGTGGTCCGATGCAAGAAAGGCGTCCAGCACCGCTTTCCTGCCCCGGGAAAGCCTCGCGATTCCTTCCTCAGCGACATTGGTCAAGGACGAGGAAACCCCTTTGGATACGATCAGTCCGTGGAAGAGGAGCAGGATGATGCGGCGGTATTCCTCCTCGGACAAGGGCCTGGTATTGGCGCTTTCCAGAATCCCGTAGGTCTTGAGCAGACTGCGGGCCCGGGCCTCTTGCTCGGGGGTGAGATCCCCTTTCCGGAGTCTGTCCGACAGAGTCTTGATTTCCCCTGCCAAGAGGTGGGTGGGAACCAGGGGCGCCCTGACAACGCCCGCCCGGGGAGGGCCTTCCACCCGGGCGGAACGCAGTCCCGGCAGGCATCCCGCCGGCAAAAAAAACGCAGCCAGGATCCAGATCCCGGTTTTCAAGGCCTTGCTTCGCAGCATGGTTCAAATACCCTTTGTACGCCCACAGCGTCGATGTGCCGCGCACCCCGAACCAGGATTTCCACCGCATCACCCCCTGAAACGTCAGATGCCTTGTCCGATGAAACCGGCAGGCCTGTGATTGAATTCACCTTGACCGGGTGCATTCCCTCGGGGCTTTCGGATTCGCCGGACCCGAAGATGAGTTCCACGGGATCCAGCCCGGGTGCAAACCCCGCACTGTTCACCACGGCGTTTGCCGTGTCCACCCAGATCGGCAGTGCGCCTGATGAGCCGTAAATGGTGAAACGGCGGCTCGTCATGGGCCGGTTGTCGTCGAACCCCACGTAGGCCGCGATGACGTATCCCTGTTCCACCTGCGGAAGGCCCGTCTCCTCGTCGTAGCCCGGGACGAACCCCACGAAGCTCGAGTTTCGGTTGCGGTTCGATGTGCCGGTCTTCCCGTAGGACGGCACGGGCATTTCTTGCTGGTTTCCTTCCCTCCCGATACGCAGGCGCACCATCCCTTCGGCGGATCGCGCGGTTCCCCGTTCAAACACCTTGCGCAGGATTTCTGAGACGAAGCCCCTGATCCGGCGGCTCAACACCTCCTTCTTCCCGCCCGAGCCGTATTCCCACAGAGTCTCTCCGTTTCGATCCGTTATGCGGGTGATCAGGGGGATCATTTTATTGGATTCGCCTCCCCCCGGAAGCGCGTAACGCCTCCCGTCCATGAACGCATGGTAGACGCAGGCTGCCTCTCCAATGCTGACGGCGTCGGGTCCCAGCGGGAAGGAGAGCACCGGCTCCAGGGGACTGGTCATGCCCATCCGCCTTGCAAGGTACACCACATAGGAGAGATTGACAAGAAGCCTGAAATCGCGGACCCAATAGAGGGTTTCCGCCCCGTATCTCGGCCGCCCCAGGAGCCGCTTGTAGTTCTCCCGGAATCGGTCCTGCAGCAGATGTATCGTTCGTGAGGGAAGGACCCCGTCGATGCGGATTTCCGATGCCTGAGGGAGGGGCGACAGAGCGGAAAGGAGCGCCGGCGTGAGAGGCTCCAGCGCCGCCGCCTCAGGGTGCACGGGCTTGACGCCGTAAACGATGTGCGTCTTATCACCGTCATGGGCCACGTGGAACCGTCTCAGGAGGCCCCTCAGGCCCGCCGTTTCTTCAAATCTCGGATGATCGCTTTTCTCCAACAGGGAAAGCACCGCATTCCACGCCCGGCTCATGGCCCTGTCCAGATCCCTCAACCTGGTGAAATCGTGTGCCTTCACGGCGCGCGCGGCGTCAGGCGGAAGGTTCAAGCGTGCTCCGGGCAGCCTGAAGTGCAGGGCCCGAAGATCATCCAGCACATCATCGTCGCCCGAGAAGATGACGTCCGGCTCCACCTCCTTCTTGGCCTGCTCGAAGGCCGCCTCCATGAGGGCACGTCTCCCCACCACCACACCATGACGGTCCCTGATTCGCTTCTTGTAGGCCTCGTAGCCCTCGCCTTCTCTACGGTCGAGCCCCAGGATCCGCATCACCCTCTCGAATTCGGGAAGGCTCAATCGATCCGTCAGATGCGCCAGGAGCCACACCGTGGCCAGGTTCTCCGATTTAACCCCGGCCCACAACAGGGATACTCTGTCGCTCTTGGGTTTATGGTCCGGCCTGGGGCAATAGACCGTTCCCTGGTAGGAATATACCTCGCGCCTGTTGGGCAGGGGATCCAGGATGTCCCATTTCAGTTGGAGCGCAGCTGCGTAGACGATCGGTTTGAAGATGGAACCCAGTTGCCGTTTTGCGTCAACCGCCCGGTTGAAAAAGCGGTCCAGGAATCCCCCCACCATGGCCTTGACCATCCCCCGGTGGAGCACAACAACGGCCCCCTCCAGCTCGGGGAGAGTGGAAAGGACTAGATCGGCCCCCCGGGATGCACCACCGTTTTTCCTGAAACGCACGGGAACCAGATCCCCCTCTCGAAAATTACGCAGAAATCCAGGCATATGTGCGGGTCCGAACACGGCCCATTTTCCGAGCTTCCACCGGAGCCAGGCTTCTCCGACGTGTTTCAGACCCTCGTAGTCGATGACGCCGCCGCCATGGTCCCACGAAACCACGAGGGAACCTGCCTTCGTACCGCGCTCAACGTGGGTGATCCGTGCCAGGAAGGGAAGGCCGCCGTCGCGGCCCCGGGTCTCGAGTTGATAAAAATCGGACCGCCGCGCCGCGATAAGACGAGGGTCGTATCCCGACAACTGCACGTCCAGCGCCTCCAGGTGCCGGCGGAGACTTTCCAGCGCGCCTTCCTGGATCTCACGGTTGACGGAGGTGTATATCTTGATCCCGGAAGTGGCGATGTTGTCGATCCCCTGCTCGGACAGTATGCGGCGGAAATACTCGCTTTCCAACTGCTCCCGCACGTAATCGAGCACCACGTTCAGGCCGTAAGTGATTTTTCCCTTTTTAAAGGGCACGGACCGTTTCACTGCGTCTTCATACTCGGATCGGGTGATGAACCCCAGCTTCAACATGTTGGCCAGGACATAATTCTTGCGTTCATCAGCCCGGATGCGGGCGGCTTCCTTCTCCGTGTCGGTCCTCTTCACAAAGGGATTGTATCGGTTGGGCCCCTTTACCGAACCCGCGATGAAGGCGGACTCCACCAGGTCGAGGTCCTCGGCCTCCTTGTCGAAAAAATAGGCGGCCGCGATCCGGAGGCCCTTGCCGAAACCCGTGACAAAGAACTGGTTTGCATACATCTCCAGGATCTCCTCCTTGGAATAGCGCCTTTCCAGGAGAAAGGCCTGCACCAGTTCCTTGAACTTGGCCACGTAGGATCGCTTCTCGCGCTGAAAGATGTTCTTGGCCGTCTGCTGGGTCAGTGTGCTTCCCCCCTGCACCACCTTTCCGGCCCTGATGTTGACCAGCATGGCCCTGAGGATGGCCCTTGGATCGAAGCCGTGATGATCGAAGAAGCGGGCGTCTTCAGCCGCCACCAGGGCCTTTACAAATGTCTTGGGGATCTTTTCGAACGGGATGTACTTTCGGTGGGTTTCCTCGAAAAAGACCCCCAGGGGCGTCCTACCGTCGTCGTAATACACCGGACTTTCCGAGGCGATGACCCGGGCGATGACGCCCCGGTCGATCCTGCGGGAGGCATCAGCGGCCACGTTCCACACAAAGAACACGCCCCATACCAGAAACCCCAGGGCCGACAGGACCAGCACGGCTCCCGCCGCCCTGAAAAGGTTTCTTCGCGACATGACCGGTGGGGAAGGGCGTTCGTTCATGGCTGCAGCAGCGCCCCTGAAAGGAGTTTTTCCCTGATGAGTTCCTTGAGGTCTATTCCTTTCATTTTCAGCGCCTTTCGGCCGTATTTCATGTTGGCTTCGATCACGAACCATCTCCCCCCATGGTGGATGAGATCCAGGCCCACGTCATCGAACCGGCACCTCAGCGCCGTCTCCACGGCCATCCCTAAGGCCTCGGAAGGGACACGATCGAACTCCGGCTTTCCACCCTGGTAAAGGTTGGTTCGGAAATCACCCGCATCACGCCTGCGCCAGTAGGCCAGGACGGGCTCGTAATGGACCAGCACGACTCTAAGGTCCCTTTCATGAGGCAAAAATTCCTGGATGTACGCCACGCGCGTCCTGGACAAATATGCAGCCAGCTGGTCCCTGTTCCGGATCAGGAAGACGCCGCGGCCCTGGGCGCTTCGCCTGGGGAGTTTGGCCACGAAGGGAAACGAGAAATCGCGGACGATCTCGTCATGATGCCTGGAGAAATAGAATCGCGTGCGCGGATGCGCGATCTCCAGCATGTAAAACAAGGTGGTCTGCTTGATCTTTTCGTCGGCGTAGAGGTGTGTTTCGAGGCTGGGGAAGATCCGCTTCCCCATGGTGGTAAAAAACTGGGCGTAGTTCCGGGTGGGAAAGAGGATGATCTTCGCCTCCTGCATGAGCCGCCGTTCCCGGGCGCTGTAATCCATGTAGTTGGGTTTCACACCCAGGGTAAGCACCTCCGGTACACCCGCAAGGCGACTCCCCAGGGCCACGTAAGGATCAGAGACACTCATGACCGGATCCAGGAGATCACATCCTCCGACCTTTTCCTGGCGCGGGCCAGGATTTCTTCCAGGTCCAGGGTCAGGATTCGGCGATTTTCCATCACCACACGGCCGTCGATGATGGAGTAGGTAACATCCTGCCCCCGAGCGGCGTACACCAGGTGGGAGTAGGGATGGTACATGGGGGTGAGATGGGGCCTTTGCGTATCCACCACGATGATATCGGCCTTTTTCCCGGCCTCCAGGGACCCGATGAGATTATCAAGGCCCAGCGCCCTGGCGCCTTCGATGGTGGCCATGCGGAGCACCGTGTAGGCGTCCATGACAGTCGTGTCCATTCGGTGTACCTTGTGGAGCTTGGCCGCGGTATCCATCTCGGTAAAGAGATCGAGGTTGTTGTTGGAGGCGCATCCGTCCGTGCCGAGTCCCACGGCGATACCCCGTGCAATCATGTCCGGGACCGGGGCCACGCCCGAAGCAAGTTTCATGTTGCTTTCGGGGTTGTGGATCACACGGACGCCGTGCCCGGCCAGCATGTCCACTTCTTCATCATCGAGATGCACGCAGTGGTCCGCAATGAGCCGGGGCCCAAGGATCCCGAGTGACCGAAGGTGTTCTAGAGGTTTTTTCCCATATTTATCAATGATTTCATTGACTTCCGTGGTGGTTTCAGACAAGTGAAGAATCAGGGGCACGTCATGTCGTTGCGCGAGCTCATGGGCCCTCACCAGAAGATCCGGGCTGCATGTGAAAAGGGAATGGGGCTCTACGGCGATGCTCACAAGTGGATCCCGGGCCCACTCCAAGATCAAGTTCTCGGTGTAGGCAAGGCCTTTTTCCAGGTCCCCGTAGTTGGGAGAGGGAAAATCGTAGAGGACCTCCCCCAGGATGCACCGCATGCCCGCCTGCCCGGCCGCACGGGCCGCATCCCCTTCAAACAGGTACATGTCGCAGAAAGTGGTGGTCCCTGACAGAATCATTTCAGCGCACGCAAGCAGGGTTCCGGTATGGACGAAGTCCCCGTCCATGTGCCGTTCCACGGGAAAGATGTAATGATTCAGCCAGTCCATCAAGGGCAGGTCGTCTGCAAGACCCCGGAACAGGCTCATGGCCGCATGGGTGTGACCGTTGATAAGGCCGGGCAACACAAGACCTCCCTTCGCGTCAAGGTGCCTTTTCGCTTCCACAGGTTCGGGACAACCGCCGCCCATGCGGCTGATTCGGTCCCCTTCGACCATGAGGAATCCGGGCTCCAGGATGGTGCCCTCCTCGTCCATGGTGAGAATCGTTCCGTTTTCAATTAGAATGTCCACCGGCTCCATAGGTCCTCTTTCCTCTATCGATGATCACTATATATTTGCATGATATGCCTGAAAAAATATCTCATCAACATTTGAAACGCTCAT
>JAFDIS010000144.1 GCA_019307945.1 Deltaproteobacteria bacterium | reverse complement strand
CCAGAAACACACCGAAAACGTGTAGTAACACGCCGAATTTCCAAAACTCGTGTAACTAATGGATTTCTATGCCTTTTGTCTCATTCATGTTTTTACAAAACCCAAACGGGAGCCGAACTCCGCGGCAAAAAATTGGATGTCGGTGCCGCCATAATGCGTGCCTAGTCCTTTGATAAGTTGGGCTAAATCTTCCCCGTCCGTGTCGCCGTCCTTTTCCATATCGAACCGACAGGAGGGCACCAGAAACGGTACCTGCACTGCCTTTTCCCCAACGTTGTTCTTTTCGTCGAACTCTTCTATGATCTGCCCTGGATCCAACACCGCATAGATATTCACCACCTGTCCGGGTGCATAAGAAGAACCCACATTCCACTGAAAAGCCACCTCACGAGTAGCACCGGGCAAAATGGGAGCAACGCCGCATCTGCCTATCTCCGGGCCGTTTTCGCTGTCCAGGCGCCATGCGACTTCCGTTCCACCGGTCGCAACAACCCCCGCGTTGTGGACTTTCGCCGTCAATAGCACCGTGGTTCCCAAAATCACGCTTTCGCTCAGGCCGTCAATAACCAAGTCAGGCAAAAGGGTACGAATCGAGACGACGTTGTTGGAGCGATCCCGGTCTTCGATCTCCCCTTCGGGGTCCACCACCACGAAAATATTCTGTGCTACCTCAACAGAAGGCACGCGCCACAAGACCGACACTTCTCGTTTTCCCCCAGGCACCAATACATCCGCGGCAATCGTCTCCTCGCCTATACTCGTTCCCCCCTGCCCGGGATCACCGTCATAGAA
Source organism: Deltaproteobacteria bacterium (assembly GCA_019307945.1). Classification (GTDB taxonomy): domain Bacteria; phylum Desulfobacterota; class DSM-4660; order Desulfatiglandales; family Desulfatiglandaceae; genus B17-G16. The sequence goes on along the minus strand of JAFDIS010000144.1, from coordinate 5,691 downwards.
AACCACATGAATGTCACAGGCGAGATCTCCACGGTTCTCGACCGTGGCCTTGAGGGTTGCAGTATCGCCGGGGGCGGGGTTCACCGGCAGGCAACTCAAGGACCCGGGAACCAATGCCGGATCGTACCCCAGGCTGTGCCTCAAGAGGTAAAGGTCCGCGCGTCCGGGTTGGGGCACGTTGTCAATTTGGCAGGTCTCGCCGTTGATTTCCACCTCCTTTGTGGTCCGCTCGATCAGCGTTTTCACGTAGGCAATTACCAGGTCGGCGCCGTCAAATGCAAGAGACAGTGCACTCTCCGCATGCTCGTCGAAGGTCATTTGCCTGGGCAAGGACCAACGATCCAGCGCCCGGTCGTAGAAGGCCGCAAAGATGTCCATGCCTCGCGGCCCCTGCACGCTGTACGCAATGGCCGCGCCTCCGGGCATAGTTTGAGCTACAAGTGTCTGCGGTTCATTTTTGTCGGTTTGCTCGGCGAATACCTCCTGTGGGTTCCAATCGGAAAGAGTGGTATACATCAAACGGTCCTCTTTTTTCCATACGCACATCGCTGTGCCGTTCGGAGCCAATAGGCAGGGAAGACCATCCTCCACACTGTCATCCGTCAGGCGAGACGCCGCCTGCCACACTCCGTTGAGTGTCGATATCCCGTAAAGTTCCCGGTCTTCCGCCGTATCGAGGTTCCCGTCCTCATCCACCGCAAAAACCACGTGCGCCTCCCCCGCGTCGCCCTCAACAAAAGCGACCTTAAGGATCCCTTTCTGCCCGGCCCACAAGGTCTGAGGCGGATCAAAACCCGTATCGGTCTTCGGGCGATAAAGCAGGCTGTCACCGAATGTGGCGTCCCCGATCATGGCATCAGCCTGATTCCGAATCCAAAGTACACCTTGATTCTCTCCATAGGAGATCGCAACGGGATCACGATCCAGCACCGAGTTATGGGTTAACGCCTCAATCTCGCTCCAGCTACCGGAGTCCCTTTCATACCGTGCGGCTACTACCTCAAGATGCGGCGCAATGTCCTCCGGCGACTCGGCCAGGGAAACGTCCCCCCGGACGCGGGTCCACGTGCGGCGAAAAGTGGTAAGAAATGAAATAAAAGGAAACGTCCCCCCGGACGCGGGTCCACGCCACTAGAACGGTGCCCGAGCTCGTCTCCGTCACCTCAGGAGTAAACTCCGCAGCAAGATCGTCCGTGACCCGCTCGAGGAGCCATGGCCCGGTCCCCGACCTGTACACGTTCGCGATATCCGTGGCCTCATACCAGGGTTTGTCTGGGTCATGGAATGCCATCAGAACCATTGTACCTGCCGAATCCGCCAGAACCACCGGGTTGGCTTCCTCAACCACGTTCTCCACCAGTTTTTCTTCCACGGAACCCGTGCTTTCAACACCGGAATCCTCTGACAGGACGGGGATTCCACCGTCAACCACCAAGTGATTCATATCGCCCCAGGCCAAAGGGCTCGTTCCAATGGGTACCCATTGGATCGCCCTAGGTTGTGCATCCAACCCCTGCGCACCCATGACCGAGGCGGTCGCCTGATCCCCAAAATCCCACCTGATTTCCGCGCCGATCTCTTTGCTGTATCGAAGCCCCAAGAGTTGTACAAAAGCCCCGGCGTAAATCCTTCCCGTAAGGGCGTCAAATGACAGCTCGGGGCAGATTCCTACTTCAAAGGTTCCGTCGCCGCCCAAATACACGCCGGCGCTCGATTTGAGCTCCTTGACTTCCATCAAGGCTTGCCCCTCGAGCCCGATTGAAAAGGCCCCCGAAAATGAAGTGGACCCGAACCAGCAGTCCCCGGTTTGAAGACCCTCGTATTCTCCCGATATGGAGCCGCCCGGCTTCATGAACACCCGCAGCTTGATATCCCCGATCAAGGGCACGTGGGCCAGAGCGGTTCCAACGCCGGGTGCCACTAGATCCAGCACAGTCACTACCGGAGCGCCTATACCCAGATGCCCACCCAAGGAAAGTGTCCATGAGGGTGTAATGACAGGCAGGCCGCATCCGGCCAGAGAGACGATCAGGGAGCCTGAGAAACCCGCATCCCCGCCCCCTAGGATCTCGTAAGGTGAAGGGGCCTCCGTGACCTGTGCATCCACACCGCCTTTCAATTTCCCCGAGCCGCTGAAAGTGGCCGACAAAAGATCGTATTTCAGGCCCCAACCCCCTCCGAAATATCCCTTCAGCGTGACAACGTCAGTTGAAAAGGGCAGGTTCCATTCGTACACCTTTTGTTGCGCGTAGCTGAGAGCCAATCCAGCAGGAGTCCAAACGATATTGTCTCCGTACCATGGGATGATAATTCCGGGGATCGGGGAAAAGTGCACCCCCGTATTGACACGCGTGACCTTGCCTTCGCCGTTGACCGCTTCTATGGCAAGTTCGGTACACTCACCGTTGGAAAATACCAGGTATTGATGCTGGAATTGAACCGTCCGTAATGCACGAGGGAGTGCAGTTCCCTCTGAGTGGGAATCCTCCAATCGGAAAAACGGCCGAATTGAGCGGTGTTCAACGCATTGATGAAGTCTTCCGTGTCGGTTCCGGTCGCGGGAGTTCCCGAATCTCCCAGGTTTATGGCAGGATCGCTGTTATACCAGGTGTAGGCGTTATCCGCGTCGTGAGGATTCGCATTACTACCGATGCCGTCCAGATTCTGCTTGACCTCCCAGATGAGGCCGGTCACGTTATCTCGCACCATGACCCAGGACGTTGCCGAATCCGGCAGGGGCTTGCCCTCTGAGTCCAGTTTCGTATAGGAAGGCGGATTGATCCAGAGGGCGCCCTGGGTTTTATTCGGAGTTAAGTCATGAATAAAATTCAGATGACAGTGGTCGTGCAGGTTGACGTCGCAAAGATCCTTTGGGCCTTTGTGGTTTTCATCCTCACCCTGCTGTCATAAAACATAGGTGAGCGGGCACCTAAGGGTGCTCGCTCACCGCCCTTAATCCCGGCGCTTCCTCCTTTGGTTTGGGGTTTAGGGCCTTTGTCTTCAGCCTTGGAGAGATAGGATACAGAATTTGCAAAAGCCCAGGAAGAACCAATTGCTGCGTATGGCGGCCTATATCCTGGATTGCGACCACCCGGAGCTCACCCCGGAGTTCGAGAAAAGGATCGTGGAGATTCACACGGCCCTGCTCGCGCCGGGCTCCTGCGAGCCGGACCCCAAAAAAAACGTGGAATCGGCTTGAGGTTGGTGAAATGAACGGAATTCATAATATACTATTGCAAGGCGGGGTTGGTTCCGTAATTTAGTCAATGAACTGGAGAGAATACCAAAAGCATATCGCTATATTCTTTCGGAAGTTGGGATGTGACGCTGAAGTCGAGGCGAAGGTGGATGGTGCGCGAGCCAAACATATGATTGATGTATGGGTTCGCTTCAAAAAGTTCGGTCTCGAAACCAAGTGGGTAATCGAGTGTAAATTTTGGAATTCCGCCGTTCCTAAAGAGAAGGTGCTAGTACTCAGATCGGTTGTAGAAGACGCCGGTGCTGATAAGGGGATTTTAATCTCAGAAGCCGGTTTTCAGAGTGGTGCGGTTGGGGCGTGCAAGAGGACCAATATCACGCTTACCGACTTTCACCGATTAAAGGAAAGCTCTCAAGAAGATCTTGTGTCTTCCCTTCTTCATCAAATCGAAACCAGAACAATCGAGCTGAAGCAGGCCCTTCACAATCTCTATAGAGTCGAGCAGACAAAGTTCTTTTTGATAGCAAAGCCGCGTCCTGGTGTTGATGGCAAAGCCGTCGGGCACGCAACCGCAAAACTTTCCATGCTTGAATATGGATTCGAGCAAGTTCGCTTCAAGAAAACCCCCTATCCAGTAAGGTTCGACGATACTGGCAAAACAATCGTTGCATACTCACTTGACGAATTTGTCGATCAAGCATCTGGGGTGATAAGGGAAGTGCAATCGATATTGAATTCACAGCAGGTCGCGCAGACCCAGCAAGTTAAGGGAACACCCAACTTGTAAATTCAGCGAACAGGGTAGATATGTAAATCCATGAGGATCTCATGCACGAAAATTCGCGACGTGGCGAAGCCTACCGCGAGCTTTATTTCTTGCTGTCCGACCTTCAAAAGATCTGCAGCGCCCGCTAACCCTTTTCAATTCCCTTGACATTTTGAGGGAAATGCCGATATGGGAGACATTGGGAACGCTTCCGTCGAGGGGAGAAGATAGCATGGGTACTAAGAAAGCGACGGCCGGGCAGTTTCGAATCAAATATGTTCACCCCGATAACCTCCGAGATTTCTATATCAACGGGGCATGGGGCGGCATAACCCCCCGGCACGAAATTTACATGCACGTTTATTCCGAACGGCAGGCAATCCCAAAAGACCACACTTTTAAGATCATGCCTGATGATTCGCTCAAGGAACAGAAATTATCGACCGGTGCGGACGTCGTTAGACTGATCCAGGCCTCTTTGGTCATGGATATACACACTGCCACGTCCTTGCGAGACTGGCTCGACAAAATGATTCATGCTATTCAGCAGCGTACGGGAGGCGAAAGAGATGAAAACTAGACCCGGAAACGGTGGCTTTTTTCAATACAGTTCCCCCCCCTTTTCTTGGGGATCTTCTTACGAAGCCTCGTCCACTTCACCCATAGCGCCCCCTGAACTCGTGACGGTGGTAGCGGATAATCGTCGGCTGGAAACGATGGAGCGCAAAATAGAGGCCCTCAACAAGAAGATCCAGGAGTTTGAAGAAATCGTCCAGGATGCGGTTCAGGTTATTGAATTAAGGGATCTTTCAGAGGATGAAGCGAAACGTGAAATCGAAGAATACTTCAAGGCCCATCATGGTGAAGTAATCGACCCCGCTCGCCTGCAGGAAGAACTGGGGATCGACATTGAACTGGCTTGCGAAATCTGCGATGAATTGGAAACTGAAGGTAAAATAAAAGAAGCATGAGCAAAAAAGGTCGAAAATTTAAAAATTGCTCCCGGAAACCTTACGACTGCATCGAAGGGGATCATATCTATATCCAGTGTAACGCACCCGGAAAGTGGAAAGTGTTCCGAAAATCAGGCCAGCATAAGGGGCAAGCGTGCGACGCGAAGAAGGACGCAAAAGCGATCCTGTTAAAATCATACACAAATATTTCAATCGACCGCTAGTTCCCCCCTCCTCATCTTGTAAATTCCCATGGCCGTACGCCAACTAAAAGACGGGCGTTGGACAGTCTACTACCGAGACCAGCTGACCGGCAAACTCAAGTGGGAATACTTCGGTTCTGAGGGAGAGGCCGCGGCCCGCAGGCGCAATAAGGAACTGGGGTTACAAAAGCGCCGGTTGCCCAGGTCTCGCATGGGGCCCACCCTGGGCGAGCTGGCCGAGGCCTACATTGCGGCGAAAAACTTCAATGAAAACTCCGTCGAGCATCTGATCACGCGCCTTGCCGCCAATATCCTGCCCGAGCTCGGTGACCGTGATGCGGCGGGACTCAGGCACGCGGACCTGGACCGCTACGTAGCCAAGCGCCGCCGCAGGGTCAAGGCCACGACCGTCAGGCGGGAACTGGCGGACATCAAGGCAATCCTCAACTGGGCCACAGGCCGGGAATCGGGCCTCATCGCCTTCAATCCCGTGGCTGACTACCCCCTGCCGCCTCGTGACGACGACATCATCATGCCTCCCACCGCGGCTGAAACCCAAGCCATTCTAGA
>JAFDIS010000045.1 GCA_019307945.1 Deltaproteobacteria bacterium | reverse complement strand
GCCGTGGAATACGCCGTCAAGGCCGGTCTCGCCCTGAACTGCCGGATCAACGAAAACGCCCGCTTCGCCCGAAAAAACTATTTCTATCCCGATCTGCCCAAAGGTTACCAGATCTCCCAGTTCGAGTTGCCCTTTTGCACGGACGGTACACTGGAAATCGTCGGGGACGACGGCAAACCTTACCCGGTGGGGATCAAACGGATTCACCTGGAAGAAGACGCGGGGAAACTGGTGCATTCGGGGGAGGATTTCGAGTCTTCCGATTTCAGCCTCGTGGATTACAACCGATCAGGCGTGCCCCTCCTGGAAATCGTGGGCGATCACGAACGGAACCCGATCCGGTCCCTCTCGGAGGCCAAGACTTACCTGGAAAAGATGCGGCAGATCCTCCGCTACATCGGTATCAGCGACTGCGCCATGGAAAAGGGGCAACTCCGCTGTGACGTCAACATCTCCATCAGACCCAGGGGGGCCTCTGACTTCGGTAAGAGATCCGAGATTAAGAACATGTCTTCCTTCAAATCCATCCTGGATGCCCTGTCCCACGAGATCGCCAGGCAGAAGGAAGCCCTGGAGACGGGACAAACGCTGGTGCAGGAGACGCGACTCTTCGACGAGGAGCGGAGGGTGACCCTGCCCATGCGCAGCAAGGAAGACGCCCCGGACTACCGTTATTTCCCGGATCCCGACCTGGTGGAGGTAGTGATCGACGAGGCCTTTGTGCGACAGGTGGAAAAAGAGATGCCCGAGTTGCCCGACCGAAGGCTCGAACGGGTCACGAAACAGTACGGGCTGCCCGAGTTGCCCGACCGAAGGCTCGAACGGGTCACGAAACAGTACGGGCTTTCCAGGGACCAGGCCCTCCTTCTCACCCGTGACAGGGCGGTGTCGGACTTTTTCGAATCCTGTGCCGCCCTGTGCAGGGACCCGCGGAAACTGGCAGGCTGGATCACCAGGGATCTGTTCGAACACCTGGGCAACGCCCACCTTTCAATCGAGGAGAACCCGATCTCCCCTGAGCACTTCGCTTCCCTGGTGGACATCGTTTCTGCGGGAAAGATCACGGAGAGGATGGGGAAGGAGGTCTTGATCGAGATGTTCGAGACCGGCCGCGCGCCGGAGGCCATAATCGAAAAACGCGGCCTCAAGCCCCTCGACGACCCCGCACTGCTAAAAAAGATGGTGGCCCTCGTCCTGGAAGAGCACCCTGCGGCCGCCGCGGAGTTGGCCGAAGGCGCTCTCAAGCCCATTGATTTTTTCATCGGCCAGGTCATGAAAAAGACCAGAGGCCAGGCTGACCCCAAGGCCGTGCGGAAGCTTCTTGAAGAACGCCGGAACCCGGCCGGCCGCAAGGAGTGAAGAGACAATCGGCCCGGGGAGCTGCGATTCCGGATCACAACAGCGCCCTTTCGATGGCGCGGCATGCAGTCGCGGTTCCTCCCCTCCGGCGGGACAGATAGGCCCTCATCTCTTCCACCACCACCTCCCGGGGCCTGGGGTTGCGCAGGTCCCGCATCAACGCCTCCCTGAGGTCCGTGATATCCTTTACACAGCGTACCAGGCCCTTCGTCACCACTTCTTCCCCCACCCACCGGAAATTGTCCCAATGAGGCCCAATGCAGGGCGAAACTCCCTGAGCCAGGGCCTCCAGGAAGTTCTGGCCCCCGCAGGGTCTCAGGCTTCCCCCCACAAAGGCGGCCCCGGCCGAAGCATACGCCGCTGAAAGCTCCCCGAATGTGTCCCAGAGGATGAGGGAGCCGGGTTTGACGGGCCCCCTCAGGGATGACCGATAGACCCACGAGACTCCACCCGCGTCGAGTCGTCTCTCCCAGGCCTTCAACCGGTGGGCGTGGCGGGGAAAAAGCCCGATGACCAGTTCGGGCAAATCCCTCAGAAGGGCGGGCGCCAGTTTTTCTATGTCGCTTTCCTCCTCCTTGCGAACAGAGCCCAGGACCAGGAATGGGCAGCCCGAGGGGAGAAGCCCCCGGATGGCGTCCGCAACCGCCCCCGGGTCCTCGTCCAGGTTCAAGCGGTCGAATTTGATATTGTGCATCAGCCCCACCCGCTCGGCACCCAGGAGACGCGAGAAACGGTCCGCATCGCGGCCGGAGACGGCCAGCACCTTTTTAGGTCCGACCCTGCGCCAGAACCGCCGCATTTTCCCGTAGGCCCTGAAACTCTTCTCCGAAAGTCTCCCGTTGACGAGAAGGACCGTAACGTCCGCCTCCCTGCATGCGGACAGGTGCCCGGGCCATAACTCCGTCTCAACGAGCACCATCACCCGGGGCCGCCAGTAGGCCACCGCCCTTCGCATGAGATGGGGGGCATCGAATGGAAAGTAGGTGACCCGGGTGCCCGCCCGCAGCCCCGGCTCCAGGTTTTGAATTCCTTCGTCCAGGATGCAGACACCCTGGCTAGTACCCGAGGTGAGGAGAAGGCGCCGGGGTCCTCTTTCCTTAAATCCCGCAGCGATTTCAAGCGCCAGATAGGCCTCGCCCACGGAGGCCGCCTGGATCCATACGTCAAAGGGCCCTTTGGGCGCCTCCTCGAGAAGCCGCTTTTTCCTGCCTTCCCGAAGACGCGTGGAAATCAAGAGTGCCGGACTGAGGGCCTTCCAGAGGGCGGTGTAGGCGCCCATAAGCAGGTGTGATTTTCCATCAAAGGCCATGAAATTCCTCTTCCCGGGGTCTTCCGGGCGGCGGAGGCTTTTTCCCGCGTTCCTCCTTCGGCCACGGATTCTAGCAGATTCCCGGAGTGATGCAACCTGCATGCCGGAGACCGGAAAGGCGGACTCCTTTCCAGCCCCTGGAGGCATTTCATGAAAATTGTGGGAAAGCGTCTTGTCTGAAACGCCAAATATCTCTAAGATGCTTCCATCTTCTTGAATCTACCTGGAGTCGGAGGGAGGAACATGGCGGAGACACCCAAATGGTACGACGCGCATCTTTCGGAATTCGGCAATACGGCCTACATCCGCGGGCTCGACCAGTACAGCAGCATGCACAGGCGGTCCATTGATGATCCCGATGGGTTCTGGGCCGAACAGGCCCGACAATATCTGTCCTGGGACAAGGAGTGGGATTTCGTTCTTGACTACGACTTCGAGGAGGGTCGAATCGCCTGGTTCGGGGGCGGGATCCTGAACGCCTCCGCCAATTGCCTGGATCGCCACCTGGATCGACTTGGGGACAAGGTCGCCTATTTCTGGGAAGGGGACGACCCGCACGATACCCGCACCGTGACCTTCAAGGACCTCTACCATCAGGTCAACCGCTTTGCCGCCGTGCTCCAAAAGATCGGTGTTCGAAAATCGGACCGGGTAATCATCTACATGCCCATGATCCCGGAACTGCCCGTAGCCATGCTGTCCTGCGCGCGTATCGGCGCCGTGCACAGCGTGGTCTTCGGCGGCTTCAGCGCTGAGGCCCTGGCCAACCGCGTCAAGAACTGCGACGCCGGTGTGGTGATCACGACGGACGGCGGTTTCAGGGCCGGGAAAAAGATTCCCCTCAAGGAAACCGTGGATCAGGCCCTGAAGAGCTGTCCCGATGTGGGCAAGGTGATCGTCTTCGATCGGGCGGGCCTTGAACCCTCCATGAAACCGGGACGCGACATATGGTGGCACGAGGCCGTGGAAGACCCGGACCTTCCCGACCGGGTGGATCCCGAACCCATGGACGCCGAAGATCCCCTTTTCATTCTCTACACGAGCGGGAGCACGGGCGCGCCCAAAGGCCTGGTGCACACCCACGGGGGTTATCTGCTTTATGCGGCGATGACCACCCGCCTCGTCTTCGACCTCAAGGACGACGAGGTCTTCTGGTGTACGGCTGACATCGGGTGGGTCACGGGCCATACCTACGGGGTCTACGGGCCCCTGATCAACGGGCTCACGGGCGTGCTCTTCGAAGGCGTTCCTACCTATCCGGATTTCGACCGATACTGGGATATCGTTGAAAAATACCGGGTCAACAAATTCTACACCGCCCCTACGGTGATCCGCTCCCTCGCCAAGGAGGGCGCTGGGCACGTGGAGAAACACGACATCACTTCCCTGAAACTCCTGGGTTCGGTGGGAGAGCCCATCAACCCGGAGGCATGGCGGTGGTATTACAGGCACGTGGGTCGTCAGTGGTGTCCCATCATGGACACCTGGTGGCAGACCGAAACGGGCGGGCACATGCTCACCCCGCTTCCCGGCGTCACCCCCATCAAGCCGGGCTCCTGCGGCCTGCCCTTTTTCGGCGTGGACCCGGTGATCCTGGACGAGACGGGCGAAGAGGTGCGCTTTCCGAATCAGGAGGGCGTACTCTGCATCAAGAGGCCCTGGCCCGGCATGGCCCGTAGCGTGTACGGGGACCATGAACGATTCATCGAAACCTACTTCAGTCAGGCCCCGGGCATGTACTTTTCAGGCGACGGCGCCAAGCGGGACGAAGACGGCTATTACTGGATCATCGGGCGCATCGACGACGTGATCAACGTCTCCGGGCATCGGCTGGGCACGGCGGAGATCGAGTCGGCCCTGGTGCTTCACGACCGGGTGGCCGAGGCCGCGGTGGTGGGATTTCCCCATCCTGTCAAAGGTCAGGGCATCTATGCGTTCGTGACCCTCAACACGGGGGAGGCCAAGTCCGAAGACCTGAAAAGGGAGCTGGTGGGCCTGGTCCGCAAAGAAATCGGCCCCATCGCCACCATCGATGTAGTCCAGTGGGCGGACGCCCTGCCCAAGACCCGAAGCGGAAAAATAATGCGGCGCATCCTTCAAAAGATCGCAGCGGGAAAGACGGACGAGTTGGGGGACACCTCCACCATCGCCGACCCCACCGTGGTCGAAAAACTGATCGCCGAGCGCGTGGGAGTATGATCACGGTCACCGGGCTCTTACCCTGAATCTTCTAAGAGAGGTATCCCGGCCTCCTCGGAGGGCGCCTTCCCCCGACCCCATCGAGGTGTGGGAAAGGATTGCAGGATCAAGACAGCGATGGCCTCCTTGGTGAAATCAAGCGGATCTTTCCTGGTCAGGCCCTATGAGTCGCGGGACTTCCAAGCACTGCGGGACATGTATCTGTCCTTTTCTCCCCGTGGGATGTTCCAGGGTATGCCTCCGCCCGACGACGATGCCTGCCTAAGATGGATCCAGGGACTCCTGGAGACCGGGGAAAACTTCCTTGCCTGGCGTGAGGGATCCGTGGTGGGACATGGTGTCATCCTCCCAGATCTTGATAAAAAGGACGCCGAATATCTCGTCTTCGTGAGCCGGGGCGAGCGGGGCAAAGGCGTGGGAACGGCCCTGACCCGGGCCGTGCTCGACCATGCCGCGGGGCTGGGGCTGGAATCGGTCTGGCTCACCGTGGGGGCTTACAACATGCGCGCTGCCAGGCTTTACAGGAAATTCTCGTTTCGGTTCCTGGAGGAACCCGGCGCCGGGTCCGAACGAACCATGGTGTTGACGCTGTGAACCTCAGACACGATTACCGATCGGCGGTGGTCCGCGATGAGCGGTTCCTGGGACACAAGACCGGCCTGACACACCCCGAAAACCCCAACAGGCTCAAGGCCATCCACCGTTTGCTGGATCGAGAGTTCCATGACCTCAAACGGGTGGAGGCGACACCCGCCACCCTGGAGCAACTGGAGTTCGTACATACCCCCGGTTACATCGAAAAGGTCATGAAGACCGCGGAGCAGCCCATGACGAGCCTGGCCCCCGACACGCCCGCAAGTGCAATGAGCTACCTGGCGGCGTGGCTGGCCGCGGGCGGGTGCCTGAATGCCGTGGACGCCCTGATGGGAGGCCGCATCGATGCTTGTTTCGCCCTTGTACGGCCGCCGGGCCACCATGCCCTTCCCGACCGAGCCGCCGGTTTTTGCATCTTCAACAATATCGGAGTCGCCGCCCTTTACGCAGCGAGACATCACGGGCTGACGCGGGTCCTGGTCATCGACTGGGACGTCCATCATGGAAACGGCATCCAGGAACTCTTCTACCAGGAGAAGGGCGTGCTCTACCTCTCCTCCCACGACATCCTCCTCTATCCATACACCGGAACCGTGGAAGAGGCCGGCGAGGGAGAAGGAGAAGGCTACACGGTCAACCTGCCGCTTCCCAGGGACCTGAAAGACGAGGAATTCCTGGGCCTTTACAAGGACATCCTGAAGCCCATGGTGGAAGGTTTCTCCCCCCAACTGATAATTGTCGCGGCGGGCTTTGACGGGCACCGGCAAGACCCCATAGGAAGATGGGATCTCACCGAGGCCGGGTACGGAGGGCTCACCGGGCTCCTGCTCGAGGCCGCCTCGGGCGTAGGCCGCCCCCCCATACTTTTCGTACTGGAGGGAGGATACGATCCACCTTCCCTTGCCCGGTGTGTGGGGGAGGTACTGGGGGTGCTCACCGGGAAGGCCGCAGGCGGGGCAAACCATTTCGGGGAGTCGCCGCGGGTTGCGGCCCTCCTCGAAGAAATCAAGAAGGTCCATGGCCCTTACGGGGTGTGGATATGAGACATCGAGACCCATGAAAAACGTCCCTTCCGCCCAATTTCGGCGTCTGCCTGCGCGTGACCACACGCAGACAGGTCACACTCAGATGTTAGTCCTCGAAATACTCAATGTATTCCCGTGGTCGAAATTTTTGTGTCCCCGGAACTTGAACAAGACTGAACATTTTTCAAAGGTCTCTACACCGAAAAGGCCCCTTATGATTGTGCGGGCATCCATGCTTTGAAGGGAAGGTCTCATGATCAAGGCCAAACTGGATCCTGTAAACCCCAACGCCAATCTCAAGGATTATGCCGGGGCCTGTGCATCCTTCACCTGGGAGGAGGCGGAAAAGGACTTCTCCTGGCACCGCACGGGCAAATGCAACATCGCCCATGAGGCCGTGGGCCGTCGCGCCGGGGATCCTGCGTGGCGGGAGCGCACCGCATTGATCTTTGACAAGGGCGGTGACACCCGGCCCTTCACCTACGCCCAATTGGAAGAGACCTCCGCCCGATGGGCCGACCTGCTGGCACGGCAGGGACTCAGGCGTGGAGACGTATTTTTCATACATCTGCCGCCCTGCCCGGAAATGGCCTTCGCCATGCTGGCCTGCGCCAGGCTTGGTGTGGTGTTTTGTCCTCTCTATGCATCCCTGGGATATGATGAGCTGGATGTTCGGATCAGGGACGCCACCCCCAAGGGGATCCTCACTCTACCAGACCTGGCGGAAAAAATTCCGACTGAAGGTCTTATCTCCTCAGCCACCCTCTTCTTTCCGGAGGGCCCTTCGCCCGGCTGTTTCCGGAACGAATTGGTCATATCCGAGCATCTTTCTACGTCAACCTCGGGGAGGGAGCCGGAATGGGTCTCCAGGCAGACGCCCCTTTACCTCTTATACACCTCCGGGTCCGCGGAGCCACCCAAGGGAGTCGTCCACACTCATGGCGATATGGTGGGGCATCTGATGACTGCACGCTGGGTCCTGGATCTGGCCGAAGGATCGGTGCTCTGGACGGACGCGGATCCAGCGTGGGTCACGGGTACGGTCTATGGCGTGTTCGCGCCCTGGCTCTGCGGGGCCGCCAGCGTGATGCAGGGTAACCCATTCTCTGCCGCCTCCTGGTACCAAACCCTCGAAAGACACAGAGTGGAAGTCTGGTACACCTCTCCCATGACCCTCAGGAAACTGATGGAGGAAGGAGACGATCTGCCCACCCGATATGACTTCTCGGCCCTCAGACACATCTGCGCCGTGGGTGAGGCATTGGGCCCCGAGATGTTTTACTGGGTCAAGGAGAACATGAAGCGCTCCCCCCACGACACCTGGTGGATGAACGAGACGGGAATCATCTGCCTCGCCCAATTTCCCTCACTGCCCCTCAAACCGGGCTCCATGGGCAAACCGATCCCCGGCGTCCATGCCGCAGTCATAGACGAGGAAGGCAATCTCCTGCCCATGTTGACGCCGGGCCAGCTCGCCCTGAGGCCGCCCTGGCCCGGCATGATGCTGGAAATCCTGGGTGACAGGGAACGTTATGGGGAGTATTTCCGCATGGAGGGCTGGTTCCTCACTGGAGACATGGTCCTCCAGGACGAAGAGGGCTACTTCTACCACCAGGGGCGGATGGACGACCTTTTCAAAGTGGGCGAAAAGGTGATCGGCCCGTATGAGATCGAGCGCGCCCTCAGACAGCATCCGGCGGTGCTGGACGCTGCCGTCATTTCCATGGGCGGAGGATCGCGCGCACCGCGCCTCAAGGCCTTCATCAGGCCTGCCGCGGGGTTCTCACCTTCGAACCGCCTGAAGCATGAGATCAAGGCCTTCCTTCTCGGTCAGTTATCCCGGGACCTGCCCCTCAGGGATGTGGCCTTCCTGGAGGAGTTGCCCAGGACCAAGTCCGGAAAGCTCCTCCGCCGGGTCCTCCGGGCCATGGAACTGGGCCTTCCCGCCGGAGACCCGGCGCGCATGAAGGAATAGGTGGCGCCAAAACCGACGGGCATCGTCTGGAGACCGACGCCCCGACCGTCCCACCCGGGGATCGCCTCGTGCGCGAGGCGACACCGCAAACGCCACAGGAAGTCGGACGACCGGGCCGTTTCTCTACCGGGCGGCCAAGGCCCCTCCGTCCACGATGTACGTCTGACCCGTGATGAACGACCCTGCATCCGAGACCAGGAGCAGACTCACACCGGCCAAATCCTCCACATTGCCCAGCCGTGAGATCGGCCAGCCGGCCACGATTTTTTCCACTTCGGGGTTGTCCCAGAGCGCCTGGCTGAGCCGGGTCTTGATAAGACCGGGAGCGATGGCGTTGACCCGGATCTTGTATTTACCCCATTCGCCGGCCATGACCCGCGTCAAATGGGCAAGCGCCGCCTTGGTCACATTATAGACATTGGTCCCCGGCGATGAGGAAAAGGCTCCCACCGACGCGGTGTTGAGGATCGCACCCCCGTGCTCCTTCATCCATTGGTGGAAAACCAGCTGGGAAAGGATGAACGGTCCTTTCAGATTGACATCGAAGATTTTGTCCCAGGCCGATTCCTGTATGTCTTCCAGGGGACCCCACGCGGGGTTGGTTCCGGCGTTATTGACGAGGATGTCGATTCGCCCCCCCCATTTCAGGGCCTCAGAGACCATTTTTTTTCGATCTTCGGCCGATGCGATGCTGGCAGGCACGGCCAGGACCTCTCCTCCCGTGGCTTTGCGGATCCTCTCCGCAGCCTCTGAGATCCCCTCGGGCTTGCGGCTGCTTACCACCAGTTTCGCACCCGCGGCGGAAAAAATCCTGGCTATTTCCTCGCCGATTCCCCGGCTCGCCCCCGCCACCAGCGCCGTTTTTCCCTTCAATGAAAAAATCGCCTCAACGTCCTTACTCATATCGTCCTCCTTCTTTGTTTGGATTGTAAACTCGCCAGTGTCCAAAATTGATTCGTGGATGGGCACAAGTTATTGGGTCCTGAGTTGATATTCTATTGCACACCTTGCGTCCTTTCAACGGGAAAAAGGGAGTCACAGAGTTCCCGTAGACCCGGGGGGGTCGGCCATTTCCGCTGTCGTGGTTCGGGATTCAGACCCCTTCCCGTGCGTACCTGCCATACATCCTGGTCTCTTCGAACATGGCGATGCAGTTTTCCGGGTTCACACCGGGATGAAGTGTGTTGGAAGAGCAGATTATGAGCCCGCCGCCCGCGGCCGCATCATCGATCGCCTGCCTCACGGCCGCCCGTACCTGTTCCGGAGTTCCGGCGGGCAGGAGTTCCTGGCAGTCGATGTTGCCCAGCAGACAAAGTCTTTCCCCGCAATAGGCCTTCACCTTCTTGAGGGTCATGCCCGCCTGGGGTTCCAGCGGGTTGAGACCGTCGTATCCTGATCGGATCAGGATATCCAGGAGGGACCAAAGGTTGCCGTCGCTATGCCGCACCACTTTCATTCCCATCCCGTGGGCACGGTCCACCAGTTCACGATTGTAGGGATTGACGAATTCCAGGAAGTGTTCCGGCGAAATGAGTGGGGCATTCGTGTCCGCAATGTCGTCTTCCACGATCAGGACGTCGAGGCCCACTTCCGCCAGCATCTCGAGTTGTTCCAGGCTGTAGTCCGTGACCATGCGGGCCGCACGGTGCAAAAGCTTCGGGTTTTCGTAGATCGCCGTCATCCAGTTCATCATACCCATCAGGCGCCAGCTTCGCACGAAAGCGCCCCGCATCATCCAGAACAAGGCCTTGCGGTCCCCGAACCGCTCCTTCATGAGTTCCACCAGTAGCAGTTGCTCCCTCTTGGGGGCGGGCGGCCTGTAGCCCACAAGGTCCGATTCGTTTCGAATCGGGTGGACGGATGGGATCGGGATGCCGTGAGGACTCCGCTCGAATCCCACGCCCCAGTCATCCACCAGGGGCCGGGCGTCTGAAAATTCCGTGCCCGGTCCAATGGGAAGGCAGGTGAACCCGTCAATGTGAAATATTTCAAGCAGTTGGAGAAGTGTCTCGATGAGCTTGCCCTTCTCAGAGTCGTTCATCTCGTGGAATTGTTTTCCCTCGGGCAAACCATCGGTGAAATGCCTGCCGATGCCCATGATCGGGCCCTCGTTGATCCCGTGTATGAACAGGGGTACCCGGTCGGGCTCTGCGATGCTCAGCGCCTTCAAGATGCGTTCTTTTCCGGTCATTGGACCTCCCGTATCACCGCTCATTCCAGTTCCACCGCCACCTTGTCCACACGCTGCAAATCCCTTTCATAGAAAAAGGAACCCAAAAGAAAAAGGACCCCCGCCAGCAACGTGAAGAGGGGCAGGATTTTCATGGCCGTGGATATGCCGTAACTGTCCGAAACCATGCCCACGAAAAGCGGCCCCAGGGGACTTCCCAGGGAATGCCGGATCACCACGTTGAGACTCAGGGACACGGCGCGAAGGCCCGGGTGGACAACGTCCTGCGTGACCGCCACGGCCGCGGGCACGAAAAGGATGATCGCCGTACCCACCACCAGCAGCATGACGTAGCGCAGCGTTCCGTCCGCAAAGGTGAGGGCCATGAACAACAGGCAGGCCGAAAGCGTGGATGACAAGGCCGGGAACCACATGCGCGCCCTGGGCGTATGCAGTATCCATCGGTCGGCCGGAAACCCACCAAGGGGCGCACCGATGATGGCCATGAAAAGGATGAGACCGCTCTTGGGGCCCGCTTCGCTCATGGGTGTTCCGTCCATGCGGTGGAAATACGTGGGAAGCCGGCTCAGCAGTGCGGTGGTGACGAAGACATTGGCCGCAAAGGCCAGATTATTGAGAATCAATGAATAGGTCCTCAGGAACGCTTTGAAGATGTCGGCACGGGTCATCACTTCCGCCCCCGCGCCTTTGTCCTCCCCGGCTCCTCTCACGAGCGGAACGGTCTTGTAATCCTTGACCTTGAAGAACAGCAAGGCCAGAAAAAGGCCCGGCAGGGCCACGATACCGAAGGCATGGCGCCCACCCGTACCGCTCTGCGATCATCCCGCCAAGGGCGATGCCCACGGCGCTTCCCAGAGGTATCGAGGCATTCCACAACCCCAGGAATTTCGCACGCTTTTCCGGGGGAAACAGGGCCGAGATCAGTGCTGTGCCTCCCGGAGCATAGCCCGCCTCGCCCAACCCGATGAATCCCCTGGCCGTAAAGAGCTGTTTGAAGTTGCGCGTGAACACGCATGCGAAGGTAGCAAGGCTCCATAGGACCGCCATGAAACCGATGGCCTTTTTCCTGCTCCACCGGTCAACGATCACGGATACCGGAAAGGAGAAAAGGAGAATGGACCAGTAGACCGCCGAGACCAGGAGGCCGCATTGAGTGTCACTGAGTCCCCAGTCCTGTTTCAGAAAAGGGAAGAGGGAAACGATGACCATGCGGTCGATGTAGTCGAACATATACAGCAGGAACAAAAGAGAAAAGGCGTAGTATGCGTTCTTTTTCGGCGTCATCTTTTCCCGTTTTTCTTTCCGGGGTATTTATTCTCCCCTCTCAAAAGGAAGACCCTTACGAGAATGTCAAAAAAACCCAGAGAGCGCAGGCAAGACAAGGCAAAATAGGGCTAAAAGAGCGGAGGTCACATAATAGTAATCGAGAATTTTTCAGCCGAATTTTTGCCAGAGCATCAACAAGCGCAGTACTTATTCAACACCCTGTTGGGCCATCTTCCTGGCCGGGAGGCGGCCGATGCCCTCCAACGGCCCCCTGGCTACCCCCGGGAATTGGAATAACACCCGGGGATTCGGCCTTCAAACCACGGTCGGAACCCGGCACATATTCCACGGAATACCTATTTCCCGGCACCCAGGGCATTGGAAATGGTATTGATATAGTTGAAATAACCTACGATTGCCACTGCTTCGAGGATCTGCGAGTCCGTGTATCCCGCATTCCTTACCGCATCCACGTCTCCCTGCGTCACTTTGTAGTTTTCCTTGCCGCCGCTTTTCAGGCAGAACTGCAGTAGAGTTCTCTCATTGTCGGGAATCTCCATGCGGTCGATCCCTTCCAGGACCTGGTTGATCTGCTCCTCGGTCATGCCCAACAGTTTGGCCATCCGTTCGTGTTCGCCAACGCACATGGTGCAACTGTTTTCTTTGGATACCAGGATGGCGATACTTTCCTTGATGTGATAAGGAAGTTCCGTCTGGTTGATCAATAGGGTCCGCACCATGCCGCTGGTCATATTGTAGATGTCGGCCCTCAGTGAGAGGACTTGGGCGATCTCTCCCACCCCTCCCATGGTCTTCCTCACCGCTTCGAGCTGTTTGCGTACCGACGCATCCAGTTCTTCCATGGGGGCAATTCGTATATAGGCCATGGTCTTCCCCCCTTTTCGAATAAATGGAGCTGTTTGAGAATTCGTGTCACGGCCCGGACCATCCGGGCCGCGGGTGTTTATATCACAACTCGTCCCAACCATCAAACCGGGCGCGACCCCCGCCTTTGCCGGGGTTTTCGGAGAGGGGCAAAGGCGTTCACCTGCGATCATGACGACCGGAACCGGCAAGACCGCTAAACGAGACCGTGAGGAGAAAGGCCACGGGATTGTCCCCTGCTTCCCGCTTCCTCAGGTCGCATTTCACGGCCCCCGAAAAATCGCCATTGACCAAATCAGCCCACGGGTCCTATTGCGGCAATGCATACGGAGATCCAAACCCCGGGCGCGGCACCAGGTTCCCTTGGAACCCGGGGGGTTTTCAGGATCGGGCCGTCTCCACGCGGGCCTGATCCAGCCTGAGCGCATAGACCAGCACCAGGCCCGTCAGATATGTCAGAGCGGCAGAACCTACTATATCGCTCGCGAAATGCCCTCCATATGCCAGTCTCCCCACCCCCATCAATGTTCCGTAAAGAATACCCACCACGAGGAAGCACACGGCCCATCCCCTTCTGGTGCGCCGCAAGACGAAAAACGGGGTAATAAGGTAATAGGCGATGGTTGCATGGGAACTGGGAAATGATCGATGCCTTCGGGAGGTACCCACCTCCCCCACACGCAAGAATCTTTCCACTCCTCCATAATGACGAATCTCTTTGGGCCTGGGCCTCTTCCAGGCGGACTTGAGCGCGCCTACCGCCAGGCCCTGCCCCACGACTAGTGCAAGCACGAAGTGAAGGGCCATCTTCCGGGCGCAGGCCGTACCTTTTAGACGCGCGCCGAACACGGCACAAAAAAGGGCGCCTGCTCCCAGCAAGAGCCCGGGCACGCCTCCGAAGCGATACATGAGATCCCACGGCTGCTTTCGCTTCAGGAACCACCCTCCGTCGGATGAATAAAACAGATCACTCAACACGAGATCCGTATTCGTATAACGAATGAAAAGAAAGAGAGCCGAAAAGATCAAGAGCGGGATCCCGAAATCCAAAACCACACTACGCTGTCTCCTGTTCAACATTTTTCTCACGCTTCGTCAGGAAAAAGCTCAAAACCAGGCAATGTAAGATCACTTAATCGAGGGCCACCGGAGAAGACCGGAGCCCCTGTAGACCTTGAAAAGGCGGTTTTTCTCGGGGCCCAGGGGGACGGACACTTCACCCACCGGGCGAACCTGTTCAAAGGACGAATGCACGTTCTTGGGCAAGCCCCGCTTTGCCTCTATGACGAGCAATGCTTCTGCGTCCGATCCTCCGGAAGGAGGCGGCCAGATTTCATACTGGGTGGGGGAAGATCCTTTGTGGGGCGGCCAGCGAAAGACCTGGGGCTGTCCCGGTATGTAAAAGGCAAGTTCACTGACCACCTGCCGGCGCGGGCTTGCGATGAAGCCTCGATCGCCCGGGAGAATCGCCTCTTTCATGGTCCCGATCCTCGTGCCCAGTTCCCTCCACCCCCTCACACGGACCGTGGGGTCCAGGCGACTGCCGCTCAGAGGTGTTGCGAGCAGCAAGAAGGGCAAGACATAGGCCAGGATACTCAGCAACGCCCCCGTGACCCAGGCGGGCCTGAAAAGGGAACGCCACCCCGACAAACGCGGACCTTGTGGCAGCGCGCCCACGGCCCATGCCGCCAGCAATACCGCGAGGGCCGAATACACAGGCCCCGGCCAGTTGCCGTGGACCTTCTGTCGAAGGCTCAGGAGAAAGATACCCAGCAGGGGCAGCACACCGAAAACGAGCAGAAATACTTCACGCCTGTCCCGCCGGCACAAATGCCGCAGACCCGCCACGCCCACGACTATCATGAGAATCCATGTCAAGGGGGAAAGCACTCCCAATTGTGTGCCCAGGAGTTTGAGAAAGGGCAGCAAAGACAGCCCCACCCCCCCCTTGACGTGCTCAAAATGGTGGGCCGTGTGATGCAGCGTGGCCCAGTCATGCCGGAAATTCCACCACACGACGGGGACAAGAAACATGAGGGAGAAAAGCACGAACAGGTAAGGCCAGGGTCCCCGCAACAGATGCCGGTCCTTGCGGCTCGCCCAGAGAAAAACGGGCAACAGGGCCGGAAATCCCAGCATGCTTTGTTTGCTCAAGAGGCCCAGTCCCACGGCGAACGCAGTCATCATCCACCAAAAGGGATGGCGTCCCGAGTCTTCGACGCTCCGCCAGAGGCCATACAGTGAGAATGACCAGAACAGCATCAAAGGCGCGTCGATGGTCATGATCAGGTTGAGGGCGCAATTGCCAGGCGTGGCCGCGGACAGGACGACCGCCCAGAAACCTACCCTGGGGCCGTAAAAACGACGCCCCAGCCCGTAAAGGCACCACAAGCCGAGCGTTCCCAGGAGCACCGCCGGAAACCGGACGCCGAAGGGCGATGAGCCCAAAAGCCATGTAGAGCCGCCGATCATCCATGCCACCATGGGAGGCTTACTCAGATATCCCCAATCCAGGTGGCGCGACCAGTCCCAGTAATAGGCCTCGTCGGGGGCAAGGTCGAGGGGGGCGACCAACAGGTAGCCTAGGCGGAGCAGGAAAAGCCCCGTGAGAAGAACTGCGAAGCGCCGATCCCAGGTGGCGTCGAATCGGGTGTCGTGGTTGGCGGACGGCATGCTCTTTGCGGCCTCCTCCCTCACCGGTGCGCCCCTACGGCATAAAGTATCCCGCCGATGAGACTTACGGTCACTTGAATCGAAAATGACAAGAGCGCCAGGGCCAGTGATGCCTCAGGGCGCACCCCCTGCAGGCCGAAAAAAAAGACAAATGCTCCCTCCCGTATCCCGATTCCGTTGAAACTCACGGGAAGGAGCGTCAGTAGCACTACCAGCGGTACGGCGGCGAAATAAAAGTTCAGAGAAACACCGATCCCGAGTCCCCTGCCCAGGAGCGCCACGGTGCCCATTCCCAGGGCCTGGAGAAAAAAAGACAGGCCGATCACTTTGGCTAGAGCAACCGGCTTCTTTCGCAAAACCAGCAGAGGCGCCATACGCTCGGCGAGCTTGGGCCGCCACCTCTCGGCCGATCTGAAGAGGAAGGGCAGCACCACCATTGCGACGGCAAGGACCGCTGCGGCGCAGAGCAGGGCGACGACGAGTTTCCGGGGCAAGAGAGAAGGCCCGGCGCACACCGCCCCAAGTCCCAGAAGCACCATGGCGATCAACCCCGCGAGGCGATCGCCCAGTACCGTGAAAGCGGCGCGCATCCGCTCCCCGTTGACGCGAGACAAAAAATGGACCTTGAACACATCGCCGCCCAGACCGGTGGGCAGAAACAGATTGAAGTACATGCCGATGAAATACAGAGACAGAAAGGACCGCCATGGTCCTTCAAAGTCCAGGGATTCGGCCAGTATCCACCACCGCACGCTGCTCAGGACCTGTGCCGCCAGGTACATGGCGCACCCCAGGAGCCAAACGGAGAGGGCGAGGCCGCCGAAAACACCGAGCAGTTCCTTCAAATCGTAATGGAAAAGGAACCAGGTGATCAAAGCGGAACTGACGCAGAGCCGCAACGCGAGCTTCACCGTCCCGCGCATTCCTGCGTTCATTCCAGGACCTCTCGTACGGCATATATGCGTTTCCCCGACGATTCGTAATAGGTCCGCACCACGAGTTCCGCCAGAAGCCCAATCCCCGCCAGGATAACCCCTGTAATAATGAGTAAGGCCCCCAGGAGCAGCAGAGGCCTCCCCCCGATCTGTTCGCCGCGGAAGACCTTGAGCCAACTCAGATAACATTCTATGACGAATCCCACGGCGAAAAGGGCGCCCCCGCTCAGGCCGAAGAATTGTAAAGGCCTTGTGGCGAACTTCTGGAAAAAGAGCATCAGGAGGAGATCCAGAAAGACCCTGTAGGCTCGGCTTATCCCGTACTTGCTTTTTCCCGACCTTCTAGGGTGGTGGGCTACCGGGATTTCGGCGATCCGCGCCCCGTACAAATCCGCCAGTACGGGGATGAATCGGTGCAATTCACCGTAAAGCATCAGGGATTTGGCCAGATCCCTGCGGTAGGCCTTCAGGGTGCACCCATAGTCATGCAGCCTCACGCCGGTGGACAAACCGATGAGGCCGTTTGCAAGCATGGAGGGCAGACGCCTCGAAAAAAAGCGGTCCTGCCTCTCCTTTCGCCACCCATGCACCAGATCGTAGCCAGATTCCATAAGTTCCAGCATTCGTGGGATGTCTTTGGGGTCGTTCTGGAGGTCTCCGTCCATGGTCACAACGATTTCGCCCCTTGCGTGATCGAATCCGGCCGTCATGGCGGCGCTCTGTCCGAAATTCCTCCTCAAAAGAACGGCGCGCAGTTCAGGGTGGCTTCTCCTCAAGGCCCCCAGCTTTCGATTCGTGGCATCCGTGCTGCCGTCGTCTACGAAAACGAGTTCGAATGATCTGCCGAGAGGCCGCATCACCTCGACGATGGCCTCCACCAGCTCCTGAACGTTGTCTTCTTCGTTGTAGAGCGGCACCACTATGGATATCTCAGGATTCATGAGGCGACCCCCTCGAAGCGATGGGTTGAAGAAAGGCCCTCGCCCGGGTAAACGGAGCTGATTCTAGTGCAAGGCCCATGGCAGTTCAACGGAAAAAGGGCAAGCCGCTTTCAGCCCGCAATTCGCAACGCCCTAACGATCGAACACTGCGGAGCCCCGTCATCGTTCGCGTTTTTTCTACCGAATCACCCCCGGGGATCTTGACCTCCCTCCCCCACTCTGCAATAAGAAGGCCAGGGGAGCCATATGATTCATACTTTGAATGTACCTTGACAGAGGCCGAGCCTGTCATGGAGCTGGATTCATTTTCGCGGATCAAGTGGGAACGTGCAAGGGACCTGAGAAAGCAAGGGGCCTTCCGAGAGGCGGAACGGGAACTCCGTGAGGCCCTCCTGGAACAAGCGGACCATCCCCTGCTCAAGACGACCCTCGCATTGACCCTCGTCAAGCAGGGAAGGCACGGGGAGGCCGAAACAATGGCCCAGGAGGTTTTGGCTTCTCACCCCGGTGATTCGCACGCCCTCTATGTCCTGGGGGAGATCGACCTCCACGGCAAGAGGTATGAGAAGGCCCTCTCGCATTTCCGGCGAGCCGCTGAAAAGGATCAGGGGACCTACCTTACACTGCGCATAGCCATGGCCCTGCGGGGGATGAACCGGCTGGAGGAGGCCCTGGACGCCCTGGACAACGCATTGATCAGAAACAGGCGCGATCCTTTCCTGATCCGGGAAAAGGCGGTGGTTCTCAATCGTTTGGGACGACACCGCGAGGCCCTGGGCATCTACGAAAGGCTGCGCAGGGATTTTCCAGGCGATGAGGTGATTCAAAAAGAAATGATCAGGCTCAAGGGTCTCGGTCGGAGCGAGGAGCAGAATATAAGGGAACTTGAAGCCGCCTTGAAGATGCCTTCCCAGAAGGAAAACGCCTCGCTCCACGAACTCCTGGCAAAAAAACTCAAGGCCCGGGGCCGCCTGGCCCAGGCCCTCCACCATTACAGAAAGGCGGCCCTGCTCCAGCCTGAAAACCCCTATTTCATTAAGCAGGAAGGTTTCTGCCTGAAGGAGATCGGGCGCACGGAAGAAGCCGCAAAGGTACTGGCCCGGGCCATGATGAAGGACCCGGACGATTTTTACGTAACCACCACCCTCGAAGGAATCTACAGGAAAAGGGGAGACATGGCGGCTTACGTGGATCTGCTGGAAAAGGTCTTCGAGGCGTATCCGGATCGTTTCAAGATCCTGGGCAAGATCAAGAAGCTCCGAAATCGGCTGTCGCAGAAAGGTAGTGACCGTGTGGAAAACACAGACTGATCCGGGCCTTGACGACGCGATCTCCTTCGCCCGCAAGACCTTCGGCTTTTCCCAATTTCGGCCCGGTCAACGAGACACACTCGCCGCGGTCCTGGAAGGCTCCGATGTGCTGGTAATCATGCCCACGGGTGGCGGGAAATCCCTCTGCTACCAGATCCCGGCCTTCATCAGACAGGGCCTCACCCTGGTTGTTTCGCCCCTGATCGCCCTCATGAAAGACCAGGTAGACACCTTGCGCGTGCTGGATCTTCCTGCGGCCTCGCTTCACAGCCTCATGCCCCTGTCCGAGCAGGAACGAGTCCTGCTGGCCATGAAATCGGGCGAGGTGAAATTGCTCTACGTGTCTCCCGAGCGTCTGAGGAATCCTCGCTTTTTCGAGGCCCTCCAGAAGGCGCAAATCTCCATGGTGGCCGTGGACGAGGCGCACTGCATCTCCCAGTGGGGACACGATTTCAGGCCCGACTACCTGAAGATAAAGGACGCCCTCCACGGCCTGGGAAGGCCACAGGTCCTGGCACTCACGGCCACGGCGCCCGAAAGGGTCCGAACCGATATCCTGCAACACCTCCAGTTGCGCTCACCACGCCTCTTCGTGTCCGGATTCGACCGCCGAAACCTCTTCTGGGAAGTCATCCCCGTGTCCGGCGATGCAGAGAAACGCGAGATCATCCGCACACGGGTGACCGGGACCCGGGGAGCGGTGGTGATCTACACCGGGACCCGCAGAAACGTGGATCGACTCGTGGGCGAACTCAGGGAAGACGGATTTGCCGCCCAGGGCTATCATGCAGGCATGGACCAGGAGATGCGGAACCGGGTGCAGGAGACCTTCATGGAGGGGCGATGCGACCTGGTGGTGGCCACCAACGCCTTCGGCATGGGGATCGACCGATCCGATATTCGCCTGGTGATCCACCACACGTTCCCGGGAAGCATCGAGGCATATTACCAGGAAGGGGGCCGTGCAGGCCGTGACGGGGAGCCGGCGGCATGTCTTCTGCTCTACAGCGCGAACGACCGCCGGCTCCAGGAGTTTTTCATCCAGGCCCGGTATCCGGAAAAGGCTACGATCCGGGAAGTCTACGCCCGCCTCCTGAAGCGCGGCGAGGAGGTGCTGTGGCTCACTTACCGCCAAATCGGCAGGATGGGGGAAGAGACTATCCCCGAGATGGCCGTGGGCTCCGGTATCAAGATCCTGGAAGACGCCGGAGTGGTCAAGCGGCTTCAACGGTACGACAACCTGGCTGAACTCTATCTCAAGGATAAGCCCGCCCGTCTGCTCCAAGACCTGTCCCCAAGGGCGCGAAACCGAAGGACGCTCCTGGAGCACCTGCTCGCAGCCCGCGCCGAAGAAGAGGACGGGATCCGTTTTGTGCCCGCGGAACTGGCCGAGGCGTCCGGTCTCTCGAGAGACGCCCTCAGAAACGCCCTGGCCCAGATGGAGGCGGAGGGGCAGGCCTGCTACATCCCGCCTTTTCGGGGCCGGGGTGTGCGCATCCTGAAACGCCTCGATCCCCGGGCGCTGCCGGTGGACTACGACGCCCTGCGGATCCGGCAGGCCTACGAACTCACCAGGCTCGACCAGGTCATGGCTTATGCCGAATCGGCGGGCTGCAGGCGGAAATTCCTGCTCCGGTATTTCGGTGAAACCATGGAAAAGGACCGTTGCGGCGCGTGTGATACATGCGTAGCTTCTCCCTCCGCGGGGGTTGTTACGCCGCCGGAGTCTTCAGCTCACGCCGACACGGCGCTCAAGATCCTGAGCTGTGCGGCAAGGCTCAAGGGCCGATTCGGGGTAGGCATGATCGCCAAGATCCTGGCCGGTTCACGGAGCCAAACCCTCCTGCGCTTCGGGCTCGATCGCCTGAGCACATACGGCCTTTTGAAGGAAGAGGGACAGACCAGGACCGAAACATGGGTGCGCGAGCTGGTTTCAGGGGGTTACCTGGAGATCCATCGCGTCCCGATGGGGGACAAGATCTACCCGGTGGTGAGGGTGACCTCGAAGGGTCATGAAGCCATGAGGCGAAGGGAACCGGTTCCCCTCAGCCGGCCCCCCTCTACCCTCCCTCCCGCCAGGGAGGCTTCCCCGCCCGATCCCGCACCCTCAGAAGGAGAGGTGTTCCGGCACTTGAGGGAACTTCGCCTGCGGCTGGCACGCCGGGAGGGCCTCCCGGCTTACTGCATCTTTCATGACCGCACGCTCCGCGAGATCGCCCGCAGCATGCCCTCGACGAAAGAGGAGCTCTCTGGTATCGTAGGCATCGGCGAGGCGACCCTGCGCAAGTACGGGAACGCCTGCCTGGAACTCCTGGAGGAGATCAGATCCGAAAAGGGACAAGGAGCTTCATGACACAGAACGGCCTGGAAGAAACGGTGAAAATTCGAGACCTCGTGGAGATATCCCGGATCCGTACCGTGATTCAGCTCCAGGACCTGGAGGATTCTAACCTGAGACGGATGATCATGGAGTCATTCGTACTCACCGAAGAGGTGGAAGAGAATCTGCGGGCGGTCCTGGTGGGGCTCGACAAGGGGCAAGGCCGGGGCGTGTTCCTCAAGGGCCACTTCGGATCCGGAAAATCCCATTTCCTGGGCATGCTCAAGCTCCTCCTCACCCTGCCCCGGGCCTGGGAACCGGTTCTCTCCCAGGCCCCCGCCCTGTCTTCCTTCCGGGAAAGTCTCGGCGAACGACGGTTCCTTGTGGCCGACGTATCCCTGGTCCACCACAGGGGTTCCGAGTTTCTGGAGGATATCCTGCTTCGCCGCATCCTGGAGGCACTGGGTCGCGAGGCCGGAATCGCCGTAACGGGCGAGGAGGGTCGCCGTGAGACCTTCGAAGAAATCCGGCAGGCCCTTGCAGCACCCGGTTTTTCAGGGCTCGTTCTCATCGTGGACGAGCTCTCCGAATTCCTTAAATCCAAGCCCGACGCCCGGTCCTACAATGAGGATATCCGGTTCCTGCAGTATCTGGGGGAACTGGCGCCCGCTTTTCCCCTCTGGGTGGTGGCAAGCCTCCAGGAGTGGATTGAAGAGACCGGGGAAATCCACCAGGACACTTTCAACAAGATCAAGGACCGCTACCCGGTTCGGCTCAATCTCGGAAGGGCCCACATCGAGGAGATCGTCTCAGAGCGGCTGATCCGGAAAAGGCCCGGCGCAGAGGAGATCATCCACGGGATCTACGAGCGGCTCAAGTCCTATTTTCCCACCTTCCCCGTGACCGAGGAACGTTTCTCGCGCCTCTACCCGGTACACCCGGGAACCTGCACCCTCCTGGACCGCCTGAAGCCCCTGTTTTCCGAACACCGGGGAGTGGTGGACTTTATTCATTTCCGGCTGACCGGGGATCCGGAGCGCAGGATTCCTTCGAGCCTCGATCTGCCCGCCTTGAGTCTCCTGGGCCCGGAGGCGATCTTCGATCATTTCCTGGACCGCATCCTGGAACGGCCCGAGACCCAGGCCTACGTCGAGCGTGTATATCGTTATTACGAGGCGGAGATTCCGGAAATGCTGGAGGATGAAGACCAGCGGCGTATCGCCCTGTCCCTGATCAAACTGCTCATCCTGTTTGCGATCTCCCCGGTAAAGTACCCTTACACCGTCAGGCACCTGGCCGAAATGGTCCTTTTTCCCGTCACGTCGCTTGATGCCGAAATCAACTACCGATTCGTCCGGGACATCCTGGAGACGCTCGAAAAGGAAGGGTCTTACATTCGTGTGGAGGAAAAAGGAGACCCCCTTGACAGCCGCTACTTCCTCGACCTTCGGGCCGACCTTGCCGGGATCATGCGCAGCAAACTTCGTCACCTGGCCTCGGAGATCTTTCCGGAGGATCGCAGGCTCTTCTCAACACTGGGAGGCCTGGTGGACTCCCCCTACCTTCCACTCGCGGGCTGGCTCGAACGGGGGAAGGAAGAGGTAACGGTCCAGTGGCAGCACACGTCCCGAAAAGGGGTCCTCTATCTGCGGCAACTGAACGAAGTGGGCGTGGAAGAACTGGAGGGACTCGGGCGCCGGTGGCAGACAGGGGAGGAGGACTTTTTCATACTCGTGGGAACCACCGTGGACCGCGAGGCCCAATACCGCCACGTGCAAGACGTCCTCCTGCCGAGCGTGCGATCCCGTTACCCCGGACTCTTTCTTTTCTGGATCCCCGCCGCCCCCGCCCCGGAAGCGGCACGGGTGAGGGAAGTTCTGGCCGCGCACCTCTTGCTGGAAAAGATCGGCCGGGAGCCTTCGGGAAGCCGTGAGGCCCAAGGTTCTTTTCTCAAAGATTTCATTGAGCGTGAAAAGAAATCGGTAACCGAGCTTTTCGTTCAGTGTTATTTCGACGGAACCCTCCTGTGGGAGGAAACCCCGACGGAACTGTCCCGTTTCGGAAGACTCACTCCGGAGAAATTCCTCGCGGAATTCGCCCGGCCGCTGCTGGAACGAAGATTCCCCAGGCACAACCGTATCCGACCTTACATGGACGCCTTTATCACCGGCTTTCTAAAGGAGATGCTCCGAGACTTCCTGGCACAGGGCGTTCTCGTGGTGGATGACCGGTCAAAAACCGGCCTGCGAAACGTGCTGGATGGCGTTCTCAAGCCCATGGGACTGGTTCGGAACAAGGGCAACCGTTACGAGCTTCAGATCCACCCCAGGAGAAACGAACTGGCTCGCGTATTTTTCGAGACCATGGCTGATCGAAAGACCGTACCCCTGGAAGAAATGTACTGGAGCCTCCGTAAAGGGGAATACGGTCTCCTGATGCCACAATTCGAGATCCTCGTGCTGGCCCTTTTATTCACCGGGCATCTGGTGGCGTACAAGGCGATTCAGCGGAAATCCCCGGATGAACTGGCCCGGACCGGCCTCAAAGGGGTGACCTCCCTTGGCCGCGGGGAGATCCTTGATGAGGACATCCGCAATGCACTGCAGGAACAACCACTCCTGCCGGACAAATATCGGAACATCCCCCTTACGCTGGCCTCCCAGCAAGACCTGTGGTCCGAGGTGCGAGCCCTCAAGCCGAAGGCCATGGAACAGCTCCTGACCCTGAAATCGCGAATAGTCTGGGCGGCCTCTTTCCAGGCCTTCAAGACCTTCCCGTGGAAAGAGCTTCAAGCAGACATCGAGACCCTGCTGGCACAGTGGCAGGAAGTGAAGGTCAGCCTGCCTTCCAAAGAAGGTCTGGAACGCTTCATCCGGGCGGGCCGGGCCGATCCCCTCCTTGCTGAAAAGGCCGAACGGGTCAAAGCGGCCGAAGGGTTTTTCGAGACCGCTGAACGCCTCCTTTTCGTCTATCAATACCTCACGGACCCCAAGCTGCGAATCCCCTCCGGAGAAAAATATGAGGAGCTTTGCGAAGCACGAAACGCCCTCCTTGCCCTTTTCCGGGAAAATCCCGGTACCATCTCCGGGGAAATCGCGGCGGCAATCATGGAGCGGTTCAGCTTTTTCCAGGAGGCCTACACAAGGGCTTATGACGAGGCGCATCGGCGCCGGAGGGGCCGGGAGGGGTTTGCCTCCTACGAGAATCTTCGTAAATCGCGCCCTTATCGCCTCCTAAAGACACTGGACCGCCTGGAAATGATTTCCGTGCCGCACCACTTTCGCAGCGCCGAGCAGGCCATCTCCTCCGTTCTTGTGGGACGGTGCGAACAGCCCGTCCGGGATCAACTCCAGAGCCGGCCCGTCTGTTCCTGCGGGTTCACGCTGGACGAATCGATTCGCAGGCCTCCCATTGCCGACCTGGAGCGTGACCTTGCCCTCGGTATCCGCGAAACCATGGACGCCCTCGGATCCTCGGTCATCCGTGAAAAGATCGTTCCCTACATCGAGGGGCTAGACCTGGTGGGCAAGAAGAAAGAGGCGGCGGCGTTGCGGAGATTCCTCTCCCTCCGCGGGGACGATGAAAACCTCCTTGACCTTCTGGAAAAGGAATTGACCCCGGCGGTGATCGATGGAGTCAACGAGGCCTTCCGGGGCAGGGTCGTTGTGGTCCGCAGGGACCTGGACGAACTTTACAACAGCCTGGTCCACAGGAAATATACCCTCAAGCAGGTCCGGGAAATAGTCAACGGGTGGCTCAAGCAAAGCGAACTGGAAGAGGATACCTTCATTCATTTCATGGGAAAGGGCGGACTCACGACCAATGAAAGCGAGATCAAGGACCCCATTTCTTTGTACCTGGAAAAGAGTCCCGGCCCCCTGGAGGACCTCTACCGGGAGATGGGCCCCCGGGCCACGGCCATGGCCGTAAGCGTCTCCCTTTGGGCGTCACAGTACGATGTTCCGGTCGCGAGGGTCCTGGAGGTTCTTCCTTTCCCGGGGCGAGGTTCGAAGGAGGACGATCGAGAGTGGTTTGCCTGTCTCAGGGATATCGGCGTCCAACTCCGCCGTGATGCACCGGAGCTTTTCGAAAAACTGGTCTCCGGGGTGGAGGAGGATGTCGAATTCGTCCGTTCCCTGTGGGGCCTCATTCCCGGGGCGGATGCCCTGGAGGTCTTCCAGCAGGAATCAGTCTATCCCGTCGTTCTTCGAGAGGCCTTCGAACGGCTCCTGGCCGAGGGACTGGAGCCGCCGGCGCCGTCCGACCCCGGGGCATCCATCCCGTGCCCCGGTTTCCTGGCCCGAAAGGAGGAAATGGCCCGTGCCCTGAGCCTCCACCGGCGTTTCATGGACGCCATCTCCACGCTGGAGGAGAAGGCCCCGCCGTCAGGTACCGATTCCTGGAGCCGGTGGGAGACCGTTTACACCCGGCACCTCGCCTTCCTTCCCTCCACAGCGGCCCGGCTGCGCCATCTCCTGGCCCGGGTCGGTACTCCTCCGCCTCCGTTCCTTGCAGATGAGGAACGGAGGGCGCAAAAGGAGATCTTACGGTGGCATGAGGCGTTTTCGGGTTTCCTGACTCAGAGCGGATGGGAAGAGGGGACTCTGGAGGGTCCTTCCTTCATTCGTGACATACCCACCATGCTCAAGGCCAAGAGGAACGTTCCCGATCACCGTGAGGTTCGCTACGTGCTCCTGGACGGCATGCGATGGGATCTCTGGGTGTCGCTGAAGGAGGCGATTTTCGAAAAATTTCCCCAGCATTTCAGGGTGGTCCGTGAAGGGGCTCTTTGGGCTTTTTCCCCCACAAACACCGAAACCCAGATGGAGCGGCTGCGGGACGCCTTCCGATCCGCCTTCCCACAGGAGGACCTCGACACCCGCCTCCTCAAGCTGGACGGCATTGATGAGATGATCCACGCCGAAAAGGGCCCCTGGACCCGACTTGCCTCCAATGCCCAGCGGTATCTGGAAAACGAGTTGCTTTTCAGGCTCAGGCGATTGCCCGCCGCCACGCTCCTGATCGTCTTTGCGGATCACGGCTTCGTGGAAAACCCCGGGTTCGATCCCTCCATGAAATACGAGGCCCCCCGCTACGTGCACGGGGGGCCGTCCCCATTCGAGGTGATCGTACCCTGGGCCTGGGTAATGCGAATTTGAAAAGGGGTTCCCGCGCCCCGCTTCAACCATGAGTCCGGTTTTTCCCGCCAAAGGGATCGCGTGGCCCCGGAGCGGTACGGGGGCCGAAAGCACGGGGTGGCCGCTCAGCCCACCGCCTCATCGAACCGATCCCCGAGGCTGTCTGTCTCTTCACGGCCCCCCATCCACACCGTCTTTCACCAGGTAGAAGTTCTTCCCGTTGGCCGTCACGTAGAAGCTGTGCAGGCCTTCCACTTCAATGTTATATCAAAGGAGGGGGTCAGATCTTGATTTGTGAGTTATGCAGCGTCAGGGTCCCTTCCCACCACAAGCGGACTTTAGGATGGACCGAAGAGGGACGCTTCTCAGAAATGAGACGCCGGGACGTCTGGGAATCACGGGAGAATTTCCAAATACTGCTCCTGCCTTCCATCACTCGCCGAGGTCCTCTACCCCCTGTGGCAGCCATGTTCCCCCCGGTGCGGTCGCTATCCAGCCGGATCAGGTTCGGAATGGCATGCCTGAGAGGATTCTCCTCCGTATGGCGCGTCCCTCGCTCGAATCCGCATTGCCCTCGTGTCCTTATGAGAAGTGGAAACCGTAAAGGAGTTGGTTGAGCGACGCCCTTAGTTCCTCCGCCTTATCGTGGTAGCAGGGAAAGACCTGGAGTAAATTTTCCCGGTCCGCCAAAAATCGGGCCAGGGCCTCTTTCAGGCCGGATAGGGCCAGCAGGCGGATCCACCAAGCCCACATGTGGAAATCCAGATTCCGGATGTCCAGTTCGTGCTTCACCAGGTGTCTCTGCCAGGCCACCAGCGTGGGATGAAACCTCGAAACTTTGCCCAGCCCCTCCACGTCAACTTCCTCGGCAAAGTATTGCTCCCAGCGAGCATCCATCTCCCCGGCATCGAGCGCCAGGGCCGGGCGGTTTCGGGGATCCACGGGAATCCGTTCCATCGCCTTGAGCAGATCCGCAGCGCGCCTGTCATAGGTGTGATGCTCCAGGACTTCCCGGGCGTTTCGGGCGATTTCCACTCTACGATCTTCTCCCCACTGATGAAAATAGCGTTCCAAGGCCTCTTCCGGATCCTTGAATGCCAGGTAATGCCGGTCAGCACGAAAACCCAGCAACTCCAACTCATCCGACGGCGGGTTCATCACCACCGCGCCGCAGGCCATGGCCTCGAAAAACCGCATGTTGGCCTCATCCCGGATGGGAAGGTTGAAGACAAGGTGAGCCTGATTAAGAACCCTTGCGTATTCCGTTCCGAAGATTCCCGTATCGATGTGAACGCGATACGTATCCGCCAGCCGGGCCAGACGGAAGAGGTGAGATTCCCTTTCCTGCTGGATCGCATGGTTCAGGTTT
>JAFDIS010000143.1 GCA_019307945.1 Deltaproteobacteria bacterium | reverse complement strand
GATGCGGCATGACGGCAAGGGCCGGACCAGCCCCATTGTCTAGGCCTCTGCACGCCTCTTCTCCTCGCTCCTGATTTCGCGCCTGAGCAGTTTTCCCACTTTGGACTTGGGCAGCATGTCGCGAAACTCGATGTACTGGGGGACCTTGTATGACACGAGCTTTTCACGGCACCACTTAATGAGGTCATACCCCGTAATTCCCTTGATGTCTTCCTTGAGTACCACGAATGCCTTGATCCTCTCACCCACTTTTTCGTCCGGAAGCCCCACTACGCAGGCGCCTACCACCGCGGGGTGCTCCTGAAGCACGGACTCGATCTCCGACGACGAGATGCGATATCCTTTGTGTTTTATGGTGTCCACCGTGCGGTCCACGAAATAGAGGTGGCCGTTCTCATCCCGCGAAACGATATCCGCAGTTCGATACCACAACTTTCCATCCAGTTCGACGAAGGCCTCGCGTGTCTCCTCAGGCTTATTCCAGTATGCCCGAACCATTCTCTCCGAATGGACGAGTACCTCACCCGGCTCACCGGGGGGCACCGGTTCCAGGGTATTCGGATCCACGATTCTGATCTCCTTGCTGGGAAGGACCCTGCCGATGCTCTTGAGAGGGTTTTCCTCGTCCGTAGGACACATGGAGACCCCCCCGCAGGTCTCAGTGGCCCCGTAACCCTGGTAAATGGGCCGATTGAAGCGCTTCCGCCACCGCTGATTCACCTCCACGGGAAGCACATCGCCACCGTTGAAACAGTAGCGCAGGGAACTCAGGTCATAGTAGTCCAGGCGGTCATGTTCCAGGATCATTCGATAAAGGGTGGGTACACCGATTAGTGATTTGGCCTTCCACGCCTGCACCGCGTGAAACAGGGCGTCCAGATTGACCTTGGGCATGAGAATTAGGGTTCCGCCCACCAGGAGGGTACTCAAGGCGCAGGTCTGCCCCAGTATATGGAACAGGGGGGCGGATCCGATGATGACGTTTTCCGGGGCCGGAAAGAGCGGATCGCTCATGGTAATCTGCTCGTAGGCGGACTCCAGGTACAAGCCGTGTGTAATGGGCACCCCCTTGGGAAACTTCGTCGTCCCACCCGTGTAGATGATCTCGGCCACGTCCTCTTCCTTGGTTTCCAGGGCGGATGAGGACCCTGAAGCGGCACCGGATTGGATCACCCGTTTGAAGGGCACCACCTGCTCCCTGCGGGAGACCTTTCCCTTGGGAACCTTGTCGAACGCCCAGCCGAAGAGCCGTTTCCAGAAGGGCAGCAGATCCGTGAGACGGGTCACAATGGCCTTGCGAAGACCTGTTTCAGAAAAGATCTGCTCCACATATCCGTAATTTGCGTCGGTGCAGACAACAAAGCTCGCGCCGCTGTCCACAGCGATGTACTGAAGATCATGGGCCGTATAGATGGGAGTAATGGGTACGGCGGCGGCCCCCGCCCGCTGCACCCCCAGCCAGGAGACAACCCACTGTATACTGTTGGGCAGATAGAGTACGACACGGTCCCCCGGCCCCACTCCCGCACGGGCCAATCCCCCCGCAAAGGATTGCGCGAGGCCGAGAAGCCTGCCATAGGAATACCTTGTTCCAAGGTACACGAGGGCCGTCTTGTCTCTGTGTGCTTCGGCGCTCGAGGCAAAGGCCTCAAAGATGTTTTGATGGGGCAAAGGCTTTTTCATGTTCATATCGTAGTGCGGCCCTTGATTCATACGCCGAAGTAGGCCGCCTTGACTTCCGGGTTGTCCATGAGTTCCCGACCACTCCCCATAAGAGTGAGAATACCGTTTTCAATAACATATCCATAATCGATGAGCGGCAGAACGGGCCGTGCGAACTGTTCGCTCAAAAGGACCGTAATCCTGGAAGTCCCGCGCAGATCCTGGACCGCGCCCATGACGAGTTCCTGCATCATAGGACTCAGACCCAGGAGTGGTTCGTCCAGGAGGAGAAGCCTGGGCTGGGCCACGAGAGCCATGCCGATGGCCAGCATCTGCTGCTCACCCCCGCTCAGAAAGCCCGCTTTCCGGGACTTGAGACGGACCAGGGCGGGAAAAAGGTCGAACACGTACCGGATCGTCTCCCGCACCTTACCCGACTTTTGAAGATATCCGGCCATCTTCAGGTTCTCCAGGACATCGCTCTCGGGAAAGACCGGGTGCCGCTCCCTGCAGAGCACGATGCCCAGCTTGACCCGTCGGCTGGGCGGCATCGTAGTGATATCCCGGTCTTCAAAAAGCACCTTGCCGTACAGTGTGATCCTCTGTCCTCCCCTCCTCTGCTCCTTGATGCGCATGTCGATGATTAGCCCGGACAGGGCGTTCATAAGGGTGGTCTTGCCCGCGCTGTTGGAGCCGATGACGCCCACCAGTTGCCCTTCCCTCACCTCCATGCTGAAGTCGTTGAGGGCCAGGGCGTTTTCAAAGAAGACCATCAGATTTTCTACCGTCAGCATCGCGCCTCTTTAACCTTCACTTCCCAGATAGGCCTTTTTTACCGCCTCGTCTTCCATCACCTCTTGGGCCTGGCCTTCCGCGATCTTGACCCCGTAATTGAGGACCATCACCCGGTCGGCGATCCGAAACAGTTCCTTCAGCCTGTGTTCGATCATGATGATCGTTTTTCCCTGGATCCTCATTTTTTCGATGATGGGGACGATGCCGGCCACCTCCGCCAGGCTGAGACCGGAAAAAAGCTCATCCAGGATAAAGAGATCCGGTCTCAAGGCCATGCTCTTGGCCAGTTCCAGCCTCTTGAGATACCCCTGAGGCAGGGCCCCTGCCAGCTTGTAGGAGACGAAGGCGTCCCGTTCGAACCCCACCTCTTCCAGGAGGTCCAGGGCCACCGCGTCCCGATCGCCGTAGCGGCCGCCCGCCAGCTTCTTGACCCTGGGGGAGCACAATGGGACAATAAGGTTCTTGAAAGCGGGCAACTGGTAAAAAGGTCTCACCATTTGAAATGTCCGCGCGATCCCCAGATCCACCACTTTGTAAGGTGGCCATCCCGTGATGTCCCGACCTTCATATAGAATTCTTCCCGTATCGGACTTCACGAACCCCGTGATCAAATTCACCAGGGTGGTCTTGCCGGACCCGTTGGGCCCGATGATCCCGAGGAGTTCCCCTCTTTTCAGATCGAAACTCACGGAAGCCACGGCCATTACGCCACCAAAGGACTTGGACAGGTCTTTGACCTGGAGCAGCGGGGTCTCGGAACTCATTCTACCTCCACCCATCTTTCAATCTGGTGGTATTTTCTTCGACAATAGTGAAAAATTCCCTCGGGCAGCACCACCACGAAAATCACAAGAAAGACCCCGTAAAACACGATCCGGAGTGCGCCCAGGGCCCTGAGGATCTCCGAGAGAGGTACCAGAATGAAGGCGCCCAGAAGCGGGCCAGCAAAGGTCCCCGCACCTCCAACCACTGCCGCAGCAATGGGCATGATGGAGTAGTCCAGTGCGAACCCCGGCATGCCGGCGAACATATCCAAGTGTGTTCCGCAGGCCCCGGCAAAGGATCCCACCGAGGCGCCGAGAAAGAGCACCTGAGCCTTGTACCAGTGGATGTTGATCCCGGCGCTCATGACGGATCGGTCACTATCGTCGATGCCTTTGATGATGAGACCGTAATCCGACCCCATGAGCCTTCGGAATCCGAAAAGGGTCACCAGTACCGCCGCCTGGAGTACGTACCAGGCCGTCAACTGACCCGGGAAGGGATCCAGGCCCGTAAGCCCCTCCGTTCCCCCAAGGATGCGGGTTGCCTCCACCAACCTCAGAAGCATAAGGGGCAGAACCAGGGTCACCATGGCGAAGTATATTCCGCGAAGCCTCACGACGGGCAGCAGAAACAGCGTACAGATGAGCCCTCCCAGCACGGTCGCCGCGGGGATGGTCAATATCGGCGGCCAGGAAAGGTAATGATTCAGAGATCCCGCCACATAGGATCCGATACCGTAGAAAAGAGACTGACCTAGGGAAATGAGACCCACCGACACGAGCATGTCCCAGCTCATGGCGAGAAGCGCATAAATGGCGGTGGACATCAGGATCTCCCGCCAATAGGCCCCCAGGAGCGGCGCAAAAACCAGGAGACCCAGCACGGGGAGGGCCCTGGGCGCCAGGAGGTAGAGCATCTCTCGAAAACTCGACAGCGCGAAGACGTCCTCGGACCTCGCCTTGATTCCCCGATCGATTCGTTCTTTCCTTTTTTTCATGGCGTCTATCGAATGACTGCTTCCTCGAGTGCCCGATTTCCAGAGGGAACGTTTCCTGCGCGGGCGGTCAAATTCTCTCCTCGAGTTCTTTCTGGCGGCCGAACAGACCCGACGGTTTCACGGTCAGGACCACGGCAATGGCGATCAGGCTCACCAGGATCATCCAGTGGGGTTCCAGGTAATTGGCGGTGAATGTCTGGGCGTACCCTATGAGCACACTCGCCACGAGAATCCCCACGGTGCTGCCCAATCCCCCCACGATGCAGACCGCCAGGGCGTTGATCAGTACCTCGTAGCCGCCCTCCACCGCTATGGTTCCCAGGGGCAGTATTACGATGGCCGCCACCGCCGCCAGGGCGGAACCAAAGGCCATGCTGAAGGCTCCGATGCGATCCGAGTCGATCCCGAAGGTTAGGGCGGTCCGCTCGTCCTGGGCGATGGCCCTGAACGCGAGCCCCACCCGGGTGTGGTGCGTAAAAACGTAAATGAATCCCGTCAAACAGACTGCAATCAACGCGATCAAAACCCGCTGGTAGTCGATGTACACTTCCCCGAAGGAAAGACTTCCGTCAACGAACACCGGCAGGGTGTAGCGGAATCCCACGAAATCGAAATAGCGGAACAGCTCCATTACGGCCATTCCGATGCCGAAAGTGGCCATCACCTCTGAAAGGGAGAGGCCTTTGACCCGGATGATCACCACATAGTACATCAGGATGCCCACGCAGCCCGAGCAGAAGATGGCGGCGAGCACGGAAATGAAATAGGGCACTCCCCACGAGTGCATGAGGATCCAGGCCAGGAACCCGGAGAAGATGTAAACAGCGCCGTAGGCGAAGTTGGCTACTCCACTTATGCCGAACGTGAGGTTGAATCCCATGGACAGGAGGGCGAGGATGGCACTGTTGATGAAGCCGTATACGATGGTTCCCAAAAACATAAGCGTTTCCCGGGGTAAAAGGATCCTTGCCCCGGGCCGGGGGCGGCCCCTTTCATGACCCCGCGACCCGGGAGGATCCGAATTTCCTTTTTGAGACTTTAAAGCCCGTATCGGCTATTTCGCGGCTTTCAAACCCTGAGGCAGATGGATCGACCCTTCAGCCACGTTGGGGGGAAATACGATTATGCGTTTCCCCGGCGCACGCCATTGCACCATGCAGCCCAGGGCCGCTTCACGGGGATTAGTACCGTAGATCACCTGGTGGCCCTTGTTGAAGCGGATTCGGCCCATTACCCCCTTCCTGTCCGTTTTCTCCAGCTCCGCCACCACGGCATCGGCCTCGGTGGTGCCGGCCCTCTCGATGGCCTCCTTCAGAATATAGACCATTTCATATGCGGGTGCTGGAGAGTGACCCGCCTCGATGGGCCTGCCGTAACGTTTCTTGTATTTATTGAAAAAGGCAACCGACTCGGGGACTTTGGGACACGGCACGTTTCCGATTTCAAAGATGGAATTGATGGCACCGTCGATCTTGCCGTCAAAGGTCTTCCAGGCACCCGGGCCGGCCAGGGGCGAGATAAAACCGGCCACCAGGGCGGGAACACGCATGCCTTTCCATTGCTTTACCAGGATGCCGCTCTGGGGCATATCGAAGATGGGCAGGATCACCTGGGCCTTCTTGGCCCTCGCCTTCATGAGACCGGAGGAAAAGTCCGAAGCCCCCGTGGGATAGGCCTGCCGACCGACCACGGTCCACCCCATCCTGTCGAACACCAGCTTTACCATGAGGTCTCCGGTCTTCCGCGCCCACGCCACGTCCTGGTTCATGATGAAGACCCGGGTGAAACCGAACTGCTTGTTCAGGTAAGCCATTGTCCCGCCAAGGTATTTGATCAGGTAGACGGCGTTGAGGCAGACCCGGAAGGTATACTTGTACCTGTCGTAGTTGGACTGCACCTTCTTTTCCATGGCCGGCGACATGGCCACACCCAGGAGCATGGGGACTTTGTATTGCCCCACCACGTCCATGCAGGCGATGGCACACTCGGACCGAAAGGATCCGAACACGATGAAGTCGGCCTTGTCTTCCAGTATCAGTTTCTTGTGTGCCCGGATCACGTCCGCAACGGGCACGCCTGGTTCGGCGCCCCTCGCGTCGATGGCCACGACCTTGAAAGGACGTTTGACGCCCGCCACATTCACCCCGCCCGCCTTGTTGACCTCGTCCACTGCCATGTTAAGGCTGAAAAGCCCTTCCTTACCCTCCAGGAACCCCAGGGAAGTGGGCACGCCCATGATGATCGGTTTGCCCGCGAAAAGCACGGGCGGTAAAAGCGCCCATGCGCAGGCCAGGAAAAACAACACGGTCCAGAAACAGGCTTTTCTCCTCATGGCTTACCTCCTCACATGAATGATGGTTCACACGAAATCTCCCATCCGTCACGCAAAAAGCGGCACCGGAAACAGGCTTTTCTCCTCATGGCTTACCTCCTCACATGAATGATGGTTCACACGAAATCTCCCATCCGTCACGCAAAAAGCGGCACCGGATGGTTGCTTCCGCAGTCCACGTCCCCGGCCGCGACCCTCACCGCGCGACAGGACCTCCCCCCCGCCCCATACGCCGAAATCGAGGTCAACCTGTTACGTTATCCCGACGCGGGGGCCCTGCCTTTCATCCGATCAATGGCGCCTCCAACCTCTTTGAGCAGGGAGAGGCCGCCGCGGCCCACCTTCATACTTTCATGGTCGCCCAATACGAGCAGATAGAGCCTTCTCGTCTTTTTTATGCCCGATAGCCGGGTTTCAATTCTCCAGGTCGTGGTCAGGGGCAAGACCGCGTTCCGAAACGAGAGGATGCCGTAGTCCACGCCGATTCCCCGGTTGCTCACCGTCACGGCACTGAAGCCGAAAAATGGGCTGTTGAAAAACCACAGGATGATGAGTGTCCATGCGCTGAAGACCATGACGTGCCGGGGGCTCTTCCGGACGGCACCCCGAATCAGCAGTATGACCACCACACCGAGGCACGCTAGCATAATGGCGTTTTGCACGGCGAGGGATTTGATTTCGAAGACCCGTGGTTCCATGTCGGTGAGTTCCGATTATCATAGAATTCGCCATCATGTCAACGACAACACTGAGGATACTTAAGCTCCCGGTCCCATTTGGATTTTGAAAAAAGGCCCTCATTCTTTTGCTTGACACTGGGAAAAACCTTCTGTTAAGGTCCGAAGCCGATTTTCGACACAATGACCGGAGAGATGCACTCCGGTTTTCAACCTACGGAGGAAGATTCAGGATGTACAAGAAAAAGTCGGTTTTCATGCTTTCGCTGCTCGTTCTGGCCGTTTCGGCGGTGTTGTCGCCCGCGGTCGCGGGCCACGGCCCGAAAGAGGGTCCCTCTAAACCACAAATCACGGACGGGGACACCGTGTACCTGGCGGGCACCGTGCTGGACCCCCACCACGAGCCCGTGCCCGAGGCGGAACTAATGGTTGTCGTGAACGGAGAGGAAGTGGAGCATATCGTTACTTCCCACAGCGGCCATTTTGTTTCACACTTCCAGATGAAAAAGGGGACCGTGCACGATGCCCGAATCAAAATCACGGCCCGGAAGGCGAGTTTCAAAGCCCAGTCCATTCAGTTGAGCGGGAGGGATCTTGCCCAGAAAGGGGACCATTTTTATTACACGGCCAAGATTACCATGCCCAGGGTCCTGGGGCCGGCCTTTTGGATCTCCACGGTGGTCTTTGTTCTGGCCTATGTGCTCATCGCCTTCGAACTTCTGCACCGAACCATCGCGGCCATGCTGGGCGCCGCACTCATGATGACCCTTTCCTATACCGTGGGGACGATCCTGCCCGAATGGCATATCCTCTCCTTTGACGCCGCCATCGCCTCCATCGACATGAACGTAATCTTTCTCCTCATGGGGATGATGATTATCGTTGGCGTGCTGAAACACACCGGCGTGTTCCAGTGGTGCGCGTACATGTCCTACAAGCTTGCGCGGGGCAAGGTCTTCATCCTGGCCATCTATTTGATGATCTTTACCGCGGTCTCTTCCGCGTTCCTGGATAACGTTACCACCATGTTGCTGCTCACGGGAGTGGCCATCGAAATCTGCATCTCCCTTTCCCTCAATCCCCTGGTCATGCTTATTCCCCTGGTCCTGGCCTCCAATATCGGCGGTACGGCGACCCTGATCGGTGATCCGCCCAACATCATGATCGGTTCCTATGCGGGACTCACGTTCATGGACTTCGTGATAGCTCTGGCTCTCATCTGCGGGGTCAGCATGATCGTTCTGATCCTTTTTTCCAAGTTTGTCTGGGGCAAAGATTATGCGACGGCAAAGGTGGAAAACGTGGAGGAGTACATCCAGGTTCTCAAGAAGGAATATCAGATCACCGACCCCACCCTGCTGGCCTACGGACTGGGCGTTCTTGGATTTGCGGTGTTCCTCTTTCTCAGCCACGGTTACTGGCACATGGAGGTGAGCATAGCGGCGCTCATGGGGGCATCCATATTGTTGACCATTGCCATCCTCACCAAGAAAGTGAACCTCATCGAAATCATCGAAAAGGACATCGAGTGGCCCACGCTCATGTTCTTCATCTTCCTTTTCATTATCGTGGGGGCGGTGGAATCGAGCGGGCTCCTGGCCCTCATTGCCGACTGGATCCTCAAGCTGTCCCAGGGCGACTTCGTGATGGCCTGCAGCCTCATCATCTGGGTGGCCGCCATCATGTCGGCCTTTGTGGACAACATTCCCTTCACGGCCACTATGCTGCCCATCGTGGCCTACCTGAGCTCGGTCATTCCGGGCGCCGAAAACACTTTGTGGTGGGCCCTCGCCCTGGGAGCGTGTTTCGGCGGAAACGGGACCATCATAGGCGCCTCGGCCAACGTGGTGACCATGGGGATCGCGGAGTCGCGCGGATACAAGATCTCCTTCGGTGGTTTCATGAAAGTGGCTTTTCCCTACATGGTAATCAGCGTGGCCATCGCCCACGCCTGGCTCCTGATATTCCGGTAGGCGGCCGCGGGGGAGGGTTTCGCTTCCTCCCCCGCGATGCACATCCTTACCAAGACACGGGGCCCCGAAAACGGGCCTTTTTGCTTCCCTCCCCCCTCGTTGACGCTCGCTCCTGCCCGCATTTGCCTTACCCCTTTTCCATCAAGTTTCCAGCACGTTACGCCGATGGATGTTCAGTTGCAAAGCCGATGATCAGCCATCCCGGGGGGCGCAGGAGACCCCCAGGAGGCGGGTCTTGCCATGCTGCAGGGAGGCACGCGGTGCTTATTGACAAGGCAAGTGGTTTCCTCTAGAGTGCCATCATGATGATTCCTATCGTGAAATCAGGTAGATATATGAAAACAAGAAAGTGGTCGAGAGGTTTCACCCTCATTGAGCTTTCAGTGGTGCTCGTCATCGTGGGGATCGTCATCTCAATCGTGGCCACGGTGCTCCCTTCCCTGATCCAGTCCGCCAAGGTACGGAAGGCGCGGGCCATCCTCGAGAAAGCCGACTATGCCCTTGAGGGATACCTTACCGCCTCCGGCCGATTGCCCTACGCTGACAGCGGCACGGACGGAATTGGTGATTCCGGGACCTACTTCGGCAACCTACCCTATCGTGACCTGGGCCTGTCCTCGGGAGACGATGCCTGGGCCAACCGTATGAAGTACGGGGTGAACGAGAACCTCACCTCGAGCGGTACCACGACCTTTTGTACGACCCTTCAGAGCGGATGCACCCCATTCAGTTCGACCGTGGTGCATATCAACCAGAACGGAACCCTCACCAACATGGCCTACGTGATTGTGAGCGGCGGACCCAAAGACCTGGACGGATCCAACGGATTTTTCGACGGTCTCAACGGGGATGATGACGCCGAATTCGGGGATCCGAACCAGGTGACAGGTCCCACGTACGACGACCTCATGATCGCCCGCTCCTGTAACGAAGTCTCGGGCATCCAGGGATGCGGGAGCGGGACCGGCACCGGCGGCTCCGGCACGGGGACATCGGTTGAAATCTGTGACGACCCTGCCGAGGAGGACGAGGACGGCGACGGATACGCCAACTGCTACGACCAGGATTGTTACGGCGTGGGGAGTTGCGGGGACGGCCCGCCGACCGAGGCGGTGAAAATCAACGAGAGTGCGCTTTCGACGGGAACGGTGGGCGCCTCGTACTCCGATACCGTACTTGCAACCGGAGGGACCAAGCCCTATACCTGGAACATCGTCTCATCCCAGATTCCGGGGCTGAGCATCGGCACCCTCAGCGGAAGCCTTACCGGTACGGTGGACGTGTGCGCGGGGACCTACGACGTGACGGTCCGTGTGGTGGACGCAGCGAGCCCGGCAACAGAGGATTCCCACAGCTTTTCCATTACGGTGCAAAACGATACTCACGTGATCACGCCTGAGCCCACGGGCGGAACCGACTTTACCTGCAGCTCGGGCACATGCACCTACGATTTCGAGGTCTCCGGGGCCCTGCTGGGCGACTATTACGAATGGTCCCTCACGTGGCAGGGGGACGACCCGGGCGGCTTTCAATTGGTCCGCACCGGAGAAAGGACGGCACAACTTCGCAAGACCGGAGACGTCACCGAAGGTACGGGCACCTATTCCTTCCAGTTGAAGGCCTGGGACGCTGATTGCGCCACGAACGAAGTCACCTCCTCTTGCTGTTACCATCTGGAAGTGACATCTCCGGGCGTGGGAGGACCGCTC
>JAFDIS010000044.1 GCA_019307945.1 Deltaproteobacteria bacterium | reverse complement strand
CAAACGCAACCACCAACAGGCCGAAAAACATGATCCTTTTCATCGCACCCTCCCTTGTCAAGATATCCT
Organism: Deltaproteobacteria bacterium; assembly: GCA_019307945.1. Classification (GTDB taxonomy): domain Bacteria; phylum Desulfobacterota; class DSM-4660; order Desulfatiglandales; family Desulfatiglandaceae; genus B17-G16. The sequence goes on along the minus strand of JAFDIS010000044.1, from coordinate 27,375 downwards.
TGGAAAAACGGGCCCTGAGCGCGAGGCCGTCGGGCCAGTGAACAATGAGCACTTGCTCCGTATCTCTTATCACCTCCCCTGTCGCTTGTGGTTGACGAAAAACAAAGCCCCTGGTTTCAGGAACCACTCACCTGCTTTCGGAGCACCTGCTTGAGAATCTTGCCAGTGCCTCCTCGCGGGAATTGTTCGATAAATCGCACTTCTTTGGGAGCCTTGAAATGAGCCATCCTCGACCGGGCAAAGTGCCTTGAAATGAGCCATCCTCGACCGGGCAAAGTCGATCACGTCCTGGGGGCTGAGATTAGAGCCTTCCCTGGGGACCACGAAGGCCACCGGCACCTCCCCCCACCGATCGTCGGGTTTTCCCACTACGGCGCATTCCAGGATGTCCGGGTTTGAATAGAGCACCTGTTCCACTTCCAGGGAGGAGATGTTTTCACCTCCGCTTATGATGATCTCTTTCATACGATCCTTGATGAACAGGGAGCCGTCCGGGCCAATGGAGACCAAATCGCCGGTGTGGTACCAGCCCCCTTCCAGGGCCGTTTCGGTGGCCTCGGGACTGGCATAGTATCCTTTCATCACCATGTCCCCCCGCACCAGGAGTTCACCTATAGCCTCACCGTCCCAGGGCAGGGCGTTGCCTTCCGGATCCACCACCTTGAACTCGACACCAGGCATGGGGAATCCCCATGTCTTTCTGGCGCGGTAATTTCGAATTTCGGGATCCAAATGGGGGCCCAGTTCAGGCCAGGCTATTAGAGGGCAGGCCTCGGTCATGCCGAAGGCCGTGGAGGTTAGAGCTCCAAAGGCCTCTTCCACGCGCTCGATCATTCCCGTGGGCGGAGGTGCACCTCCCACCAGCACACGCCTGACACTCGAGACATCATAATCCCCGAAGTCTGGAAGGGCCAGGGTGGCGTTCACCATTGTGGGGATGATGTAAAATCGGGTCACCTTTTCCCGCTGGATGATCTCCATGGTCTCCACGGGATCGAATTTTGAAAGCATTATGTGGGTTCCGCCCTTTGCCGTCAGGTAATGGGGTGTCCCCCACCCGTTGACATGAAAAAGCGGAATCAGATGAATCTGTATTTCAGTCTCATCCAGGGGCTCCACAGCCAGGAAAGACATGGCATGCAGGGTGACGTTTCGATGGGTCAACATCACGCCTTTAGGCTTTCCGGTGGTGCCGCTGGTGTAAAAGATCTCCGCCACATCGTCCTCGTCAAAGGGATATTGACCCAGGGGATACGGTGGTTCGGGCGAGGCATCCGCCATGAGTGCCTCGTATGTCCCTCCTATCCAACCAGGGGCGTTTTCCATGTCTCCCAAGAGAATCACGTGTTCAACGGAATGAAGATCATCCCACACCGCCTTGATCTGCGGCACGAAATCCTTATCCAGGAAGAGGACCTTGGGGGTGGACTCGTTCAGGATGTACCTGAAATCATCCGGAACCAACCGGATGTTCAAAGGACTCAGCACGGCCCCGATCTGAGGTATGCCGTAAAAGCCCTCCAGGAGCCTGTGGCAATTGTATCCCAGGTATGAGATGCGATCGCCCTTCCGCACGCCCAGGTTCAAGAGTGCGTTGGAAAGACGATTGACCCGCTCGTAATGTTCCAGATAGGAAAAACGATGTTTCCCGCAGATTACCGCTGTCTTGTTACCGTAAACCTTGATGGCCCTTTCCAAAAATCGGATGGGTGTTAATGGTATGTTCATCTGATCCACTCCTTGACCATAGTTATGATGAGGTTTCGTTGCCCCGGCGCATACGCTCCTCCGCCCGCCGGGCAATACGCTGTTCCGCCTACCGACCGCTCCCGGTGGGCACGCACAGACCGTTCAGTACAAAGTCACTGATGAATTCCGCCAGCTCTTCCACGGAAACACCCTTCTTGGGGTGAAACCACATGCGGGTCCTGGTGATCATGGAAGCAATCATCATTCCCGTGAGCTTTTCGTCCACCGGTCTGAATCGCCCTTGCTCGATTCCCCTTCTGATTACCCCCCGTATGATGCGGTCGTAATGGTCCCGCATAGCCACGATCTCCTTTCGTCGGGAAGGCGAAAGGTGATCAAGAGCCACATCGAACAACAACTTGCCGGATCGACGGTAGCTCAGGTTCAGCCTCAGATGGCTCCTTATGAGCTGGCTGAGCTGGTCTCGCGCATCGCTCCCGGACTCGTGCTCCAGGTGCCGGATGGGCCTCAGGAGATGCTCCATTTCCTCTCGAAGCACTTCGAAGAGGATTTCCTCCTTGGTGGAAAAATAATTGTAAATGTTGGACGGCTTGCATCCGTAGGCACGGGCGATGTCACGCATGGTGGCGACCCCGTAACCCTTTTTCCAGAAAAGGGCTCTTGCCTTGTCAAGCATCCGTGCCTTGGGATCGTTCCGCGACATACGCCCGGCCCTGTTGGTTTTGATGGGGGTGGATGACCCATGCGGGCGGACACCCGAAAGCGCATCGAGGGTCAATGGCCGTCCATCGAAATAAATGAATGAACGACCGTTAATCACCTTCTAGATCAACCCCGGCACACTTGTCAAGAAAAATTGGCGTGTCTTATGACGACTACGAGGACTTGATCTCACGGGAGTTTGCCCGGCGCGTCGCCCACGAGACTCAACAATGCAGAACCAACAGGGGGACCCCTGTGCGGCCGGACGGGACGGCCGCCACTGCCTGGTGGAGTTTCGGCAGGGTCTGCGGCGCCACGCCGGACGGCAGACTTTCGGGAGACCCTTTCAACGACGGGTCCGTCTCACCCCCGGCCGGAAAGGACGTCAAGGGTCCGACGGCGGTCCTCAAGTCGGTAGCCAAGGTGGATCCCCTGATCACGTGGAATCAGCTCTTCAATCAATCGGTGCCGCCCGATTATCTCAGGGGTCACAATGCAAAGGTCTTCGCTCAATACTTGAAAACCTTCGGGGATCTGGGTATACACCATGTGCAGTTCACCACCGTGGACCGGGAAATGCTGCTCGACGCCCAGAAGCATCCCGAAAAATATCCGACCTACAGGTGCGGGTGGCGGGCTTTGCAATGGAGGCCTCCGAAACGCTCTCGGATGAGAGGCTGGAACATCTAAAGAAGATCCTGGAAGATGCGGGAATCCGGGTGACCCCGAGATCACTAGGGTGCTTTTCCCTTGCCTACCCCCCCATTTGCGGGCATCATACGGGGAAATGCCTTGTTCATTTGTGTCCTGTTTGGAGTGCATCGCTCTGTTTTTCAACATGCTACCATGGCTTGCGGAAATCAGGATGCCGTAAAGGCTCCCCGGGCACGAGCGGCACTACCCCAAGAACCATTTACGGTGGCCCGGTCCGGTCCAAGTTGACGGGGGCGGAGGTGATGCGGTATCCTCCGCGTTGGGTCCCACGTCTGAAACCAACATAATCGCGCCCCCGAGCGCGGCCGAATAGGGAGAACTGCACGGTGAGAGACGTCTATGAACGACTGAGGGAGCGACTGGATGAACTATCGGTGGGGTATCCCGCCACCCGGTCGGGGGTGGAAATCGACATCCTTAAGAAGTGTTTTACGGAGGAAGAAGCGGGCCTTTTTATCCGAATGGGTATGCGCCTGGAAACACCTGACCAGATCGCAAAAAGGGCAGGTCTAGACGTGACCCGGGTGGCGCACATGCTCCACGGCATGGCCGAAAAAGGTCTGGTTTTCCGAAAGAAACGCAGGGACGGTCCGCGATACGGCGCCATGGCCTTTGCCGTGGGTTGGTATGAATTACAGCTGGGCCGCATGGACCGTGAATTTGCGGAACTCGTAGAACGTTACTGGGAAGAAAAACTTCACCGGAACTTCGCCATGGCCGGCTCCCTTCTGAGACCCGTCCCGGTCAACCGTTCCGTGGATGCAAGGCTCGCCGTGGCGCCTTACGAGGACTGCCGCAAGATGGTGGAAAGCCAGAAATTCCTGGCCGTGGCCGAATGTATCTGCCGCAAGCAGCAAAGGCTGCTGGGCACTGGATGCGACAAACCCCTGGAAGTCTGTCTGGTCTTCGGATCTCACGGCCAGGCTTATGTGGACCTGGGGCTGGCAAGGACCATTGACGTGACGGAGGCACTGGAAATCCTGGATCGTGCGGAGAAGGCGGGCCTGGTCCCTCAGCCCGGCAATCTCGAGAATACCACTGCCATATGCAACTGCTGCGGAGACTGCTGCGGCGTACTCAGATCCTTGAACCGCCTGGACAAGCCCGCACAGGCGGTCCTTTCCAACTTTTTCATGGCCGTGGACCCGGACCTGTGCACGGGCTGTGCCGAGTGCGTCGACCGCTGTCAGATGGGAGCCGTGACCGTTTCAGAGGACGAGGTAGCCTCGGTCAACCTGGACCGTTGCATCGGGTGCGGCCTGTGTGTCACCACCTGCCCGACAGAGGCATGCCGCCTGGTGGAAAAGCCTGAAGATATGCGACGCACCCCACCCAAAGACGGGGTGCAGATGTATGCGGCCGTGGCCCGGCAGCGCGGCATTCCCCTGGAAAAACTCCTTTGAAACGGGGATTCCCGGGGGGTTCGGGAGGATTCGAAATGAAACGGGCCGATGAGATTCAAAAACCGGAAGGGAAACTGGGCGTGCTCATACCGGGCCTAGGGGGGGCCGTCAGCACCACATTCCTGGCGGGCGTAGAGGCCGTGCGCAACGGACTCGCCCTCCCCGTGGGATCACTGGCGCAAATGGGAACCGTTCGACTGGGAAAACGCTTCGAATACCGGATTCCGAGAATCCGGGACCTCGTCCCCCTGGCGGACCTTGGCGACCTCGTCTTCGGGGGCTGGGATATTTTCCGGGAAAACTGCTTCGAGGCCGCAAGCCAGGCCAAGGTCCTGGAAAAGGAGCACCTGGAGGGGGTGCGGCCGTTCCTGGAAAAAGTCAGCCCTTGGCCCGCGGTCTTCGACCGGGAGTATGTAAAAAACCTTTCCGGTCCCAATGTGAAAAGTGAGAAAGGACACAGGCGGCTCGTGGACGCACTCCGGCAAGAAATCGAGGCCTTTAGGAAGGAAAATGACCTTGCCCGGTGCGTCATGATCTGGTGCGGAAGCACTGAGGCCTACCTGACCCCTTCGGAGGTACACGGCTCTCTGACCGCCTTTGAGGAGGGCCTGGATCGCGATGACCCCGCCATCTCCCCCAGCATGCTTTATGCCTACGCGGCCCTGACCAGCGGCGTGCCTTACGTGAACGGCGCCCCGAACTTGACTGTGGACATCCCGGCGCTGGAGGAACTGGCCGAAAAAAACGGCCTTCCCATTGCCGGAAAGGACCTCAAGACCGGCCAAACCCTCATGAAGACCATCCTGGCGCCTGGACTGAAGGCCCGAATGCTCGGCCTAACCGGCTGGTACTCCACGAACCTCCTGGGAAACCGGGACGGCCTCGTACTGGATGACAAGGACTCCTTCAAGACCAAGGAGGAGAGCAAGCTATCGGCCCTTCAGACAATCCTTCAGCCCGAGGTCTATCCGGAACTCTACGAAGAGTTCCACCACAAGGTCTCCATCAACTACTACCCCCCCCGCGGCGACCAGAAGGAGGGTTGGGATTGCATCGATATCTTCGGGTGGCTGGGATATCCCATGCAGATCCGGGTGGACTTCCTGTGCCGCGACAGCATCCTTGCGGCCCCCCTTGTCCTGGACCTGGTCCTCTTCACGGACCTGGCCCTGCGGGCCGGCATGCACGGCATCCAGGAATGGCTCTCCTTCTATTTCAAGAGCCCCCACTGCGCACCGAACCTCTATGCGGAGCACGACCTGTTCATCCAATTGATGAAATTGAAAAACACCCTCCGCTACCTCATGGGGGAGGAGCAGATCACACACCTGGGCTTGGACTATTATTATCCCCTGTGAGCCGAGAAATGGGATGGAAATAGCACTCAGTACAGAAAACCCTCTGTTCTTCACGCCAGGAAGATCCGGTCCATGAAAATCGGACGCAACGATCCCTGCCCCTGCGGCAGCGGCAAGAAGTACAAGAAGTGCTGCCTCAAGAAGGAAAGCCCGCCTGCGGATTTATTCCGCCTCAGGGTCCGGGACAGCTACAATCAGCTGACCGACCGCATGTTGAAATTCACCGCCGAATCCTTGGACCCCCGCAACCTGCCCCTGGCGTTCGAGACCTTCCTCCTGGCGGGGTCTTATTGCGCGTTCGGTTTCCGCCTTCACCCGATGAGCTTCGCCGAGACAAGGCGCCCCGGCGGCGCTCCGCATGAATCCAGGGGCGACATCAAGCCACGGGACGGCATTTGCCGCGCAATCCTCAACGGCCGAGCTTGCGATCTTTTGCGAAGGCGGAAAAGGAATGTCGCACCCGTAAAAAAAGCAACTCCAGTGTAGCCAAAAGCATCTCCATCTCAACAGCTTGATATCCGGGCACAATCCCCTGATTTCCAGGACCTTTCCAGCCGCCAGTGTAGCTAAAAGCATCAACCGCTCGTGAGTTGTCCCGCCAAGGCTGTCAAGAGCAAACACACTAAAAAGACAATGATTTCAGTAGGAAAAAACGGTTGGGCCCGGAAAAGGGGAAGGTGGCATTTCTGTTGCAATTCTTCAGAAGACAGGAGTCGGTGAACACGCGTGCGTGAGTGCCTGGCGAACCGCCTACCCCCTTACGGCAGGAGGAAGCGTCATGAAAACAACTCAATGGAATCATGAAGCAAAAGAGAAACGGGCACAGAGCAAAATGCAAAGCCCTGACGCACGCTGCGTATGGATGAAGGCAGGGATCGTCAACTTTCGAATGTGTGACCACGACTTTGACTGCCTGAATTGTCCCTTTGACAGGTCCATGCGAGCAGCCATGGACGCGCAAACCCCTCTTGCCGCCTCCGGGCCGCAACGTGGCTGGGCACAGGAGATGCGGAGCGCCACTGCCGGCCGAAGGAAACCATGCGTTTATTTCCTGGCAGGAGACAAGGGTGCGCCGGAAGACTGCGCGAGGGATTATCAGTGTGATGACTGCCTGGTCGAAATGGAACTGGGATATAAGCGCGTGCAAGATTTAATTGTGGAGACAAAGCGTGCGGGGAACGCGGCATCCGTCCATACCCTGCCGGAAGGCCGACTCGTGGAAAACAGGGGCGGGGTTATGGGATTTCAGGTGGTGGGAAACGAATGCGTCTGGATGAAAGCCGGCATCGTCAATTTCAAGGACTGTGACAATCAATATGACTGTTATCACTGTGAATTCGACCGCAACATGCGGGAGGCCATGGAGGAAAAACACTCCCGGATTGAGGGACGCAATGCCCCGGGTCAAGAAAGGAGCCCCATCGGTCCCATTGAATCCTCTTGCATACACGCCCTGGCGGGAAGAAAGGACGCCCCTCAAAAGTGTGAGAAGAAATACCAGTGCTTTCGGTGCACATTCCACCAGTCGATCTCAGCCAGACGCCCCGTACAGCAGAAGCTGCCGGGTACACCCCGCTGCATCCGGGCCGGAGGCTACTCAATGGCGGAGGGGTATTATTTTCATTTCGGGCATACATGGGTACAGGTGGTTCACGGGGAATGTGTACGGGTTGGAATGGACGATTTCATAGGAAAGATCCTGGGCGAGCCGGATGGCTTGAACCTTCCCGAACCCGGAATGTCAGTGCAGCAGGCGCAAATCGGGTGGTCCCTATCCTGTGAGGGGCGACAAGCCACCGTGCTGTCACCTCTGACGGGCAGAGTCCTGGTTGTCAATCGAAGCGCGCTGGAGTCTCCCGAAGTGGTGCGTGAGGATCCTTACGGCCGGGGGTGGTTGTTCCAGTTGGAGCCCTCCTTCCTGAAACTGGAGACGCAAGGCCTATTTTACGGTGAAGAAGGTTTCCACTGGATGGAGCACGAAACAAGGAAACTTCTGGAGCTGTTGGGGCCCGACTATGGAAACCTGGCTTCCACGGGGGGACAACCGGTGCACGATGTGGCCAAGCACTTCCCCCAGGTACCCTGGGATAAGCTGGTGACGGTATTTTTGAGAACCGCCTGGGTCTGAGCAGGCCCGGTGGGACGACACCAAGAAACGAAACAAGAACAAAACGGTATATGGAAGGGGGTTCTCTCATGCCTGGAAATCCGATAGGATCCGTGATGGTCGTGGGCGGTGGTATCGCAGGCATTCAGGCTTCTCTTGACTTGGTCAGTTCCGGGTATTTGGTCCATCTGGTGGAAAAGGCGCCCGCCATAGGTGGTCTCATGAGTGCCCTGGACAAAACCTTCCCGACCAATGACTGTGCGATGTGAATTCTTTCTCCAAAACTGGTCGAGGTCGGCCGGCACCTGAACATCGAGTTACACACCCTCACCGACGTGGAAGGCATCGAAGGCCACGCAGGCCGCTTCACGGTGACATTGCGAGAACATCCGCGTTTCGTGGATATCAACAAATGTATCGCATGCGGCGTTTGCGCGGAAAAGTGTCCCCGGAAGGTGGAAGACGCCTTCAATGAGGGCCTGAACAAGAGAAAGGCGGCCTATGTCCAATACCCCCAGGCCGTCCCCCTCAAATATGCCATTGATGCGGATCACTGCATCTATTTCGAAAAGGGCAAATGCCGGGCCTGCGAAAAATTTTGCCCGGCCGGAGCCATAGACTTCAACCAGAATGAGCGGATCTTCACGATCGAAGTGGGGTCCGTGGTCTTGGCGCTCGGCGCCCGGCACCTTGACCCGTCAGCCATTGAAGAATACGGCTACTCGACGTTCCCGAACGTGATCACCGGCATGCAGATGGAACGTATTCTCAGCGCCACAGGTCCCTACCAGGGCCGCCTGGTCCGGCCTTCGGACGGGCAGCCCCCCAAGAAGATCGCATGGATCCAGTGCGTAGGCTCCAGGAGCACGGGCGCCACGGCACACGAATACTGCTCCGGGGTGTGCTGCATGTACGCAATCAAGGAGGCAGTAATTGCAAAAGAGCATGCCGGTCGGGACCTTGATGCGGCCATATTCTTCATGGACATGAGAACGCACGGAAAGGAATTCGAGCGATACTATCGACGGGCGGAGTCAGAACTGGGCGTGAGATTCATCCGCTCGAGGGTCCATAGCGTAGAGTCTTCAGCACCCGGATCCGATTCCCTTAAGGTACGCTACGCGGACGATACGGGAGCAGAGGCGGAAGAGATCTTTGATCTTGTCGTGTTGTCCAATGGATTGGAGACTTCAAACGAGGTCCGGGAATTGGCGGATCGCTTGGGAGTGGCCGTGGACGAGAACGGATTCGTCAAAACCGCTTGTCTGTCACCTCTTGAAACCTCGCGGAAGGGAATCTTCGTCTGTGGATCCGTGGCCAATCCCGCAGACATCCCCCAGGCGGTAATGGAAGCCTCGGCGGCCTCATCCGCTGCAGCCAGGCTGCTTGCGAAGGCCCGGGGGTCTCAGGTAAGGGAGAAAGAATACCCGGCCGAGAAACCGATTGATCCCGCTGAGATCAGGGTCGGCGTGTTCGTCTGCCATTGCGGGATCAATATCAGCAGTGTCGTGGATGTAACCGAAGTCAGGGACTACGCAAAGACATTGCCCGGTGTCGTTTACAGTACCGACAACCTGTTTTCCTGCAGCCAGGACACCCAGCAAACTATCCGGGACGCCGTAACGGAACATCGCTTGAACCGGGTCGTCGTGGCCGCCTGCACCCCCAGAACCCACGAGCCCTTGTTTCAGGAGACCATCCGGGAGGCGGGCTTGAATCCCTATCTGCTGGAGTTCGCCAACATCCGTGACCAGGACGCCTGGGTCCACCAGGGATGTCCCGAGGAGGCCACGGTGAAGGCCAAAGATCTCGTTCGAATGGCCGTGTCCAAGGTGACCTTTTCCGAGCCGGTGGAGCGTCTCCAGATCACGATGCACAAGTCGGCGCTCGTGGTGGGTGGAGGGGTGGCCGGAATGACTGCCGCCCTGGGACTCGCCGAGCAGGGATTCCCGGTCCACCTCATAGAAAGGAACGGGAACCTGGGGGGAAACGCCCGAAACATCAGGGCCACCTGGAAAGGGGAAGACGTCCGGTCGTATGTCGAGGAACTCTCGAAACGTGTAATCGCCCATCCCGACATCAATGTTCTGCTCAACGCCCGCATCGAATCGGTCTCGGGCTTTGTGGGAAACTTCCTGAGCCGCGTCCGGAAGGGCGGACGCTCGGAGGAAATCTCCCATGGAGTCGCAATCATCTCGTCGGGGGGAGGCTTTTACAAGCCCGAAGAATACCTTTACGGTCAGCATGAGCGTGTGACGTGCTGGCACGAGTTGGAGGACCTCTTCGAAAAGGAACCCGAGCGACTGCAACGGGCCGAGGCAGTGGTCTTGATCCAGTGTGTCGGGTCACGAGATGAGGATCGGCCTTATTGCTCTCGCCTGTGCTGTACGGCTTCACTCCAACAGGCCGTCACCCTGAAAACTCGAAAGCCCGACTTGGAGGTATACGTGTTGTACCGGGACCTTAGAAGCTACGGGCTCAGGGAAGAACTCTATCGCAAAGCGCGAGAATTGGGTGTCATTTTTTTCCGTTATACGCCGGAAAACAAACCCGCTGTATCCGCATACGAAGGCACGCGCGGGAAACTCAACGTGACCGTCCAAGACCATGTATTGAACATACCGATCAGCTTGGATGTGGATTACGTGAATCTGTTTTCCGCCATCCTTCCTCAGACGGACAACGACCTCCCTCATCTCTTCAAAGTACCCACCAACACGGACGGATTCTTTCTGGAAGCGCACGCTAAACTGCGTCCCGTGGATTTTTCCACGGAGGGTGTGTTTGTCTGCGGTCTGGCCCACTATCCGAAGCCGATCGAGGAATCCATCGCCCAAGCAGAAGCTGCATCCTCTCGTGCCGCAGGCCTTCTTGCCAGGGGAACCATCGAGGTGGAACCGGTGGTCTCCGTGATCGACCAGGAAAGGTGCGTGGGTTGCGGTTTCTGTGAGGCATCCTGTCCCTTCGGAGCCGTAAAACTCGTCGCCGTGGCGGGCAAGGGCTTCAGGGCTGAAAACATTCCTGCCTTATGTAAAGGCTGCGGCATATGTGCCGCAGGTTGCCCCCAAAAGGCCATCGATATATACCACTTCCGGGACAATCAGATCTTGGCCTCAGTGCAGGCCGGCGGGGAAACCACCCGCGAGGCCAAGGCCTCTTCCCGCCCGTCGCCGGCCGCCCGCGTGACCTTCGTTTCCGGATACTTGATGAGGCGTGATTGTATGTACCACGTCGGACACACGTGGATCGAAAGGATGAAGGGAGGGCGACTGCGGATCGGTGTGGATGATTTTGCAGGAAAGATTCTGGGGCCGGTGGACCGACTGAATCTTCCGCCCCGTGGCGAGGTCCTTAGACAGGACCGAAAGGGTTGGTCCTTCCTGCGCGCGAGCCGTCGAGCCCCGTTTCTATCTCCAGTGACAGGGAAGGTATTCGACATCAACTTGGACGCTGTGTCGCATCCTGAGAATGTGCTCAAGGATCCCTACGGCGATGGTTGGCTCTTGGTCGTGGAGCCAAAGGGATCCGAAGCGGAACTAAAACATTTGCTTTACGGAGAGGCGGGTTTTCGTTGGATGGAGGAGGAGAATAGAAAACTGCTGGAACTTCTAGGGCCCGAATACGAACGGTTGGCCGCCAGCGGGGGCGGGGCTGTCGAGGACGTTTTCGGGATCCGGCCCGAGATCGGATGGGAAACCCTGGTAAAAACTTTTTTGAGGACCGAGGTCTGAAACGGCAGTGAATGAATCAAGCTTTTGCAGGCTGTTGAAAAACTGCTATGCCCGTTGAAGCCTAGCCATAATTGGTCTCAAAATGCTCATCGGCCTGCAAGATCGGCGACAGGAGGTGCGAACGAATGAACGACGAGTTTCAACCACGGATTATTGCGTTCCTCTGCAATTGGTGTGCATACGCGGGCGCGGACCTCGCCGGCGTCTCCCGAATCCAGTACCCGCCGACTATTCGGGTGGTCAGGATCCTGTGCTCAGGCAGGGTGGATCCCCTTTATGTCGTCAAGGGTCTTCAAAGCGGCTTTGACGGTGTATTAGTGTCGGGATGACACTTCGGGGAATGCCATTACCTGGACGGTAATATTCATGCATCCAAACAGATGGCCGTGGTGCGATACCTGATGGAGTTGTCCGGAATCGGCGCGGATCGGTTGTGTCTCCGGTGGGTCAGCGCCGCCGAGGGCGCACGGTTTGCCGCCTATGTACAGGAATACAGCGAGCAGATACTTCGCCTTGGACCTTTTCTTCCCGACGATTTCGCACTGCCCCTGGCGGCAATGGACAAGGCGCTGGGGTCACCCAGGCTTCGTTGGCTGATGGGAATGGAGATCAAGATCACCGAAAAGGGAAACATCTATGGAGAAAAGCTGGATGAACAGGCTTACCGGCAGCTCCTGAATGATGCGGCCCGAGAGGAATACGAAAAAGCGCTCGTCTTGGCGGCCCTTCGCACAAGACCGGGAACAGTTCGAGATATCGCGCTGGAGACAGGCTTACCGGTGTACACCGTATCATGCCGGTTGAATGAACTCGAAAGATCCCGCGAAGCGGAGCTCTGCGGGTACCGGGCAACGAGCCCCGAATTCAGGCATGTAGGCCTGTAGGGGCCTCCCCTGGGCCTTTGGAGACCGAGTAGCTGGGCGGGCATCGAGAGATTACTTGCCATGGAGGACAATCGTGAAAAGTATTACACCTAGGGGAAAAGTCGGCTCGGTCATGGTCGTGGGTGCGGGCATTTCAGGGATGCAGTCAGCGTTGGATCTGTCCGCCGCAGGCTTTTACGTGTACCTTGTGGACCGCTCTCCCAGCATCGGGGGAATGATGGCGCAGCTGGACAAGACCTTCCCCACCAATGATTGCGCCATGTGAATCCTCTCACCCAAGCTGGTCGAGGTCGGCCGCAATCCGAACATTGAGATCATTGCCAATTCCGAGGTTCACACACTGGAAGGCAAGGAGGGGCATTTCAAGGTCACTCTGCGCAGATACCCACGCTACATCGATCCGTCCGCCTGCACGGGGTGCGGCCAATGCAGTCAAATCTGCCCCGTTACGGCGGTCAACGAATTTGATTGCGGCCTGGACCGCAGATCGGCGACGTACATACCTTACGCCCAGGCGGTCCCGCTGGCGTACAGCATCGACCGGGACCTTTGCATCGGTTGCGGCCTCTGCGAAAAGGTGTGTCTCGCCGAGGCGGTACGCTATGACGATGAACCGCATGAGAATAAGATCGAAGTGGGCGCCATCGTTCTGGCCGCGGGCAGTTCGGTCTTCGATCCTTCAGGTCTGGAGGTGTACGGCTACGGTGAATCCCCCGACGTGGTTACAAGCATGGAGTTTGAACGGATCCTCAGTGCCTCCGGACCCTATATGGGCCATCTGATGAGGCCTTATGATCGGGAGGAACCCAGGAAAATCGCCTGGATACAGTGCGTAGGATCTCGAGGTAATCAGGCGGGGATGAGGCCCTATTGTTCTTCCGTCTGCTGTATGTATGCCGTAAAGGAGGCGGTCATAGCCAAGGAGCATGCACGTGAAGACCTGGACACCGCCATCTTCTTCATGGATATGCGGACGTACGGAAAGGAATTCGAGCAGTACTACAACAGAGCGGCGGAACATCACGGTGTCCGATTCGTCCGTTCCAGGGTTCACAGCGTCGAGCCTATCGGGGACGGAGACCTGAGGGTCACATACGCGGATGAATCGGGAGAGTTGAAGAACGAGACATTCGATCTGGTGGTCCTTTCCACAGGCCTGGAGATTTCAAAGGAAACTGAAGATCTGGCCCACAGGTTGGGTATTGATCTGGATGAATATCGGTTTGTGCGGACTGACAGCTTTCATCCGGTGGCCTCCTCGGTTCCGGGCGTGTATGTGTGCGGATCAATGCAGGGACCCAAGGACATCCCGCAGTCCGTCACCGAGGCCTCCGCAGCGGCCGCACTCTCCGGTGCCCTGCTGAGTGAATCGCGCTGGACCGAGTGTCGGCGGCCTGAGGTGCCCCCCGAAAGAAATGTCCTGAGCGAACCTCCAAGGGTTGGTGTCTTCGTGTGCCGGTGCGGCATCAACATCGCGGGAGTGGTGGATATCGCCCAAGTTCGCCGTTATGCGGAAACGCTCCCTTATGTCGTGTATGTGGAAGACAATCTCTACACCTGCTCACAGGACACCCAGATCAAGATGGCCGATGTGATCCGCCGGCAAGGCATCAATCGCGTCGTGGTGGCCGCATGCACGCCAAAAACCCACGAGCCGCTGTTTCAGGAGACACTGCAAAACGCAGGTCTGAACAAGTACTTGTTTGAAATGGCCAATATCCGAAACCAGGACTCGTGGGTACACGGCGCGGATCCCGCCGAAGCCACGGAGAAGGCAAAGGATTTGGTTCGAATGGCCGTTGCCAGGGCCGTGCTCCTGGAGTCCCTCTCGGAAATGGAGGTGGATCTCAATCCGGCCACACTCGTCATCGGAGGCGGCGTTAGCGGTATGGTGGCGGCCCGGAATCTGGCCGACCAGGGATATACGGTCCACCTCGTGGAGCAGGGATCCGCCCTGGGCGGCCAGGCCAGATTCCTGTACAAGACATGGAAAGGGGAAGACATTCAGGCATACGTCTCGCGCCTTGTCTCCGATATCGAGGCACACCCCAATATCGACATCCACCTGGAGACCCGCATCCTGTCGGTCGAGGGATTTGTGGGAAATTTTTCAACAAGGCTGGGGAGAAACGGGGGAGAGGAGACAACGATCGCCCATGGTCTGACCATTATCGCCACGGGCGCCCGAGAGCATAAACCGGATGAGTACCTCTACGGCGAAGAGCCCACGGTATTGACTCACCTTGACCTGGACAAGCGCTTTCTCCGGAAAGATCCCTCCCTCGACGAAGTACGTTGCGCAGTATTTATCCAGTGCGTGGGCTCGCGTGAACCGGAAAGGCCGTATTGCAGCAGAGTCTGTTGCACGCATACGCTGGAAAGCGCTCTGGAGCTCAAACGGCGCAACCCGAATATGGACATCTATGTCCTATACAGGGATCTCAGGGCCTATGGAGAGCGCGAAAAGCTGTATCTTCGGGCACGTCGGGAGGGAATCTCCTTCATTCGCTATTCCGTGGAAACAAAGCCCCGCCTCACGAAAACGGCAGACGGCCTTAGAATCGACATTCAGGACCCGGTCCTGGGAAGGCCTATCCGGATCCGGCCCGATCTGGTGGTCCTGGCCTCGGCCATCGTGGCGCCTGACAACAATGCCCTGGCGCAGTTCTTCAAGGTCCCGGTGGGAGAAGACGGTTATTTCATCGAAGCCCACGCCAAGTTACGACCGGTGGATTTTGCGATCGACGGCGTGTTCCTCTGCGGGCTGGCGCACTACCCGAAGACCCTGGATGAAAGCATCGAACAGTCCCTTGCAGCGGCCGCCCGTGCGGCCTGCTATCTGGCGGCGGCCAAGGTCCGAGTAAGCGGAACGGTTGCGGAGGTCAATACGTCGATCTGCAGCCGATGCGGCGTGTGCCTCGAGCTTTGTCCCTTCGGCGCCCCATACTTTTCAGAACAAGGCTTTGCCGCCGTGAATCCGGCCCTGTGTAAGGGGTGCGGTCTGTGCTCCGCTTCGTGCAGGAGCGGCGCCATCCGACTAAAGGGTTTTGACGACTCACAGATCATGGCCATGATCGACCAGGTGTGACCTGCCTTGCCCCTGTTCATATTGTGACGCCCGACCTCTTTCCGCACGAAGCAAGCTGATTCCTTGACCGTGCGGCGGAGGCCTCCTATAATCGAAATTCCCTACAAAGCGGACAGGGGCCGGTATGAATCAAACCAAGAAACACTCAACGAAAGTCCTTCATGAGCAGACCATCAATTTGGGGATCGTGGGGGGTGGTAAACGGTGCAAAGACTTCCTTGAACTCGTCCAGGAAAACCGGTTTCCCTACTGTTCCGTAAACGTCGTGGGCGTCTGCGATATCAATCCTGACGCCGTGGGAATGCTTGCCGCCGGCGAATGCGGCATATACACAACGGCGGACTACCGCGAACTTTTGCGACTCGAAAATCTGGACGGTATCCTCGAATTGACCGGCGATCCTGAATTACTCATAGCCCTGTTACGGTATCGACCCCCAGGCGTATGGGTCCTGGAACACGCCTCCGAACGCATGATCCGTCGTTTCTTGATCTCGCACATAAGGTTCAAGTCGGAACCCGCCTCCCTGGAGCCCGCCATCTCCGATATACTTCTCCATCACAGCAACGATCGAATCGCGCTGCTGGATCAGAATTTTTCCATCCTTGACGCCAACGACGAGTTTTTGAAGGTAGTGGAACGAACCAGAGAAGCGGTCATCGGAGGACGGTGCCACAGGGTCCTATACGGGTTCGAGGTTCCATGCCCCGAACTGCAACCTGGGATGAAGTGTCCCATGATGGAAACCCTCGAGACAGGACGAAGCGCTCAGGTGATCCAGGAACTCGTGGACGAACGTGGACACCCGTCTTACTCCCAGGTAGAAACATATCCCGTCAAAGATCGTAGCGGAGCAGTGGTTCGGGTGGTGGAAATCCGCAGGGACATCACGGAGGAACTCCCATCGCGCTGGGAGATGCGTCTGAGGAAACTCAAGACGGATATGCGAAGGGTGGTTCAAGAGGACCGGATGTTCTCCCTGGGCAGGCTCTCGGCCAGTTGCGCCCACGAAATCAACAATCCCATTCAGGGCCTTTTGACCTTCTGCCATCTTATGCAGTCGATCCTGGCGGAAGGAGAGCCCAAGAAGGAGGACCTGGAGCAATTCAGGGAATATCTTGCCCTAATGTCCAGTGAACTGGAGCGATGCGGAAACATCGTGACGGGTCTCCTGTCTTTCGCCCGGGAGCGCCCCATGGAACCCCGGGAGGTCGATTTGAACGAGGCCTTGCGCGCCGTGACCGTCCTGACTCGCCATCATATGGAACTTCAAGACATACGTCTTACCCTGAATCTCCATCCTGAACTGTTGCCCGTCAAAGGCGACATCAATCACCTCCAACAATGCTTTTTGAATCTCATCTTCAACGCTATAGAGGCAATGCCGAACGGGGGTGATCTCCAGATTTCTTCAAGCGCCGACGCGGAGGGAAAGTATGCGCGGGTGGTTGTTCAAGATACGGGGTGCGGAATCGCCCCCAAGAGCATGGACAAGATCTTCGACCCGTTTTACACGACCAAACCCCCTGGCGAAGGTACCGGGTTGGGTTTGTCCATTGTCTACGGGATCATCAAGAGACACAACGGCGAGATAGAGGTGAAGAGCGAGCCGGGTGAGGGGTCCACGTTCACGACGACTTTCCCCCTCGCATGAAGGAGTCTATACGCAGGAGGTGACCGTGGACGAAAAGCTCAGGATCATGGTGGTGGACGACGAGAAGATCGTCAGGGAATCCCTGTACCACTGGTTCAGGAAGGCCGGTCACGTCGTGGACATGGCCGCATCGGGCTTCGAGGCGTTGGACAAACTGGACAAAACCCCCTTTGACGTGCTCTTCGTAGACATCAAGATGCCCGGAATGAACGGACTTGAATTGTTGGCGAAAACGAAGGAAGAATACCCGGATGCCAGTGTCGTCATCATCACCGCCTACGGCTCCATCGAATCCGCGGTGCAGGCGATGAAGGCGGGGGCCAGTGACTATCTGCTGAAGCCCTTCAAGCCTGATCAGATGGCCCTCGTCTTGGAAAAGGTCGCAATTCAGCGGCGGCAGGAAGACCGATACCGGTATGTAAAAGGACTCCTGGACGAGGTCACACGTTTCGACAATATCATCGGGCAGGCGCCCGTGATGCAGGAGATATTCGATCTTATTCCTGAGGTGGCACAGTCCGATTCAACGGTACTCATCACCGGTGAGACGGGCACGGGAAAGGAATTGGTGGCAAAGGCCATTCACGCAAAGAGCCTACGAGCCAACGGCCCTTTCATCGCGATCAACTGCGGCGCCATGCAGGAAACACTACTTGAAAGCGAGCTCTTCGGACACCAAAAAGGCGCCTTCACCGGAGCGGAACAGGCCCGCAAGGGGTTTCTGGAGGTCGTCTCTGGGGGGACCCTTTTCCTGGATGAAATAGGAGAAATCAGTCCCAAGATGCAGATAGATCTCCTGCGAGTAATACAGGAGAAAAAGATCATCCGGATCGGTGAACGGGAGCCCATTGATGTGGATTTTCGTCTGATTTCTTCCACCTGCAGGGAACTGGACAAGGCTGTGCAGGAAGGACGTTTCCGAGAGGATTTTTTCTATCGAATCAACGTGATCTCCCTTCATGTCCCGCCTCTTCGGGAAAGAAAAGAGGATATTCCCTTGTTGGTTCAACATTTTCTGAACAAATACAGCCAGGAGACCACAAAACAGGTAAATCGGGTAACAGACGAAGCCATATCCTTTCTGAAGCGATACGATTGGCCCGGAAATGTCCGTGAACTGGAAAATGCAATTGAAAGGGCTGTCGTTCTCTCGAAAGGAAGGACTCTGCACCTTGAAGACTTCTCATTCCTCAAACCCCAGAAGACACGCTCCGCCCCCCCCCGCACACTTCGGGAAATCCAAAAAGACTATATCCATGAAATCCTTATTCAAGAGAGCTGGAACGTCACCCAGGCCGCAAAGGTTCTCGGTATCAACCGGGTCACATTGCACAAGATGATCAAACGTTATAACCTGCAAAAACCATCTGATTCCAATTAAGGACCAATCCCTCCTCATGGCAAATCCAAAGGGCCTTATCGGGATCATACCCATGGGCACGGTTCCGAAGCATGCCCTGGAGGTCATATCCGACCGAATTTTTGACCTCCTGGGAATCCCGGCCCACATTCTAAACCGCGTGGAAAACCCCTCCTATGCCTTTGATCGGAAAAGAGGCCAGTATGACGCAGCACAAATCATGACGGCAGCCGAATCCATGACATGGCATGATTGCCCGAAAACCATCTGGGTTCTCAATGTGGATCTTTACATCCCCATATTCACCCATGTCTTTGGAGAGGCCCGCGACGGAGGCTCATGCGCCCTGGTCTCTCTCTACCGGCTCGACTCCGATGCGGAAGGTTCCCCCGTCTCCGAGGAAAAACTCATGGCACGCGCGGCGAAGGTGGCCCTCCACGAGATAGGGCACCTGTTCAGTGTACCCCATTGCACGGATTATCGCTGCATAATGCATTTCTCCACGAATCTCGACGTACTGGACGAGATCCCGATGGCCTTCTGTCACTATTGCACAGCATACCTGGAAGAAGGGGTGCGAAGGGCGGGTCTTCGGTAGGTTCCCTTGGCCGACCCTCTCCGTCCAGCCGGAGAAAGCGAAAAAGATTTGGCCTCCCTGGCACGAAGATGAAAGATCATGAAGGGGGTTACCGGGCCGCTGACGAGGATGGGTGTTCAAGAACATTTCTTACGGCTTGCAGAATCTCATCCACATCCCACGGTTTCTTGACAAAGGCAAGTTTGCCGTTCTCGATGTCCCGTTTCATGGTATCTTCCACCACCTGTCCGCTGGAAATGAGGACCTTGGCCTCCGGCCGGATCTTTCTCAACTCGTCCACGAACCGCATGCCGCCCATTCCTGGCATGATGAGGTCCACCACGTATAGGTCGACACTGTCGAGCCGGTTTCGGATAGTGGAAAGGGCACTCTCGCCGTCCGGAGCGGTGAGGACCTCGTAGCCGAAGTGGGACAGGATGCGGCTTCCCAGGTCCCGGATATGGGATTCGTCGTCCACCAGCAGGATCGTTTCGGTGCCCCCCACCGGGGCCGGTGCGGTCTCCCCTTCCCCTTCCTGCACGCAAACCGCATCGAGGACCGGTAGGTAAATCCTGAAGGTGGTCCCGTTCCCGACTTTGCTGTGGCAGGTGACATAACCGTCGTGGCTCTTGACGATGCCGTACACCATGGCAAGCCCCAGGCCCGTTCCCCGTCCCCGCTCCTTCGTGGTGAAGAAGGGCTCGAAAATCTTGTCGAGTTTGTCGCCCTCGATCCCATGCCCGGTGTCGGAAACCTCCAGGCAGACGTATTTCCCGGGCTTGGCCCCCGGGTGCTTCCTGCAAAAGGCCTCATCCAGCGTCTCATTCCTGGTCCGGATCACCAGGTCCCCCCCCTCGGGCATGGCGTCCTTCGCATTCACGGACATGTTCATCAGGATCTGTTCCATCTGGGCCGGATCGGAATTGATGGTGGCAAGACCTTCTTCCAGATGCAACGAGATGTTCACCATCTTGGGGATGGTTCTCTGCAGCAGCTTGTGTACCTGTCGCACCTCGTGGTTCAGGTCCGTGGGCCTCAATTTGCTCTCCACCTTCCGGCTGAAGGTGAGGAGTTGCTGTGTGAGTTCCGCACCCCGCTGGGCCGAGTGCTTGATCTGCTGGATTTCGCGGTATCCCCGTTCCTCGTGCCTCATCCGCAAGAGCAAGAGATCTGCATAGCCCTGCACGGCCTGAAGCAGGTTGTTGAAGTCATGGGCCACCCCGCCTGCAAGCGTCCCCACGGCCTCCATCTTTTGGGCCTGCTGCAACTGCGCCTGGAGTCTCTTCTGCTCTGTGATGTCGATGATGATCCCCACCATGCCCACAACCCTCCCGTCCGGGTCGAAATTGGGGGCGCCGTACATGCTGAAGACACGCTTCGTGCCGTCCCGGTGGTACAGAGTCCCGGTGACGTCCTCGAGGGTCTCTTTGCCGTCTCGGATGCGCTTGAACAACTTCACGTACAGATCCCGGTCCTCGGGTGGGGCAAAGTCCACGAAAAAGCGGCCCATCACTTCATCAACGCGATGGCCCAATACCTTTTCCCACGCAGGATTCACGTAGGCGAAGGAACCATCGCTGGCCAGCGTGTAGATGATCTGCGGGCTGTTCTCCGAAAGGGACTTGAACCGCTGCTCACTCTGCTTGAGCGCGATCTGCGCCACCTTGCGTTCCTCGATCTCCTCGCGCAGGTCCTTATTAGCGGCCAGGACCTGTGCGGTTCGCTCTTCTACGCGCTTTTCCAACTCGCGGTTGGCCACGCGCGCCTGTTTCCTGCCCTCTTCCAGTTCCCGGGCCCGGACGAAGTCCCTCCGCGCGTAGAACTCGTTGCAGTAGCAGGCGCACATCCCGAGGAAATTTCCGGCCAGAAAGAAAAAATTGCTGCTGATGAGGCTCGATAACGGGCTCTGGGCGAGGTACAACGCCCCGTACTCGTAGGCGCAGACGATGAGCCAACCGGCCGCGCTGGCCCAGATGAAGCGTAGCTTGAAAAAGGTGTAACCGTAGATAAAGACAAGGATGAGCCCCGCGTAATAAGAATAACTCACGGGAAAAGGGGCAATGACGATCATGGCCACAATGCCCAGGCCCGCCAGGAGAATCACGGAGGCCAGCATGGGCTGCATGATGGGGAGGAAAAACCTCGTGAAGGAGAAAAGGAATACTCCCAGAACGTAAGGGGTGAAGACAGCGTAACGGATGAACCAAAGGCTTTCCTTGTATGCGGGTACAAGCAGGCCGTCCAGGATGCCAAACACGCTGTAAAAGAAAATGGCGATGAGGAGAGCGGCACGCACGTGCCCAAGGGACTTTTTGCGGTAGTCCTTCATGAACTCTCGTTCCAGATCTTCCCGGAAGGAGAGGGTGAGGAGGTTGAGGCTCAGGTCACTGCCCTGGCTCGAAACAGTCAGCACGATCGCTCCTCCGTATTAAGAAAACGCTTCCCGCTTGGAATGGATGGCTTCAGGTCAATGTCTTCTTGATCACTACCATGGTCATGTCGTCCGTCTGCTGATCCTGGAAGGCGTTAACCTGGGCGATGAGTTTTTCGAGTATTTGGACCACGGGCAGATCTGCATATTGGTTCAAGGCTGCCTCGAGCCGTTCCTGGCCGTACATATCACCCCCCAGGCTGGTAGCCTCCGTGATGCCGTCGCTGAAAAGGAGCAGGACGTCTCCATCATTGATGCGCACCTGGGTATCTTCCAGGTATTTGTCGATTTGATCCGCGATTCCCAGCCAGGTTCCCTTCGTTGGAATCACCTCCGTGCGATTACGACGGGAACGGTAGATGATGATGTCCTGGTGTTTCCCGGAAAAAGTGAAGCTCGTCTCGTTCAGCCTCAGGGCCATCATGGTCATGTAATGATCCGATCCCATTCGCGAGAGGTTTTCACGGATCACGCGGTTGACGGATCCCAGAACCTTTGAAGGGCCGCAGTTGGAGTTGTTGCACACCATGGATGTAATACTGGTTTGGGCCATCATCATAATGAGGCCTGAGTCCACACCGTGCCCGGAGACATCGCCCATGGTGACCCACTTGTCCCCGGCGGGTGTTTCGATGATGTCGTAATAATCCCCTCCTACCTCCTTTGCAGGATACATGGCTGCGGCGATCTCGTAACCACTCATGTGATCCTTTTTCGGCAAAAGAGCGGTCTGGATCCTTTTTGCCAGTTCCATCTCCGACCAGAGGGCGTCCCTGGCATTCTTCAGCTCTACGAGAAGGGAGAATTCCTTCTTCACAAGCTTGTATTTGACGTGGTTGATGGAAACAGCAATGATGGCCGTGGAACAGAGAAAGAAGAGGTGATCCACCAGGGAGGAGGTCGAGAACGCCTTACCTCCCAAAAGGTTGAAGAAGAGGTAAAGGGAGATGATGATCAGGCTGTTTGCAGCAGAGTGGACGGCGCGCCAAGGAAGAAGGAGGTTCACGCCGATGATGACCAGGTTCAGACCTGCGTAGTAGCTGGAATCGAATCCTCCGAGGTCCATAGTCATCAGGGCGATGATTCCGCCCACGTTGATGGATACGAAATAACCGTGGTAGTAAGAAGACTTGCTGGGCTTGGTGTGGCGTATGATGAAATACTGCACGAGAACAATGACGGTGGAAACCAACCGGTAGATCCCGAACCGCGGCAACAATTCCTCGGGCATCGTGAAGTAGTCGAGGATGAAGAAGACGGGTACGAGCGTGAAGGCCAGCGTTGTGAGCACCTTCGACCAGTCGTGAATGATGCCGGTGAGATAGGTTTCGAAGTCCTTTGCTTCGAAAGAGAATTGTTCGATATCGGTTTCCCTGTTCGCCATGGAAGCCCGTGCCTCTCAATGTGGTTCGCTCAACATGATCCCGTCTCTAGCATATACCCCTTTTTCAATGCGATTCGTGGCGTTTCACATGCAGGAACATCTGCACGCCTGTCTCGTCGAAAAAAACGGACACATCGTCCCCGGGAGCACCTCGCAAGAGCTCCTTTAGATCGGACTCGGTCCTGTAGTAAAGTACCCAGTCCAGCCAATATTCCATGTAATACCTGCTCACATTTGAGACATGAAAATTCCCGATGACGAGCTCCCCGCCAGGACGCAGGAGTTTCAGCAATTTCCCGAGAACCCCAGCGGCCACCGGAGGCGTCAGGTAATCGAAAAGCCCCATGGAGTAGACAAAATCGAAGCGGCCCCACTTCCCGGGAAGGTTGGGGGTCTTGAGCATGGTCCGAACGGACTCGTTCAGGTACTTCACCTTCACCTGCCCGTCAAGCCGCCTCTGCACGCGGTCGATCCCGTTGGCCGCCTCCTGGAGAGCGTTTCTATCCTGGTCAAGAAGGGTGAAATCGTACTTTCCCGGGTCTTGTGCTGTTTGAACGATGTCCTGCACCTCGCACGCCGGACCGCACGCCACGGAAAGGATTTTCAAGGGGTCGGCCCCCGAGGGGTTTCTTTGATCCCCCACGCCCCGGATCATCTCCCGGATCACCTTGCGTCTGTTCCGCACCGCCTGGGCCCCGGGATGTCCCACAGGGTGTTTGTGCATCAACTTCGCGAAAGTGCTCTTCCCGCGGTACCCGTTTTCATAAATCATGCTCATCATTTCGCTGTCACCGGCGTATCCCCTGGGCTTGAGGTTGGTACGCCTCATGAACGGCGCGGTGAGAATGATTTCCCATAATTGTCGACGGAAGTAGAATCCGTGGCTTTCATGCTCTGCCCTGTTGAAGCCTTTGACCATCCTTTCCAGTTCCGCCAAGCGGTCATCCAGGAAACGGTGGAACCGGACGCCCTCTGTATTGATGATGGCCATCTGGATCGAGTCTCGGATGCTTTGGGCTTCTTCTGCGTACTCTTCATCCAGTTTGTCGAACAGGCTCTTGTACACGTTCAGGTCATAGGTGAGGTCCGATGTGTAATTCTTGAATTCCCGCTTCACCCGCTTCTTGTGAGCCAGAACGAGTGGGACGTTGAGGAAACTCGACTGCAGCCGGACCACCTTGTTTTCCTCGACCAGCCGCTTCAGATCGTAGACTTCTTTCAAGAATACGATGCGCCCCGCATAACCGTCGATGTTGGGCTCGCAAATCAGCCTGCAGGGACCCAGGCCGATCTCCTTTCCCTGGTTCCGAATGAGAAGGTCGGTAAATTCCGCCCCGTCCTTGAAACCATTGCCGTTCAGAAAACGGACCATGAGGGAATACCTGGAAGTCAACCTGGTGTCCACCGGGATCAATTGATCCCCTGCCACGAGCTGAGCGTCAATGGGTGGGCTCTGTTCATACATGGGGTGTCACATCCCTTTTATTTCCACTCTATGATCCTCGGTGGAAAAGATCTCCAGGGCGGAGAAACTGAGATCCTGCCATTTTTGGGACCGATCATAGACCAGCATGAGCGGCACGGTTCCCCTCTTGGCCCGCTCGAGGATCTTGACGATGGGCGTAATGGTGGATGAATTCATGTAGTCCAGTTCCCGGAAGTCCAGGATCACCCGTTTGTTCCCCTCGCCCCCCTCCCGGAGGCTATCAAGCAGAATGGGGGCGATGAACTTCCCAGGTTCCCGGTCGATACTCCTGCCCCGCCATTTCAGGCAAATGGCATCATCGTCTGCCTGAATTTCTATGCAAAGCCGGTTGTTTTCGTATGTCTTCTTGTCGACCATCAATCGTCTCCCATGAAGGTTACTCCAGATTCAACACCGCCGAGACGTTCAAAATCTCGCTCTCGTCGAGGAAAAAGTCGAGTATCGCCCGCCCCTCATAGGCGATCCGCACCAAACCCAGCCCGCTTTCCTTGTCTTCCATCTGCCTGCGAGCAACCTCTTTCATCCTTTCCACATAAGCCTCGAAAGGATCCTGAAAACCCCGAATCCACTGGATTGTTCGATCCAGGCGTGCAAGGTGGGCATAGGCCGTGTCGTCGACGAGGTTCGTGACCTCCACGGTGACGAGGCCTCCTGAAACGTCTAGGGAAATACCCACCAGGGCCTTTTCATCCCCTTGTTTTCCATATTTGATGCTGTTTTCGACCAGTTCTCCCACGACCATGGAAAGGGAAAAGACGGCGTCCTTCTCCAAGCCCTTGGAGGTGAGAAAACTTGCAGACTCCTCCCGAACCCTTTCGACCTCGTCCCACAGGGGCTTGATCTCCAACTTCATCGACCCTTCCATGAGCAGTCCTTTTTCATTTCTTTGGTTGATCCTTCAGTGCGTTGCATGGGCAGGAAGTTCCCTTGTTTATCCTAATAATTTAAAACATTTATACCCCAATGAAAAATTCACGGTCCCAGAATCTCAAGTGATTCCACACTGCTCTTATCGGCATTAACCGATGATTCTTTAAGGCAATTTTTGCCCAACAAGCCGTTTTTCTAGGAAAAAAGGGGCAAGGGCGACCGTGCGCCTGAGGGGAACAGGGCGAAGGGAAATGCCGGAAAGGGTCAGGCCCCTGGACACCCGGGGCAGGTCAGGGGTTTCGAACCACCCTTTCGTAGAAGGCGTGTCTTCGGTCTGCCATCAGGTCGTTTTGGGGCGTGATGGTCTTGTCCCTCGCCTCCTGGAGACCGAGACTGGCGACGAAGAGCGCTTCCTCTTCCGCACCGGCACGGTGGATGACCCGCCCGCCGGGGCCTGCGATCTGACTTGCGCCCGTGAAACTGAGGGTTCCCCGGGGCCGAAGGTCGAAACCGATCCGGTTCGTGGTCACGGGGAAAACGGCGTTTTCCAGGCACCGTGTGACCATGGCTTGTTGGCCGTGTGCCAGGACGAGATTTGACGGATGGCACAAGAGGTCGACCTCCGCGTCCTGTAAGGCAGATAGGACCCGCTCCGCGTTGCCCTCAACATCCCCGAACCTCGGGGCGAACTGGAAATAACCCACACGCATGACGCACCTCCCTCGAAACGACCCAAACCACGGCCCCTCCATATTTTGAGCGCAGAACGCAGTGTAGGCGGTGAAAATCGCTTGTGTCAAGCAGGGTTGCGTTCCCCGTCTGTCTCATGGCTTCGAAGAGTCCATGCCCCTTCCGCTTTTCGCCCTGGACAGTGCAATGGATCCCAAGAACGACACAGTTTGCCCCCATCGGAAAATTTGCCTCCTCTCGAGAGTGCAAGAGAACTGCTCCCCTTGTCGTCTAAAAGGTCAAAAGAGAACCACTTGGCGTTTCACAGGGCTGTTGAGGACGGTGGGCAGACCAGCACTAGAAAGAAAGGATGATCATGAAAGCGACATTTAATGGACATTGCAAGGTTTTGTTCATGGACAAGGGCAGCCACAAAATCGCACCACTGGTAGACCAGCTTGCGCACGCGTGTCCCAACGTCCTCCCCTACCAGGCGTCTAACGAAGAAGAAGCCGTCCAGTTGCTTCTTTCCCTCTCCTTCGATCTGTTTGTGTTGAACACAGAATCTCCAGGGAGTGAACGTTTGAAGGGACTTGCGATCGGAAGAGATGTCACCGTCTTTGGTCTCACCAATGGGCAGAGGCGTTCAGAACAGAAGAGGAGGTTTGTGCCATCAAAAGTAACGACAGCAGGATCTGAAATGGGAGCCGAGGAATTAGCCGGCATGATCCAAGGCCACCTTGAACTTCTGTGTCAGTCACGGGCAAGGCGTTGGGCTGGGGCGCTGCTACAACTGCCTTTCAAAATCGTCTCGTGTATGACTCCTAAAGAAGCTGGAATTGTTGGCGATCCCGACAAACTCTTCTTCTACTGAGGAGAACTCTTTCCGGCCCAACGATGGGCCGCACAGGACAAGGAGGGAGCCATGGAAACGCTCAGCATCAAATACCAAGAAATGCCTGAATGGGTCACGAAAGACCCGACGTCTAACAGAAGTGCTCATGATCGGGGAGAGGGGGGCGGCCTCATCACCCGGGAGATGCACCGCTGGCTCCGGAAAAACGCCTTCCACGGATCCAATGGCACATCCAAATTGTCCACCCTGCCCAGCGCCGCACGAAACATCAAATTTCCTTAGACCGAAGTTCCCTCGAGAATTGCGGGATATTGAGATGCATGTCATTGATATTTTGGCACAAACTCCAATCATAGAAAATAAGAATGTTCCCATGTAAAATGCATTTTAA
>JAFDIS010000043.1 GCA_019307945.1 Deltaproteobacteria bacterium | reverse complement strand
CGAGGACGTGATGGAAGGGTTCTATGACCTCGACGGCCAGGTGCCCTGCCAGGTGGACGGGGGCCTCAAGTGCTACGGGCACCCCATCGGGGCCTCGGGCCTGCGCATGATCTACGCCATGTACGAGCAGTTGCTGGAGCGGGTGCCTGAGGAGCGCAAGGTGAAGAACGCCAGGCTGGGACTTACCCACAACCTCGGGGGAAGACCCTGGCAGAACGTGGCGGCCATCTCCATCATCGGCAGGGATTAGCCCCCAACTAGGGGTAGGGGAGTCAGGCCTCAACTGTTGAGACCTGATTCCCCGGTTCGGGGGAAAAATGGAAGGAATCGCGGAACTGACCCCGGTTAGAAAGGCCCATCGGTTTGATGAGGAGGCGTTGCGGGACTATCTGCGTGCGCGGCTGGAAGGTTTCCACGGACCTTTGACGGTTCAGCAGTTCGGTCACGGACAGTCCAATCCCACATTCCTGCTCACCGCAGGGCAAAGGCGGTTCGTACTACGGAAGAAGCCGCCGGGAAGACTTCTGCCCTCGGCCCATGCCGTAGACCGGGAATATCGGGTTTTGAAGGCGTTGCGGGACACGGACGTGCCGGTCGCCGAAGTACTGCTGCTTTGCGAGGACGACTCCGTGATCGGCACTGCCTTTTACGTGATGAACTATGTGGAGGGCAGAATCTTCAGAGACTCAAGGGCTTCGGAATTGACGGACCCGGCCGAAAGGTACGCCATATTCGAGGCCATGGTGGACACCCTGGCCCGGATACACCTGGTGGACTGGGAAAAAGCGGGCCTGGGTGACTTCGGAAGGCCCGGCAACTACATGGCCCGGCAGATTCATCGCTGGACCAAGCAGTATCAAGCCTCCCAAACCCAACCCATCGAAAGCATGGACAGGCTAATGGAATGGCTGCCCGCGCACATCCCTCAGGATGATCAGACAGCGGTGGTGCACGGCGATTTTCGGCTGGAAAACCTCATCATCCACCCCACCGAACCACGCGTGGCGGCGGTTCTGGACTGGGAACTTTCCACCCTGGGTCACCCCCTGGCGGACCTGGCCTATAACTGCATGGGCTATCGTTTTCCGGCCGAGGGCGGCCACCGCGACGGTTTGGCAGGCCTCGACCTGAAAGCCCTGGGCATTCCTGCGGAAGACGAGTATATGGAGATGTATTGCCGAAGGACCGGGCGTGACCGCATCCCGGAATGGGATTTCTTTGTGGCCTTCAGCATGTTCCGTCTAGCGGCAATCGTACAGGGCGTCTACAAGAGGGGCCTGGACGGCATCGCCAGTTCCACGGAAGCCGTCACCTACGGCGACCAGGTCCGGTATATGGCGGATATGGCCTGGCGGATCGTGGCCTGACTCCCTCCCCCCCGGCTCACAAAAGTTCTTTTCCCAGTTGCACCGCCTCTTCCCGGCTCAACCGCACCCGGACCGTGCCCCCGCCCGGGTGGGCCATGGTGAGGGTGCAGCCTTCTTCGTCTTTCTCCACTGTCCATTTTTTCCCTTCAGGCATCTTGACGGAAGCGCCCAGCCAGTCATCGGGACGAAATTCGGCCACCTGGATCAGAACTCCGAAGGCATGGCGCGGATGGATGAAGATCTCTTTCCAGAGATCGCCGATTTCATTGTACCCGAAATAGGGGATGTCTCGCGCGTCAAGGCGCTTCATCGCTTCCCGGATGTCGGGTGTTTCCAGGGTGATGTGGTGAACGCCGCCGCCCTTGCGTTCGGCCATGAAAGAGTCCAGGAAACTGCCCTCTTCCGTGGGTGTGATCAATTCCAGCCGCGTCAGATCCCCAAGTGAAAATACCTGCCAGTAGTATTTCATCCGCGGGTCCTCCGCCCCTGCGCCCGGCACCGCCCCCAGGACCTCCCTGAAAAAGGCGGAGGCCTTTTCGAAGTCCCGCACCGCCAGGGATACGTGGTCGATTCTTGAGATCATCTACTCCTCCTCTTCTCTCGGACACCGTGAAAATTCGGTTGATTCTTCCTTGACAATCCACACGATTGTCAAGGAAAAAGGGCGTGTCGTGGAATAGTCTTTCACCCGGGAAAAGGAGGAAAGCGTGGACGTCGGTCAATTCCTGGATATCGCCGCGCATCGCAGACCCCGAACAACTGCGATCATTTTCGGGAAACATCGCACCACCTATCAAGGTTTTCGTGACCGCGTGCTGCGTCTCATGACGGCCCTGTCGCACCTCGGTGTGGGCAAGGGGGACCGGGTGGCCACACTCACCTGGAACCGACCCGAGATGATGGAAGTTCACCTGGCCGCATTGCGCCTTGGCGCCTTGTTCACGCCGCTCAACTTCAGACTGAGGGAAGAAGAACTGGCTTATGTCCTAGGGGATTCAGCCCCTTCGGTCCTCGTCACCGACACCCGCTGTGCGGACACCCTGGGCCGGGTGGTGGAAGATTATCTGTCCCCCGAGCGGGTCTTTTGCACGGGCGGAGCAACCGGCCGCGGCTTTCCCCCCTATGAAAGGCTGGTGGAAGGACAAACCCCCTTTCGGGGACGGGTGAACATCCAGGCCGCCGACCCCTGCCAGCTTCTTTACACCTCCGGTACCACGGCAAGGCCCAAGGGCGTGGTGCTGACTCATGAAAACGTCCTGTGGAACGCCTTCAACATGATCCACGCCAGGAGGGACCGACCCGACGACGTGGCCCTGGTGGTGGGGCCGCTTTTTCACGCAGCGGCGCTCAACAGTCATTTCGTGCCCAGGCTCGCACTGGGTTCCACGATGGTCATCTCGGAGAAATTCGACCCCGAGGAGATGATGCAGACGGTGCGGAGGGAAGAGGTCACCGTTGTTCCGGGCAATCCCACTCTGTTCATCATGCTGCTGGAGCACTGCTCCGGAAAGCACTACAACGCATCCTCAGTGAGGACCCTGACGAGCGGCGCGGACAAGCTCCCGGACCCTGTCAAGCGCGCCTTGCTTGAGCTCTTTCCCGCCTGCGAAGGAATTTTCGACGTCTACGGGCTCACCGAATGCGGTCCCTGCGTCACCTGCCTGGACGCCCGCGATTCCCTCCGAAAGACGGCTTGCGTGGGCCCGCCACTTCCCTTCGTGCAGGTAAGACTCCTGGACGAGAAGGGCCGGGCCGTCCCGACGGGGAACCCGGGGGAGGTAGTGGTTCGGGGACCCAACGTGATGAAAGGTTACTACAATCTCCCGGAAGAGACGGACCGTGTCCTGCGGGATGGATGGTTCTACTCCGGTGACCTGGCCAGGGCCGACGATGAAGGGTTCCTATATATCGTGGACCGGAAGAAAGACATGATCGTCTCAGGGGGAGAGAACGTCTCTGCCAGGGAGGTGGAAGAAGTCCTGTTTCGGCACCCCGATGTGCTCAAGGCCGCCGTCTTCGGAATACCGGACCCCAAGTGGGGGGAAGCCGTTTGCGCAGCGGTGGTACCGCGCCCCGCAAAGGCCCCTTCCCCGGACGCCATTGCGTCCTTCCTGAAGCAAAGGCTCGCAGGATACAAGGTCCCGAAGCGGATCTACTTCCTTGAACACCTTCCTGAAAGCGGCACGGGCAAGGTCCGAAAAGCCGACCTCAAAAAGATGTTCTCCGCATCGGGGAAGAGTTCCGGGCCCCCGGCTCCGGACCAAGGAGGTCCTTAGGCTCCATTTCTCACCAGCCCTTTGTGAACCCCCGCGACGCGGTTTGACCCTTGCTTCGGACTGTGATAGCATTATACTCATTTCAGGGACTTTTCGGGCGGCAATTTTCCGCACGCTTTCAACCCACCTCCTGGAGAAAAAGATATGGAACCCAGTCCATGCCGACTCCTATTGCTTGAAGTGGACTCTTATGCCACCGCCACCATGAGCCTTTCCCCGGCCATGGCCCGCGCCCGTGAAGAGGGCAAGGTGCCCGAGACCCTGGCCATGTTCTCGCACCGCCGCCCCAGCATCGTGATGGGTCGCCAGAACGATCCGGAGGTGGACGTGCGAAGCCCGTACTGCCTGCAGGAGGGCATCACGGTCAAGCGCGTGCCCACGCCGGGGACCATCTTCGGCCACCCTGGGTACATAATGAACGTCCTTTACATGGACCGCGATCGGGTCCCGGAATCCATCCCGGACATCTTCGCCCTGATCAACCGTCGGGTGGCCCGTGCTTTCTTCGAAGCCTGGGGGCTACGGGCCAGGCACCGCCCCATCAATGACCTGGAGGTGGAGACAGGGGAAGAGTGGAAGAAAGTGGGGCCTTTCAGTATTTCGTTTTTCGGATCCTGCGTCTGCTGCAGGATGGGACTCACCATTACTCCGATTCCATACGATCTCGTGGAAAGGACCATGCCGGGACCGCCCGAAAAATTCGCCGACAAGAAGGCCAAATCAGTGTCCCAGCGCGTGGGCTACCTGGAAGAGGCCTTGGGCCGCCCTGTGGAAATCGGGGAGGTGCAGGAGGTGGTAAGAGACGCACTGGGGGACCTTTTCGGTTTTCGCTTCGAGCGGGGGGACCTCACGGACCTTGAAAAACGGTACGAACAGGAACTCCTCGATCGTTACGACAACGACGAGTGGTTCTGGGCCAACAGCATCGGCCGCAGGTTCCCCGAAATTCCCGCAGGGGCCGCACTCCACGAGTTCGTCAAAAAGATGCCCCAGGGCCCCCTGGTTCGCGCCCGCGTACTGGCAAAAGGGGCGCATATCCTGGACTGCTCCCTGACCGGGTGGTATCACGGCATGAGGCCTCTGGACGCCCTGGAGAGAATCGAAGCCGCCCTGCAGGGAAAATCCGCACACCCCGAGGACATCCTGCAGGCCGTCGAAGGGGTCTGCCAAAGGGAGGGCATCCAGATCGACGGGTGCAGCCCTTCGGATTTCCAGGCAACGGTGCTGGAGGCCCTTGAGCAGCCACCGCTGGAGGGAGTCCGGATCCAGGCGGACCCTGCTCCCGCCCTTTGAAAGCGCCCATTAGACGGGCGGGGGATCGGCTTTCACCTTTCCGAGGTCTCCAGGGAAGATTTTTCAGCCAGTTCCAGCAGGATCCCCTTGGCGCTCTTGGGGTGGATAAATGCCACCTTGGGAGGCCGTTCGAACATCTTGCCGATAACCGTCAGGCCCTGACTCTCCAGGCGCTCACATTCGGCCTCCACGTCGTCACAGAGCAGTGAGATGTGGTGAAGCCCTCCACCCTTCTTTTCCAGGAATTTCCCAACGGCCCCGTCCGGGCCCGTTGGCTCCATTATCTCGAGGCACCCGTCTCCCAGCTTGACGATGGCCGAGACCTGCTGGAGTTCCAGGAAGGGAATGCGGGCCAGTTCTTCCGCACCGAACGTCTTCTTCAGAAAACCAACGACATCGTCGATGTTTCTCACCACAATACCCAGATGATTGATTCCCTTGATCATACGTGTCCTCCCTCTGCCCTTGCCGGGCCCATTTTGTCCTGTCTTCGGTTTTTGACCATCTTTCTCACCTTCCGTGGGCCCGCAAGCCAGATGAGAAGGTATGAGAAAAAGAGACCTCCCAGGAAAGCCGTGAAAGGAACGGTGTAGGAGCCCGTCACATCCCGAAGAAGCCCTGTGAGGAAGGGCCCCATGGAGCCCCCGAGACCCCCTCCTATGGCGACCATGGCGAAGATGAGACCGAAGGACCGCCCCAGGAAAATGTCCGCAGTGACCGACGGAAACAGGGGAGCCACCGCCCCGTATCCCAACCCGAAAAGCAGGGCGAAGAGAAGAGGCGCAGATCCCGGAATATATGATAAACCTATCAGACACACAATGCCCGCCCCCGCAATACAACCTGCCAGGGTCCCCGCACGTTCCCTGCCGTAGACGTCCGAGAGATAACCGAAGAGGATCTTGCCTCCCGCACCTGCCATACCCAGGATGCCGAAATAGTTGGCACCGGTGTCCCTTCCCAGCCCCGCATCCACCATGGCGGAAACCGCATGCAGCAGCGTGCCCTGGTACACGAAGGCACCGCAGAAAAAAGACCCCACCAGGCACCAGAAACGTCGAGTCCTAAGCGCATCCTGGAAGCGCCAGTCCCGACCGGCCCACTGGGCGTCCACTACCACCATTGTCCACGGCGACCCCGTGGTCTCTCCCCCCGATTCCGGTCCGCCGCCATCGGGCTCCAGGCCCATGTCCGCCGGTCTGCGTCTGGAAAAAATAAGGTTCAGGGGGGCCACGAAGAGGAGAAGGGAACCTGAGAGCAGCAGGTAACTCGTCCGCCAGCCGTAAGCCGTGATGCTTCTTTCGGCCAGCGGTACAATCAGCAGCATACCGAAGCCGATGCCCGACATGGCGATCCCCGTGGCCAGTCCCCGCTTTCGCTCAAACCACTGGGGCAGAAAGGCGCTGTGAGACCCGAAGCCCAGCAGGCTCATGCTCGCCCCGGCGAACACGCCGTAGCAAACATAAAAATACCACAGGCTCTGGGCCCGGCTCGTTAGCGCCAGGGCCAGGGCCAGGATAAGCGTACCGAACGGGATCACGATCCGGGGGCCGAATCGATCCTGCAGATAGCCCGCCAGGAGCCCCATCGTAGCCTGAGTGATGACGAACACGGAAAAAATACTCGATGCGGCCGCCCGCGACCACCCGAAATCCTTGATCACGGCCAGAAAAAAAACCGAAAACGAATACCACACCCCGAAGCCGAAAGCGAGGGTCACGAAACTCACCCCCACCACGATCCATCCATAGAAAAGGCGCGGTGTCTTATCCGCGCGCTCATGATTATTGCTCATTTTCCGTCCCTTGGAGCTTTCCCCGCACCTTGGCCGAACTGTGATGCGGCAGCCTGCTTCCCTGAGGCTTTCCTAAAATCACTATGCAAATCATCCGTCCCTTGTCAACCTGAAACAGGTCCACGGATCGGTTCGTCCGCCTCGTCCGCTGACCACAGCCCCCGGGCCATCATCTTATGCGGAGATTCACCTTGGTGACGTAGGGACGAAACTGTCTGGTGCCTCCCCCCTCGCCCGCCACGCGGAAAGCCTGTTTCGGATCCTTGACCACGACGCCTGAGAGCAGAGTAACCGGTGTCCCCTGGAAGGCCTCCGGCAAAAGGGGTGTGGAGGCACCAAGGATTACCACCTCCCTGCACGGGGCGGCCGCCTCCAGAAGGGCATCGATCGTGTGATTGATGATGGATGTGGCCGTAATGAGAGCCACATCGCTCCGTGGAAGGTGCTCCCGAGCCTCTCCGGCAGGGTAAAGGCCCGGTTCCGGCCGACTGATCTGTTCAAAAATCTTGAGGGAACCCGCCTCTAGGAGCCGCGGTACAAGGGGCCTGAAATGGCCGATCATGGCGACCCTGTCATCGCTTCGGACTCTTATGTGGTCAAGGATATCCCCTGCCAGAAAATTTCCTTTCTCTGAATTGACAAGAGCGTTCACGGTGGCCAGTGCAATGGACGTTTCAGCCCGGGAAGAAGACCCGAGCAGGTCGAGGAGGCGCGATGCGGATCGCCCGGCAAGGCCCGATAAGTCCTGCCGCGGACCTGTTTCAACCCGTGGCATCCTCTGAAAGCTGAAAGCCAGGCCCCCCGAGCCCGCGTCCAGTATAACGGCGGTATACCTCGACCCGACGGTCACGTCAGCCACATGCGTGCCCGAAGCCTTACCCACGGAAAGATCTTTAAGCCTTTGTGAAATCGGCATCTGTTTTGGGCCCTGTACGAAGGACCTTACCGGCCCTGCTGATGAAAAAACGCATCTCGAAAATCAACCCATGTCGGCTGAATCCCGTAACGTGAGACACGGAAGGAAAACACATAGTGCCGGGTCTTGAGCCTTTCCACCATGCCGTTGTGCCTCTGCAACTCTATGCCTTCCTGGTGATCCCTTGGTCGAACAGGACCCACCAAGCTTGTGGAAAAGGCCCTTTTCACATTCTTCTACTGGGAAATAAAACATCGAATCCGCGCCGGCGAGGCCCGGGAAGCGCCCTTTTTGTGCTGAAATGTATTGGTTTCAGGCCTTGACCAACAGCTAAAAATGCTTATCATAAACTGTGCTCGAACGCAAGATTCCGAAAGGCGAAGCACGCGATTCGAAACAACGATCCCGCAACAAATTTTTCAAAGAAGCGGTGAAAGAGGAGGAGTTAGGAAAAATGCAAAACGGAAGGATTGCCATACCCAGCATGGCGCCCGGGGGCCTGGACGGACAAAGGTCCGGTCATTTCGGTCATTGTGACGTTTTTACCTTTGTGGATGTTGAAGACGGTCAAATCAAGCAAGTCAGCGTATTACCCAACCAGAGCCATGTCCAAGGAGGCTGCATGGTGCCGGTCAATCTGCTGGCAAGCCATAAGGTTGACGCCCTCATCGTGGGAGGCATCGGCATGCGCCCCTTGATGGGCTTCAGACAGGTGGGAATTCAGGTCTATTATGATGCGGAGAGGCCGGAGATTCGACCCGTGGTGGAAGACCTCATCAATGATCAACTGCCTGAAATCGGTGATGATCAAGTCTGCGGCGGGGGCGGCCGCCATTAACCATTCTCGCTGTTTTGTCGAAGAACCATTCCGTATCAAAGGGGATTGCGATGGAAAATCGGTCGGAGAACCAGGATGACACCTATCGAATGCTTTCCGAATCAGGGTATTCGGACAAGGCCATTGCCTATTTCCAGGCACGTGAAAATATCGGATGTATTGAAAATGCGGATCAGATAACCGAGGTCACCGGTCCTTGCGGGGACACGATGAAGATCTCTTTATCCATCAATAAAGACCGGATCATGGACGCCAAGATCCAGGTGCTCGGATGTCCCGGAGCGGTGGCATCAGGCTCGGCTGTTGTGGATCTTGCCAAAGGAATGTCCCTCGACGAAGCGGAGAATGTAGATATGGATCAGCTTTATCGAGAACTGGAGAAAATGCCTGATCAAAAAGTTCATTGTGCCCGCCTGGCCATAAAGACACTGCAAAAGGCGGTGCAGCAGTATCGCTCGAAAGAGACAATCCCTGCCGGTAAGAAGAAGGAGATCTCATGAAGATAGCAGTGACCGCAAGAGGACCGGAACTGGATTCCGAAGTGGATCCCCGGTTCGGAAGGGCCTCCCATATCCTGATCGTCGACGCGGACACCATGGATTTCGAGGCCCTCGACAATTCAGAAAATGCGAACGCCTTGAAGGGGGCCGGGATACAGGCCGCAAAGATGGTCAGCGAAAAAGGGGCCGAGGTATTGCTTACCGGTTTCTGCGGACCGAACGCCTTCAAGGCCCTGAACGCAGCAGGGATCCGAGTTGCCAATGATGCCTCCGGAACCGTCAGGGAGGCCGTCAAGGCGTTTCAGGACGGCAAACTGACCCTGGCCGAAGAGGCCAATGCCGAGGCCCATTGGACTTAAGGGGGGAAAGCCAAATGCCGATTTATGAATTTGAATGCCTCGACTGCGGCCGGAGGACGGAAATCCTGATGGGCAGCAATGAGACGCACCTGATCGCCTGTGGACAGTGCGGCAGCAAGAACGTCAAGAAACTACTCTCAGCACACGCAGTAATAAATGCGTCCAAGAGCCCTCCACAAAATCCGGCTGATCGATGTTGCGGGGCCCAAGGGCCTCCGGCGTCCTGCCCGGGCCCCGGCTCCTGCTGCGGCAGGACGTGAGGAAGGTCCCCGCCGGACCACGAGTATCCCGCGTCCTCGAGCAAGGCCTTGGCCCTGCGGATCCTCTCAGCCCTGCCCAGGCCTTCCCCCGGCCGGGCGATGGCGGGATTATACCAAAAGTCGTTGTTCGGAGGAATCACGCTGAAGGCGGCCGTGCCGTCTCCGTTGAGGGCATTGCGCACGATCTGCTTTCGGTCTACCAGCAGGGCCACCGAAGTGCGAAAGACGCGATCATCGAAGGGGGATGTACAAGGGCATATGGAAAAACTGAAGGATCTTCCTGGACCACACATCCGAGGCGCCGAAGAAATTCAAAGACTGAGGATGCCTCAGCAGGGCGACCCTTAGGGTGCGGGCGTCAGCTTGGCGGCCCCCGAGGGAGATCAAAACAAGCGAAAGGGTGAGGAGGAGGACCGCCTTTTTCAGGAACACGCGGAAAAAGGACACGAACGAGTTCATGGCATCACCTCGTACCTGTTTGGCGCACCTCCAAAACCCACAAAGCCCCCCCCGCTTCATCCCCCTGTTTTCACAGGGCAGATCCCTCACGGGTCTGTCCCCCTGAAGCCGGGAAGCCGACCTTCTCTGTCCGGATACCGCCGATCCCCCCCCCACAGCCCCTGCTCATTTTCCCTCCACATGGACCTGAGGCGGCGCGGGGGTACGGGTCAGAACGTAAAAACCGTGGCTCCTTTCGACATGCTGATCAACTGGGGCGCTCCGGCGAACTGCGCGGTGTCCACTACGTCATTTTCGCCCACCTGGCGATTTTTTGCGCACGGAATTCACACGAAGATGGGGACCTTTTCTTCCAGGAGAAAATCAAAATAGATCTTTGCCTCATCTCCGGTGGGCGCCTTGACCTGATCCGTCATCCCCGGCTTGGCCAGTACCACCGCATCGTCCGTCAAGAAAAGGTTCACCTCGTTCCCTTGCTCCCTGGCCACCTTGGCCAGTTGCAGGGCCCGGGTCACGCGGGTGGGATCTTCAAGACCCCTCGTGAGAACAAACAAAAACCTGTCCATCTGCCGCCTCCTTTAGGATTTGACCCGCTTGAGTTCTATTTTCACACGGTTGGCCGGGTTGGGACACTCCCATATCATCAAATCGGGGTCTTTTCCCACGGGAAAAGTCCCGCCGAACTGAAGCATGGTGATCCAGTTGATGATGTTGTGGTAGAAGTACCCACAGAATTCTCCGCACTTGTGAAGGCTCAACTCGAACTCATCTCCAGGCTTCATCCCGATGGTGCAATCTCCCTTGGTTTCAACCACCTTAGCCACGACCTTATTACCGATTTGCGGATAACTGACCGACATAAGACACTCCTCCTCATCTCAAAGTCTCATTCCAATTCACTCCCAGCCTGCTTCAGGCCAAAGCCTGAAGCACCCCTTTCCACACCCGGCGCACACTTTCTTTGGCTTGTTCCCCTCCGTCGAACTCCATTATGCACCGGCCTTCCACCATGGCCCTGGTGAATGCCGGGTCAAAGGGAATCTCCCCCACGGTTCCGATACCCATGGACCTTGCCAGGGACACGATCCTGTGGGATTCGTCCGGGTTCAGGTCGTACTTGTTGATGCAAAGAAGTGACGGAACCCGAAAGTGATTCGCCAGATTGGCCACCCGCTCCAGATCGTGTTTCCCGGACACGGTGGGCTCGGCCACGATGAGAACCGCCGTAGCTCCCCCGATGGAGGCGATCACCGGGCACCCGACGCCCGGTGGACCATCCGTGAGGATCAGGTCTAGGCTGTCGGATTCCGCAAGCTTTTTGGCCTCCTGTCGGACGAGGGTCACCAGTTTTCCGGAGTTCTCCTCGGCGATACCCAGTCTTGCATGTACCATGGGTCCGAAACGCGTCCTCGACACGAACCATTCACCACATGTCTTTTCCGGAAAATCAATGGCCTTTTCCGGACAAAAATAGTAGCAGACTCCGCAGCCCTCACAGGAAATGGAATCCACCTCGAACGTATCGCTTATGGCCTCCCATCGGCACAATTCCCGGCAAAGGCCGCACTCGGTACAGATGTCGCGGTTGATCACGGCCGTATGGCCCCCGGCAAAATCATGTCTCTGCCGCACCTCGGGATTCATGATCAGGTGCAGGTCGGCCGCATCCACATCCGCATCGCAAAGCACCTTCCGCTCGGCCAGGGCCGCAAAGGCCGAGACCAGGCTCGTTTTTCCCGTGCCCCCTTTTCCGCTGATGATGACCAGTTCTTTCATGAAAAACCCTTCACTTCCCTTTTGCAAGTTGGGCGATATCCTTGTACAGATTCCGAAATTTCTCCTTCCAATGCGGCATTTCTTCCACCATCAGTCGTCCAATGGAATAGGTTTCGGCGATGGCCCGGTCAAAGGGAATCTCCATGAGGACGGGGATTTTCTCTTCTTTCGCATACATCCTCACACGGTCATCTCCAATATCCGAGCGGTTAATGACCAGCCCGTGGGGGATACCCAGGGTCCTGACCGCACCAACGGCGAGTTCCAGGTCATAGAGACCGAAAGGGGTGGGTTCGGTCACAAGAAGGACGAAATCAACGCCGTTCATGGCGGCAATCACCGGGCAGGAAGTCCCCGGGGGCGCATCGATAATGGTGATTGACTCGGGGCCGGCATAGGACCGAACCTTCTTGATCAAGGGCGGGCTCATGGCCTCTCCCACCCGGAGGAGACCGTGTATGAAACGAATCCCGTTTCGATGACCCCTCTCCACCACGCCCAGTTCCCGGCCCGTC
This sequence comes from Deltaproteobacteria bacterium, assembly GCA_019307945.1. GTDB lineage: Bacteria > Desulfobacterota > DSM-4660 > Desulfatiglandales > Desulfatiglandaceae > B17-G16. The sequence goes on along the minus strand of JAFDIS010000043.1, from coordinate 14,981 downwards.
TCCGTGATGGCCTTCTCAGGACAGACCTCCACGCATCCTCCACAGCTATGGCAGAGTTCATGGAAAGGCAAAACGGTCTCTCCGATGACGACGATGGCCTTGAACTGGCAGATTTCAGCGCACTTTCCGCAAAGGGTGCATCTCTCCTCATCCACCTGAGGGACGGGGGCCCAAATAGTCTCCTTGTGCTCCATCCGTGGTTTCAGAAAAAGATGGGCGTTGGGCTCTTCCACATCGCAGTCCAGGAACTGGACCTGTTCATCCAGGGACACCGCCAGATTCGTTGCCACAGTGGTCTTCCCGGTCCCCCCCTTCCCGCTGGCCACACTGATGATCATGCGTCCCTCCCGCCCGAATCCTTTTCCCTCTGCCTGGTCATATAATAGTTCAGGGCCTCCTGAAGCGTCTCCGCAGCCAAACGCGCGCAGTGTTCCTCCTCTTTCGGGAGACCTCCCAACCGTTGCAGGATGGTCTCTGCTGTAATTTCTACCAGTTCATCCGGTGTCTTGCCGTGGGCCATCTCCGCGGCAAAAGATCCGCAGACCGCACTTGCGCCGCACCCGTCGGTAAGGAACGAGGCTTGCTCCACCTGTTCGTCCTTGAATTTCAGATAAATTTCCATGGTGTCTCCGCAGGTTCCGGTCAGCCTTGCAAATCCGTCCGGATGATCAATGGCTCCCCTGTGAATCAGATTTTGCCACCGTTCGAAAGCCACATCACCATACACGGCCCGGGTCTCTTCGTTGATGCGATCCTGCAACTCCCGGACCAGGGCATCCAAATCACTCGCCATGTCGTCCGCTCCGCTCGGATGTTATTCCCCTGCCCGGGCTATCCCCGGGTCATGAGACTGCCGCACTTAGGGCATTTGACCTCAACGCAGGGAACCCCGCGCTCATGGGGGGTCTTTTCTCCGCATTGGGGGCAAACACAGTCACCACCGGGCCCCATTCCCCTGCCTCCGCCCATGCCTCTTCCTGCGCCGCCCGCCCCCCGGCCGGACCCGCCTCCCATACCTCTTCCACCGCCGCCGCTCATTCCTCTTCCTGCTGGTGCCATGACGTATTTCCTCCTCTCTGCGGATCCCGGCCCGGCAAAAGACCGATGATCCTCTGGGGGTCCAAGTAATCTCTCTCTTGCCGGACCCGCATCACCTAATGATCGCATACGTTGTCACCCGTGATCAAGGTATCTGAAAGATACTGATTGGCCAGGGACTCCGGGGCATCCATGGGTGCACCGGTGATGACCTCGATTCCCTTTTCCACGAGGAGCTGTTTCGCCCGATCACCCAGGCCGCCACAGATGACAACACTTGCCCCCTGATCGCTTATCCACTGAGGGAGTACCCCGGGCTCATGCGGCGGGGGGGTGCGCATTTCGGATCCGGTGATCTTTCCGTCTTTCGTCATGATGAAAGCGAACTGATCACAATGGCCGAAATGGGAACACAACTTCCCGTCCGAGACGGGAACGGCCAAGATACGAGATCCCGGTTCCGGAGCGACTTCGCCCCCCACCTCCCGGGAATTTTCGGAGCCGCCCGGCCCCGCGGCGCCGTCCCCTTCCACCTCCCGGACGACCCTGGCCGCCATGTCCATGAATGCCCGGGTGAAGGGAGAGGACTCATCGTCCAGGATGGCCATGCTCCCTGAATCTCCGCTTTGAACCACCAGTGGATCCAGGGGGAGAGATCCCAGGAACGCGATGCCCTCCTTCTTGGCAGTCAGCATGCCTCCATCGGACTTGAAAAGCTCAATCGCCTCACCGCAATGGGGGCATTTGAAGCCGCTCATGTTTTCAACGATCCCGAGGATTTTCATGTTCACGTTTCGACAGAAATTGATGGATTTCCGCACGTCGGCCAGGGAAATCTCTTGGGGGGTAGTCACGATCAACGCCCTGGCGTCGGGGATGGTCTGGGCCACGGTGAGAGGTTCATCGCCGGTGCCGGGGGGCGAGTCGATGATCAGAAAATCCAAATCACGCCATTCGATGTCAGCGATGAACTGCCTGATCACGCCGATCTTCAGCGGACCTCTCCATATGGTGGCCCGGTCGCGGTCCTCTCCCATGAGTGGTTCGATCGAAATAACATCGAGATTAGGGAGATATGGGACGGGAGAAGCTTTTCCGTCTTTACTCCCGGGCCCGATGGTCCCTCTCAACCCCAGCATTCGAGGAATGCTGGGGCCGTGTAAATCAACGTCCATCAGCCCCACCTTGAAACCTCTCTTGGCGAGGGACACGGACAGGTACGCCGCAACGCTGCTCTTGCCCACCCCACCCTTGCCGCTCATCACCAGGATCTTGTTCCTGATGTGGCCGAGACACTCCCTGATTTCCAGGTCCTGCTTTTTATGGGGATCTTCATGGCCTGAAAGGCCGCAACTGGAATTCTGTGCGTTCATTACAAATTGTTCCTCCTCCCTCGAATATCTTGCCGTTCAATCCTGACGCCGCACTACAGGTGTTCGAATACCTCCCCCCGGCCCATCCCGCAGCATATGTCTTTCCACTGAAACCCCTGGATACGGGAATTTGCGGAAACGGAACGCCGAAAACCGGCTCTTTGCGCTGTTCCGTCATTTCGCGATTCCCTTGGAAGGTTTTTCTCCTCACGGCATCCTTTTCAAGACTCACCCCGGTCTCTGATCTGCCTGGAGATCTCCTTCATCTGTTCCGGGTCGCAGCCGGGCATGAAAAACCTGGGCGAGAAGAGCTTTCCCGCCATGTATGCGGCCAGGACTTCATCAGCGGGGCCGGATATCCACGGTATCACCCGTACGCCCGACGCAGCAAGCATGTTGGAGTAGGCCTTTGAAATCGCGCCGCAGATAAGCAGATCCACGCCCATGCTCTGAACACGCGAACATCGCCTACCTACATCATTCTCGGCCAGTACCGTTTCGAAACGGTCCGTCTCCTTGCCCCCCTTCAAATCGAGGACAAGGAGCCTCGAGGCGGTATCGAAAACCGGGGACACCTTCCCTTCCCAAACCGGAATGCCTATTCTCATGGGAAATCCTGCCGCCGTGTCAGGCCTGTCGTTTTTCCAAATCCTGAATCCGTGTCGCAAGCTCCTCGATCTGCCTGCGCATCTGCTCGTTCTGCTCTCTAAGCTGACGGACTTCTTCGTAGCCGAACCCACCCATGGATCTCCCCATGCCTCTGCCGCACCCCATGCCGCGGCCCATTCCCCCGCCGCGGCCCTGGAATGAGAAAGACGACTTTTCAGATCCCATGCCGTAATGATCGGCCACGTTGGGCTCCTTGGTGGAACGCAGCCTGCCGCTCTTGAATGCCTCTACGGCCTCTCTGACAGTGCCGCTCTGGCCTACCACCACTTCCACGCCTGCGGCGTCCAGAGTCCTCACGGCATTGGGCCCGCAGTTTCCAGTGATAACCACTTTCGCGCCCTTGGAGGTCACAAACTGCGCCGATTGAATGCCCGCCCCTCCTCCCAGGGCGATGTTCTCGTTGTCAAAGGCCTCAAATTCCATGGTGTCAGGGTCCACCAGGATAAAATAGGCGCACCGCCCGAAACGGGGATCGATCTGCGCATCGAGGTCCGCTCCCGTCGCACTCACTGCTACGCGCATAATGTCCCTCCTTTCCGTTTTTAGTCTCCAGGCCGGAATCGGCATAACCGACCGGACCGTGCTCTAACGGAGTGTCATCCCTTGTCCAATAACGAGCTGAATAGAAAAGTCCGCACCGCGATTTCAAAAGCACCTTTCAGGCGGCGCCCGACCCGTCTGAGTCGGCCCGGAGGGCAACGATTTCCACCCCCGGCCCTCTTAGAAGATACAGCATGGATCGTGCCATTCCAAGAAGAACAAATAGATGTCGTGATATCAAATGGATGAAGTTCAGCCCCAGGTTAAGGGAGCAAAAAGAGCGCAATGATGCAATGCAATTTCGCAATATTTATTGCGCTTGTCATGCGGTCTTGCAAGACGGGACGAGTACCAGGAGATTCTTCGGCCCCGAGCATTCTTGGACCCGATTTTGACTCGGAAGCGGCAAGTGAGGGAGTTTTTCAACCGCATGCAGGGACAGGCACCCCCGCGGGGAGTCTCGAAGGCAAGCGGCTGGAAAAGAAGGCCCTGATGATTGAGGTGAAGACCGGGGCCCCGCCGCCCGGGCCATGAAACGGCCGTTTCGCAAGGTTTACAGGTTTTCAAAAAGGACGGCACGTCAGGGAGCAACTGTCCCCCGGCAGGCGCTCCTCGATGGTCCCGGTTCACATGCTCTTTGAGGAAAGCGAGTGGACGTGACGGCAGGGGCCGGGTCCACTCTTCTCCATGTTCGCGTGGGACGACTTGCCGTCGGCGTACCGGCGGGGGACAAATGCCTCCCGCGGTCATTACAGTTGAAGGATTTGCCGGGCCTCTTCCGACGTGGCAGGTTCGGCGCCCAGGGCCCGTATGATGGATACCGCCTTTTCCACCAGCTCCCGGTTGCCGGAGGCGGGCTTTCCCTTCTCCACGTGCAGGGTGTCCTCGAACCCGATTCGCGCGTTTCCCCCCAAGAGCACCGCCTGTGCGAGCATCGGGAACGCACCCGCCGCCCCGGCGAACCCTGCCCAGAGCGCGCCCTCGGGCAAGGCGTCCCGCATGGTGATCATGTACTCGGGGCGCGCGGGGATCCCCCAGCGCAGGCCCATGCAAAGCTGGAACAGAGGTGGACTTTTCACAAGGCCCTTCTTGAGGAGGTGCCGTGCGATCTCAATATGCCCCAGTTCGAAGACTTCCATTTCGGGCTTTACCCCCGCCTCCAGTGCCATTTTCGCCATGGCCTCCACGTGGCCCTGGCAGTTGACGAACACAAAAGGGCCGAAATTCATGGTGCCAACGTCCAGGGAACAGATCTCGGGCTTGAGTTTCAGCACGTGTGCCATGCGCTTTTCAGGCAGGCGTAGATTGGAGCCGGGGCCGGGGCCCACGGGATCGTTGTCGTCCGGAATGAATCGCCCACCAGCACCCGAGGTCAGGTTGATGATGAGGTCGGACTCGGCCCTGATCCGCTCAACAACCTCTTCGTAAAGCTCCAGGGCCATGGAAGGTTTCCCGGTCTCGGGGTCCCTCACATGGATGTGTGCCACCGCCGCCCCCGCCTTTTGGGCCTCCATGGCGCTCTCGGCGATCTCCCGTGGTGTGACGGGCAGGTTGGGATTCTGAGTCCGGTCCCCGATGGAACCGGTTACCGACACGGTCAATACCACTTTCCTTTGGCTCATATGCCATCCTCCACTACGTCTTGATCTTCCTATTCAGACACCACCCGCAAAAACTTGTACGCCGCCACGAAACGCTCGTCTCCCTCGGGCAGGAACTCCACCTCGGCAGGCACCCCGAGTCGATCCTCGAGGTGTTCCAGGACTTTCGCCTTAAGGGGTCCCTCAGAGCTCCCGGGGGGCAGGGCCACCCGGACCCTGAGCTTATTCTGGGGTTGGCGTTGTTGCCTCAGCAGGTGATACTGCCTCAGGAACAAATCCGGCACGTCGTAGAGGACCTCCTCCACGTCGGATGCGTAGATCAACTTCTCCCCCACCTGGATGCCGTGTGCCTCCCTTTCCACCACGCCCAGGCGCAGGCCTGTCCTGCCGCACGGGCACGGCTCTGCCGTGGTGAACCCCATGTCCCCACTCCGGAACCGGAAAAGGGGGGTTCCTTCCAACTGCAGGGAACTCACCACGATCTCCCCCACCCTTCCCGTACCGCTCAAGTCTTCCCCCGTTTCGGGGTCCAGGATCTCCACGAGGAAGGCGTCCTGGGGGAAATGAAAGGTCTCGGTCTGCTCCGTGCAGTGGGTGCAGGGCATGCCCGCATCCGTCATGGCATAGGCCTCGCAGAGTCTGCCCCCCCAGTAGGACTCGATCCCCTTGCGGAAAGAGGCGGTCACGTGCTGCCCCGCCATCAGGAGATACTGAAACCCGGGGAGGAGTTCCCGGAGCCTCGGGCCGTACTTTTCCGTCACGTGCCAGAGGGGCCTGGCGGAGAGGTAGGCCCCCTGGATTTCCATCCATTGGGAGAGGACCTCCAGGGGAAAGACCTCCTCACCGGGAGCCGGCATGCTGAAGTGATAGCGCGCAACGCCTGCCGTGCGAAGTCCTTCGAGCAGGGCCACGGCAAAGGCGTTCCACGAGCCGAAGGTCCCGGCAAACACGGTGTGTTCCGGCCTTGCCCCGATCTGGACCCACATCCTGGCCCCCCACTCGCCGACGGCCTCAAGGTCCTGGGCCGTGTAGCCGTAAAGCGTGGGAACCCCTGTGGTGCCTGCGGTACGCACGAGGTGCAGGAGCCGGCGGGAATCCACGCAGAGGAGGCCGCAAAAGGGATCGCGGGTCCTCTCGCGCCAGGCCTTGAGCCGCTCCTTGGTGGTGAACGGGACCCTTGCCCTGAAATCCGCCCAGTCCCTGACCTTGTGCCCCCTGATTCCCGCCTCGACGAAGAGGTCCCGGTAGAAGGCCGCTTTCCGACCCAAGGAATCGAGACGCTCCTTGACGCGCTCCCATTGAAGGTCCCGGATCCTGTGAGGCGGCATGGTCTCCACTTCCTCATTCCAAAAGATCCCTTGATGGCTCATGGCGTGCCTCCTTCTCGTGGGGAAAGCCCGGAACCGGTGACTTCACCCGGAACGCTCCCTGGAAACGAGACCTATGCTTCGTCCAGGGGCCGGAAATAGTGGATGTCAAGAATATTACCCTGCCGTTCCTCCTTGAATACGGCCTCCACCTCAAGCCCTGAGCGGAGCGCATGAGGGTCCACTTCACCCAGCAGATGGATGAGGTTCGTATCGGCGCCATCCAGACGCACCAGACCGTAGATCACCGGAGTCGAGACGGGATGAACGGGCAACGAGTAATTGGCGCAGGTGTAGCTCTCAAGAATGCCCCGGGGGGCCACCTCCACCCATTCCGTTGGAATCTCGAAGCATTGTCCGCACACCGAAGGCGGCGGGACATAAACGGTGCCGCATGTCCGGCAGCGAATCCCCATGATCCGCCGGTGATCCCTCAGTTCCCTGAAAAACCGCCCCGCCACGGGTCCCGCAAAATAACGGTAGGCCATCGCCAGCCTGCCCTGGGCCACAAAGGGATCCAGGCTCAGGATCTTGAACCGCTCACTGGGCCGAACCCTGTCGAACATGTCCGCATAGGGCGTTGGTTTCCATTTTGCCATGGGCCTGCTCCTTGGCGCCCTCCCTGCCGCGGGGGGCCCTCAGTCGATGGTCCGAAAGTGAATGATGTCCTCCATGAGGCCCTGTCTTTTCCCGGGCGGCCTGAACACGGCTTCTACGCGCATGCCCACGCGGACTTTCTCCGGGTCCTTTTCTTCCAGGCGGTGGAAAAAGGCCACGTCAGGCCCCCCGTCCAGGACGATGGCGGCGATGGTGTAGGGCACCGGCCTCATATCCCCGATGCCCGCATCATACATGGGGTCCACAACGAAGCTGTAAGAGATCACCGTGCCTTTCGTGGAAAGAGGTACCCAGTCCGTACCCATGGCCACATGGCACCGGCCGCACACGGGCGTGGGAGGAAGCTGGAGCCTTCCACATTCAGGACACCGGTTGGCCACGATGTTTCCTTCCCTCAGCTCCCGCAGAAAATGGCCGAGGTGGGGCCCGGCGCTCCACTTGAACCTGAGATCCATGGGGATCACGATTTCCAGGGGTTCATCGCTCATCTTTCTCTCCTCATGCCTCCCGGGTCAGATAGAACATCACGATCCAGCTCCCCGCCCCCCACGCTGTGGCGACGGCGGTCTTGACGTCCTTGGCCACCTGTCTTTCCCCGGCTTCCTTGCGGATCTGAAGGGCCGCTTCCGCAACCCGGATCACACCGGATGCGCCGATGGGGTTCGTGGAAACCACCCCGCCCGAAGGTTCAATGGGGATGGGCCCGTCGAGGCGGATCGCCTCTTTTTCCACCAGCCGCCACGCTTGACCCTTTTCGCAGATCCCGAAAAGTTCCATCCAGTGGAACAGGGCCCAGGACGAAGGCGTGTAAAGCTCCCATACATCGATCTGCCCGGCGGGATCCGTTATGCCGTTACGGCGGTAGAGTCTGCCGGCCGCCACCTCGATGGCGCTTACTTGTGGCCGGGGCTCCACACAACCCCCGCGGAACACGGAGACTTCCCGGTGGGCCGTCTCCAGGTCCCGGATCCATACCGGGGTTTTTGGGCCCTTCCGGGCCCGGGCCTCGCTGCCCAGGACCAGGGCGCAGGCGCCACACGACGTGGGAGACATGTGGAGGAGGCGCACGGGCCAGACCAGTACGCGTGAAGCAAGCACGTCCTCGACCGTGATTTCCAGCTTCAAGTGAGCGTGGGGATTTTTTCTCGCGTTGTCCGCCATGATCACCCGGGCCAGGGCTGCGTGTTCCTCCCGGCAGCCCGTCTCCTGCATGTACTGAAGGCCCATGGTGGCGAAGATTCCTACCGCGCCCGCCGCAAGTTCCCGGTCGTAGAGGGGCTCCCGGGCAGTGACCAGGGACCCGATGGAGGGGGACGCATCCTGCTTTTGCCAGCCCACCACCAGAGCGGTCTCAAAGAGGCCCGAAGCCACGTGCTGCCATCCCGTTGCAACGGCCGTCCCCCCGCTCGTGCCGCCGGTGTTCATCTTGAGGCCTGGCTTGAGGTACATCCCCGCACCATCCACGGTCATGGCGTCTGCCAGATAATGCCCTTCGAAGAGGTCCATGTTGTCGAATATCACCGTGTCGATGTCCCGGATCGTGAGGCCCGCATCCTCCAGGGCCAGACGAACCGCCTCATGGATCATCTCCTCGTGATTCACATCGGGCCGCATGTAGCGGTGATCCGTCTGCCCCACACCCATGATCGCCACCCGATCGCCCATGCCCACTACCTCCCCAGCACCAGCACGCAGTGCATCTGTCCGCAGGCCCCGCCCGTTCCGTGGACCAGGGCGGTGCGCGCGCCTTCCACCTGCCGTTCCTCCGCCTCCGCCCGGAGTTGCAGGGCCGCTTCCACCGCCCGGTCGAGGCCCGCCACGTTCACGGGCACGCCCGCAAGGAGTCCGCCCGAGGGATTGACCGGGATATCCCCGCCAGGTCCCGTGGCACCTGAATCCACGAGCTTTCCGCCTTCTCCCTCGGGGCATAGGCCCAGGCCCTCGCACCAGAGCAGTTCCTGGTAGGCGAAGTATTCGGAAAGCTCCACCAGGTCCACCTCCTTTCGCGGATCCGAGACGCCCGCCATTCCATAAGCCATGGTCGCAGCCTTCCTCAGGGCCAGGGGATCTATCAGGTCCCGATACCCGGGGTAGTGCCGGTCGTAGCAGCATCCCATGCCCTTCACCCAGACGGGCCGATCAGTCCATTGCAGGGCCTTTTCCTCCGTGGCCACGATCACGGCGCAGGCCCCGTCGGCCACGGGCTTTGCCTCCGGCACCCGGATAGGGTCCGCCAGGATCGGTGCCGTGAGTACGTCGTCTTCGGTCAGGATTTCAGAGACAGGGGCCGCGGGATTTCCCATTGCATTTTTCCGGTTCTTCACCACCACACGGGCGCACTGGGTGGGGGTGATACCGCGCTCATCCATGTAACGGCGGGCCTGGAGGGCCGCGCAGGTGGTAAAATCCAGGCCCAGCATGCGGCCGTACATCGGCTCTATGCCCGTGTTCTCGATGAGGCGGCCGTCCACCTGGCTCTCCTTGGTGTGTGCTATGATGAGAATGCAGTCGTGATGCCCCGAAAGAATGCAAAGCACGGCATAATAGAGGGCGTAGGCCCCGTCCGCCGCCACCTTTTCCTCGGTACGCAGGTGGCCTCCCGCCCCATCGATGGCGTTCTTGCTGCTTATGGTCCACCCGTCCCAGTGGTCCTGGGAGCAGCTCACGGTGGCGTCGATCCCGCTGCCGTCCTCGGTAAACCGCAGGCCCGTCTGTTCCAGGACCTTTTGCACAGCCTCGAAGGAGAGGTCCTGAAGATGCGCTTCCGGTCTCTTGCCGTATGACGTGCGGGCCACCCCCACGATCCCCACTTTTTTCTTCATGACCCGACCTCTCGGGGCGTGTCTCTCCCTATCCCGCCACGCCCTGCATCAGTTGCCTTCCGATGATCAATTTTTGGATCTCGGAGGTACCCCCGCCGATCTCCCCCAGTTTCGCGTCCCGCAGGTAGCGCTCCACCGGAAACTCCTTGATATAGCCGTACCCCCCGTGGATCTGCACCGCGTCCAGGGCGCATTTCACAGCCATCTGGGAGGCGAACAGCTTGGCCATGGAGGCCTCGTGCCGAATTGGCCGCCCCTGGTCGTAGAGCCACACCACGTGGTGGGCGTAAGTGCGCGCGACGGCCAGGTTGGTGGCCATTTCGGCCAGCATCCCCTGGACGAACTGAAAAGACCCTATGGGCCGTTTGAACTGCACGCGCTGCCCGGCGTACTTGACGGCCGCGTCAAAGCAAGCCTGTGCGACACCAGTGGCCGTGGCCGCCCCGAGGGCCCTTTCCGCGTTGAGCGTGGTGAACATATCATGAAAGCCCCGGTCCGGGGCTCCGAGAATCCTGGACTCCTCCGCCTCCACGTCCTCCATGAAGACCTCGCCCGTGGGAGAGCAGCGCATGCCCAGTTTTTCGAAGGGTTTGCCCGTGCTGAGCCCCTCCATGCCCCGCTCCAGGATGAAGTTGGTGCCCCCGTCCACGCTCCGCTCCCCGCTCGTGCGGGTCACAACCAGGAAATATTGTGCCAGGGGGGCATTGGTAACAAAGGTCTTGGTCCCGCGTATCCGGTACTTGTCCCCCTTCCTGACGGCACGGGTCTGCATGCCCAAGGTATCGGAGCCCGCCCCCGGCTCCGTGAGCGCGTAGGCCGCCAGGGCCTCCCCCCGGAGTACCGGAGGAATATAGGTCCTTTTCTGCTCCTCCGTACCGAACCTGGAGATGAAATGGAGGAAGTTGAGGGTACAGATGTTCACGGACATGCCCATGCCTCCGGCGGCGCGGCACAGTTCCTCCTTTACGATATACATGCTCATGAGGTCCGAGCCGCTTCCCCCGTATTCCTCCGGCACCATGATGCCCAGGAAACCCTCTTGCCCCAGTTTCCTGTATACCTCCATGGGGAACCGTTCTTCCCTATCGATTTCCGCGGCGATGGGGTCGAGTTCTTTCCTGCAGAATTTTCGGATGCTCTCCTGAATCAGGAGGTGTTCTTCTGAAAAGGAAAAATCCATGAAACACTCCTCGGTGCAGTTCTCTCTGGAGAAGCCACATGAATGGGGCGAGGATGTTTAATCAAAAATTTGATTAGATTTTAGATAATATAACGCCCCTCCATCTGTCAAGAGGAAACTGGGCGGAAAGAACGAGGCAGAGAGAGTACCCCCCTGAGACCCTTCAAGCGGGAAAAGGGGGCGTAGACATTGGACATTTTGAGCTAACCCGGGGAGCAGGAGGCTTCCCCCCCCTGCCCCCCAGTTCCGCGCATGCGGATCCGTGCCCGCAGCAGGCAGGCGCAAGAGGCGCTTTGCGAACAGTAGCGGGTCCCGCCATGGCGGGAGTAATGATTGTTCGGCCACACTTTGCCGGTTACGAACCGGATCAGCCCTTTGCATGTGACAACCATTGGGTATATAAGCAGATCTGACGAGGAGCCTATTACATAGTGTCCATCCACGAATGGTTCTTTTTGTCCTCGCTTTGCTCGGACTCCCCACCCTTCGGGCGGGTCCCCGGTTTGTCCTCGCTTTGCTCGGACTCCCCACCCTTCGGGCGGGTCCCCGAGTGCACCCTCTTCATAACCGTTCTCTTTCTCCCGAAGTTAACCGTAATCCATAAATTTCAATGGGTTATTAAAATGTTCAATCGTTTAGTCTCAGGCGGAAGCGTTTTTAATGAGGACTTCCTTGAGGGACGGATATTCACGAAACGCTCGTGTCGCGTTAAGCAGTGCGAGCAGGGCAGTACCCATATCAGCGAAAACAGCCTCCCACATGGTAGCCAAACCAAAGGACCCGAACAATATGAATATCCCCTTAATGGTCAGTGCCAGCACGATATTCTGCAAAACAATTTTTCGGGTGTTCTTAGCGATGCTGACGGCATCGGCCATTTTTGCCGGAGCGTCGGTCATCAGCACCACATCGGCGGCTTCGATGGCGGCGTCTGAACCGAGGGCACCCATGGCCACCCCCGCATCTGCCCGAGCCAAAACCGGCGCATCGTTGATACCATCTCCCACAAAGGCGACCTTTCCGTCCTCTTTGGTTTCCGCGAGGATTTGTTCGAAAATGCGGACCTTGTCTTCCGGCAGCAATTCGGCATGAAATTGATCCAGATTGAGAGCCTTGGCAACGCTTGCAGCGGCGCACGCGTTGTCTCCTGTCAACATCACAAGTTTCGAAACTCCCTCTGCCCGCAGCCGCTCCATTGCCAGCTTGGCATCCGGTTTGAGTTGGTCACCGATTAAGATGTAACCGGCATATTGATCATCCACCACAACATGGGCAACGGTGCTGTCAAAGTCACATTGTCCGTGGTCGATATATCTTTCATGCAAAAGCGCGTCGTTGCCGACAGCAATGATTTTCCCGTCAAAGACAGCCTTGACCCCCTTTCCGGGAATGGCGACGTGGTCGCTCACCAGCGATTCATCGATAGTAAGGCCTTTGCTGTTCATCGCCTCTACGATGGATTTGCCAATAGGATGATCGGAGTGCAGTTCCACCGCAGCGGCCATTTGCAGCACCTGATCAGAGGAAAATCCATTGTCGGTCACGACCCGATCCACGGTGAAAACGCCACGTGTCAAGGTGCCGGTTTTGTCAAAAACTACTGTTTTGACTTTTGAAAGGACATCGATAAACATTGATCCCTTGATCAGGATTCCACTGCGCGAGGCCCGGCCGATCCCACCGAAATAACCGAGCGGGATGCTGACCACCAGAGCACAGGGACAGGAAATCACCAACAAAACCAGGGCTCGATAGACCCAGGTCGAGAACCGAGCGTCATTTATGAACAGTGGCGGAACCAGAGCAATAGCAGCCGCGATGGCCACCACCGCCGGTGTATAATAGCGGGCAAAGGTGGTGATAAATTTTTCAGTGGCTGCCTTGCGCGCGGCTGCGCTTTCCACCAGTTCCAATATGCGTGCAATTGAAGATGCTTCAAAAGGCTTTGTGACTTGAACTGTGAGCGCCGATACCGTGTTAATGCTGCCGGCCAGGACGGTGTCGCCCGGACGTATTTGGACCGGAACCGGTTCGCCGGTCAAAGGTGACGTGTCCACCTGCGATACTCCTTCAATCACAGTACCGTCCAAAGCGACTTTCTCGCCGGGCTTGACCAGGATGATTTCGCCCACCTTGACCTTCTCGGGAGTGGTTTTCTTTAGACCGCCCTCAGTCTTAAGCAAGGCCCGGTTCGGCCTGGCAGCCAGCAACCCGCGAACCGAACGCCGTGACTTGGAAACCGCCATGTCCTGCAGCAGTTCACCAACCTTGAAAAACAGCATTACACCGATTGCCTCGGACAGGGCGTGTATGGCCATGGCACCGGTCGTGGCGATGACCATGAGCACGTTTTCATCGAAAAATTGCCTGCGTCGCAACGTTCGCAGCGCACCGGTTAAAACGCTCCACCCGGCCAGCAGGTAAGCGGTAATCACAATGGGATATTCCACCCACGCCCACGGCCGCTTGTGCAATTGGTCTTCAAAAAACAGGTGAACCGCGAAGACAATACCAGCGATGACGATGATTCCGGCTTGCTTTCGAAAATTGCCCGCCTCCGCTGATTCATGAGCATCCCCTTTCGAGTCCTGCAGGGTGGACTCGATCTTGACGTCGGGTTCAACCCGCGCAACCGCTGCCAGAGCCTTCGAGATATCGGCCGCCCTCAAGTGTAAGGTGAGGTTGGCAAAATCAACAACCGCCGCCTCAACCCCTTCGGTATTCTGCAGTTCCCTCTCTATCTTGGCCGCGCAGGCGGCGCAGTCAAGATTTTGAACGCGAAATCTCTTTTCCTGAACAGTTTCCATGTTGTGACTCTCCCCGGCTATCGGTCGTTTGTAACCGCTCGAGTGAGCTTATATTGTTTGGGGCAATCCTCAGAAAAAAGCCTATCGGCATCCCTTCGGAGGAAACCGCGCTTAATGATTAAGTTGGCCGTTCGAGATATATCATACGCCACCCGCCTTATCTCCAGGGTGTTGCGATGACTGTCCCAAATCGCATATTTTGCACGCGGATCGCCATCCCTGGGCTGGCCGACGGCACCGACATTGATGATATACCGATAATCCGGTTCGAGTTTAATGGTTTCCTGCTGCAATGGATCGAATTGAAGATCTTTTCCATCATAATCCATGAGCATCAGGCGGTGGGTGTGCCCGGCAAAGGCGATACCGAAATTGTTGGATGCAAAGGTTTCCTTGATTTCAGATTGGCTCATATGATTCAGGTAGATAATCGGCGAATCGGGCGGACAGCCGTGTACCATCAGCGCGCTGGTCAGCCCTTTTGAAATCGAAAAAATGTTCCGGAGACATGTAATGCGGCGAACCTTTCACGTCCATGGACTGGGTGACCGGTTTCAGCCGGCTCGAACGCGCCAAGCCGAAATCGGCGATTTTGAGCGTGTCCTGGTCCATGAGTATATTTTCAGGCTTAAGATCGCGGTGCACAACGCCGTTGTCGTGCAGCGCTATCACACCCGTAAGGACCGGCAGAAAGTACCGTTTCACCCAGGCTATGAAAAGATCCGCCTCCGGATAGAATCCTTCCTCCGGCATGGTGTCTCTAAGAGATCCGCCTGGAATGTATTCCATGGCGATGTATTCTATGGATGCCTCTTTCCCAAATTGAGCGTTTCAAATTTTGATGAGGAACTGTTCCTCATTGTTTTTAGGGAGATCGCTTGCAATGAGGCTGTCTGAATCACCACCCAACGGGGTTCGCCCAAGCGGAGTGTGGGTCTTCATTCGATCATCAAAATTTGAAACCCT
>JAFDIS010000142.1 GCA_019307945.1 Deltaproteobacteria bacterium | reverse complement strand
ACGAAGGCCTCCACGATCAGGTCCTCGGCGCTCGACTCCCACCGCTCACCAAAGCGGGTGCAACCCATCCCGATGATCGCCACCTTGTCCTTGATTCCGTCCGCCATTTCACTTTACCTCCTTTACGGGCACCGCCTTGCAGAAATACCCGGTGTATAAGCTTGGGTGTCAAGTGTTGAGTGACACCTCCACATCCCAATGAAATTTCATCGATTCGCCTTTCTGTAGCCCAGGGCATCCATGGCGATCACCATCTTCAATATGTTGGCCGACCCTTCCAGGATCTGAGGAAGTTTCGCCTCACGGAGCAGCCGTTCCACAGGGTATTCACTGGAATAACCATAGGCGCCTAGAATCCTCAGCGCACCGTCGGCCACTCGCGAGGCCACGTCTGAAGCGTAATACTTGGCCATGGAGGTTTCAAGGGCGTTGTGTAGGAGTCCTTCGTCCTTCTGCATCGCGCAGCGGTAGGTCATGAGCCTTGCGGCCTCCGTCTCCACCACCATCCGCGCCAGCTCTTCCTGGACCATCTGAAACCTGCCGATGGGTTTTCCGAACTGCTCCCTTTCCTTAGCATACTTGATGGCTTCGTCGATCAGTCCCTGGCTCACCCCCACGGCCCCTGCGGCTGCCGTCAACCGGGTGTTGTTGAGGCCCGCCATGCAGAATTCAAATCCCCTGCCTTCCTCACACCCCAGGAGATTCTCGGCCGGGACTTCAACTTGGTCGAAAAAGAGCTCGCCCGTAGGGCAGGCGTTCCAGCCGAGCTTTTGCACCGCCGGGCCTCTGCTCACCCCATCCTGATGCAGGTCCACGAGAAAGGCGGACATCCCCTTGTATCTTCTCGTGGGGTCCGTGTAAGCGTAAATCAGCCCCAGATCGGCAACCTGGGCGTAAGTGATCCAGGTCTTGGAGCCTGACAGGAGATATCGATCCCCCTTTTTCTCCGCCCGGGTCTTGAGACTCCCCACGTCGGAACCCGCGTTGGGTTCCGTAATGCCGATACACCCCAGGATCTCGGCGTTCACCAGCCTGGATACGTAGGCCTCCTTCTGATCTTCCGTTCCGAACTGGAGGATCTCCCGGGCCGTGCCCATGGTCTGCATGTTGAAAGCGGCACGGAGCGATCCGCTGACCTTTGAAATCTCTTCGGTCACAACGGCATGGGCCAAAAAACCAAGGTCGGAACCCCCGTAGGTCTCGGGTATGGGGCAGCCGAAAAGGCCCATTGCCCCCATCTTCCGGACCACATCTTCCGGAAACACGTGGTTTCGCTCATCTTCCGCAATCCGCGGCAGGACCTCGTTTCGGGCGAATTTGCGGGCCGCATCCCTCACGGCCAGTATTTCTTCGGACAGTTCGAAAGTCATCTTTCAGGCTCCTCCAATGTGGCGCGCCGGCAGGGCTTTGTCGCGAGCGCAAGGGGCGCATCCCCTGAGACCCCATCCGTTCCTATGGCCCCAGCAGTTCCTTGTAAGTGTCCCGTTGAATTATGAGCCGCATCATCTCGCTCGATCCCGCCACGAAAAGGCCGTTACGGGCGTCGCGGAAGTGGCGTTCTATGGAGTAATCCGTAGTATAGCCGATGCCGCCCATGATCTGCATCGCATTATGGATCACCTCGAAAGCGCCCTCTGTGGCCACCAGTTTCGCCATTGCCGCCTCCTTTGTTGCGTCCAGGCCCCGGTCGATCATCCGGCCCGCCTGGAGGTTGAGCAGCCTTGCAGACTCCAGGGTCACAGCCATGTCGGCGAGTTTGAAGCTGACGGCCTCCCACTTTCGGATCGGTTTGTGAAACGCGATCCGCTCGCTGGAATATTTGGCGGCGATTTCCATGCACCGCTGGGCCGAGCCGATGAAGGCGCCGCAGATGATGGTGCGCTCCCCGTTGAGCATGGAGACGATCATGGGCCACCCGTCGCCCTCCTTGCCCAGCCTGTTTTCCTTGGGGACCTTGACCCTGCTGAACACCATCTCCGAGACCACCTCGAGGCCCCGATATCCCAGGGTGTCGAACTGCCGCGCCGTGTGAAGTCCCTCCCACCCCTTTTCCACTATGAAGCCGCTCATACCCTCGCGCGGGTTCACGGTGGTGTCGGTCAATGCGTACACGAGCAGGACGGGGGCCACCCCGCCGCTCGCCTGGAATCGCTTCTCGCCCGTGAGGATATAGTTTCCATCGGGGTCTTTCCGGGCCGTGGTCTTGATCCTGGCTGCGTCGGATCCGCCCATGGCCTCGGTCAGGCACTCTGCTGCAGGCCAGTCTCCCGCAAACATTTTGGGGAGGTATTTTCGTTTCTGCTCCTCGGTTCCGTATTCATTGATGGCGTGGGCCACATAGCTTGTAACGCTCCGGGCGCAGGCCATGGCGATGCTCGCCCGTCCTACCTGCTCGTTGACCAGGGTCTCGGCCACGATAGTCTTCCCGCCGCCGCCGTATTCGGTGGGGAACCGGATCCCGATGTAGCCCATCTCACCCAGCCGTTTGAATTGTTTCCAGGGGTATTTGTTCTCACGATCCATTTCCGCCATGTAGGGCGCTATCTCTTCCTCCACGAAGGCCCTGGCCTGGTCCCTCAGATCGAGTTCTTCCTGTGTGTAATGAAGCGATTCGTACATGCGGTTACTCCTCCATTCCCGGTTTTCCCTGTTCACTTTCATGGTTTTTTGGGGCAGGTCATGTTTCTCCCCCCGGGCCGCTATTTCGTGCTCCGGCCCGCCTCGATGTTTTCGAGGAGGGCTTCGAGCTGGATGAAGGCCTTGGCCGCACTGTATTTTCTGGGGTCCGCATGGTCCACGTCGATCATGACCGCGGGAATGCCATGCTCGCGCATCAGGAGTTTCATGAGATCCATCTGCATCACGGAGTAGACCTTGCAACTCCGGTTGCTGGCAAAGACAATGCCGTCTATGGAAAACCGCTCGATCATGGCTGAAAGGGCCTTGTACCTGAGGTCCAGGCCGTAACAGCACCACCCCCGGTTCTGGATGCGGGCGTAGGAGCACAGGTCGGTGCTGTAACCCAGACCTTCGGCCTTTTCGCATTGAAGGGCTCCAACCTTGCGGGCGGAGGACATGGCCGAGTGGCTCTCGGGCGCGCAGACCACCACGTCGAAGCCCTTGAGCAGTTCCGTGGGGACGATGATGGCGTCCAAGAGCGAACAGGCATCCGAGAGGACAGATTCCACCAAGTGCCCGCCCACGGAGCAAACGTAGTTCTGGACATGCCGGTCGGCCTTTGGAGTGTTTGGTGAAAAAGGCTTGAAACCCCACATCACCACCGGCTCCAGGGCCATGGCGTGAAAAAGCGCCAGGGGCGGATAGAGAGGAAAGCAGCCCAAAAGCTTGCGCCCCTCTCTTTTCAGCGATATCATCCGTTCACGGAGAGGCTTCATGGAAGACCGGTCCGTATGAAATGAGACGTCATCGTGGCCTCGATTCTCTGCCTCCTTAAAAGAGGTCCGAATACATGGGGACAGTCAGGAGCATGTTTTCTTTCCTGCGACCTGCCACGAATCTCCTGCGCCGTGAGATGACAAGTCGCGTCACTTTTTCCGTTCCACCCGAGGTTTCGGTCGCCTCCGCCGATATTTCCCAAGAGGGATGGACATTGGCAGCAAGATCTGATAAATTATCTAATTAAATTTGGTTTGCAAAATTGTCAAGGAATTTCCCCCGCGGGCCTTTCGAAAAAAAGCCCGGCTGGACAACATGGGAAAGGTGATCTACCGCCAGTACCTGCCCCGGCCCTTTTCCTCGGCTTTGCTGGACGGATGCATCGAGCGCGGGAGGGACGGTAGGGACTGGTCGCCGCCCGCCGTCTTTGACCACACGGTGCTCGTGGGGCCCACTAATGTGGCGGACAGGGAAACCCTGCTGGACACCCAGGCCCATCCGGACAAACACCGGGACCTCATCGTCCCTGTGACGGGCTACAGCGCCTACTTCGTGGACCTGAGCAAGGGTCTGCAGGACAGCATCATAGCAAGGACGGAGCAGCGATTCGGTTGAGAACAACGGGGGGATCGCCCGGAGGCTTCCTTAGAATCCCGGTGATCGAGGGTTTGCCCGATCCCCTTCAATCAAAGGAGGGAGCGATGCTTAATTTCCTTGAAAAGTTCGATACGTCACGGGTGGGTATTGCAAATCAAGCGAGGCTTGAGCCTCAAAAACCGGCCATCATCATGGGCGATGTCAGCGTTTCCTACGGAGAGCTCGACTCCTTCACGAACGCCATGGCCAACGGGTTCCTGAGCCTGGGTGTGAGGCCGGGAGACCGCATCGCCGTGCTGCTTCGCAATTGTCCTGAATACCTCATGGCCTGGACCGCGGCAGGCAAGATAGCCGTGACCCCCGTAGGTCTCAATTACCGTTTCAAATCCGATGAACTGGCATATATCATCAACGATTCGGAAGCAAAACTGCTGATCTACGGCGAGGCGTTGGAGGAAGTGGTGCAGGAGGCCAAACCCAAGCTCGAGCATGATTCCCTCGACATGATCTGTGTTTCGAACGATTCACCGGCAGGGGTGATGTCCCTCAATCGGCTCTTGGCGGAAAACTCGACCGAGCCGCCGCGTGTGGATTCGGCAGGCTACGGAGTGGCTCCCTCTCTGATATATACCTCAGGGACCACCGGAAGACCCAAGGGAGTGGTGCGGGGGGTCAAGAACCGGCTCAATTCCCTGCTGGGGTACGCCTATAGCTTTGAATCCGGCTATGATGACACCATGCTCGTGCCGGGGCCCCTCTATCATTCGGCCCCATTTGCCTGGGCCGCCTTTTCCCTGGTCCTCGGCAATACCCTGGTAATCATGCCGCGCTTTGATGCGGAAGAATTCCTGAGGCTCATCCAGACGCACCGGGTCAACACCACAATAGTGGTGCCGACCATGTTGAACCGGGTGGTGAATCTGCCCGACGAGGTAAAGGGCCGATATGATCTGTCCTCTCTGCGGGTCATCACGGCGGCCGCCGAGTCGTTCCCTTTTCCCCTGAAAAAACGGACCATCGACTTTTTCGGCGAGGGAAAGCTCTTCGAGTTTTACGGCGCCACGGAAATCAGCGTCGTGACCCGGATGCGGCCCGAAGATCAGCTGAGAAAGCCCGGAAGTTGCGGTACCCCCGCCATGGGAAGCCACATCAGGCTCCTGGACGAAGACAAGCAGGACGTGCCCGTGGGAGAGGTCGGCATCCTTTATGTGAAGAGTCCTTTTCTGCTGGACGAGTATTTGAATAATCCGGAAGCGACCCGGGCCGCCACCCACGAGGGGTACTTCACCGTGGGCGACATGGCGCGGGTGGACGAAGAGGGTTTCTATTACATCGTGGACCGCGCCGTGGACATGATCATCTCAGGCGGGGTGAACATCTACCCCGCGGAAATCGAGGAGGTACTCTACCGCCACCCGGACGTCTTCGACGTGGGGATCATCGGGGTCCCCGACACCGATTGGGGTGAGAAAATCGTGGCCTACGTGGTGCGGCAGCCCGGGGCCGCGCTGGACGAAGAGGGAGTCGTCCGTCACGTATCGGAAAATCTGGCTTCATACAAGAAACCCAGGGAGGTGATTTTCGTAGACGAGCTTCCCTATTCGCCTTCGGGCAAGCTCCTGAAACGGGAACTTCGGGAGATGTACAAGATGGCGGCGGAAAGGGCCTGATCACCGCTTCGGACCGCACCGTGGGGCTGCGGGATCGATTTTTCCCGGACTCCGGGATCCATCTGCCCGGAGCGGGCGCGGATCGTTCATGCCTACTATTCGAATCCTGAAAATTGCAAGCTCCCCGTGGTGCTCCAGCCGGCCCAGGCCTTTCGGGCCGTCCTCGAACAGCTCCCCTTGAGATCCAGGAGGACGAACTCTTGGTGGGAAGCCTGGGCTCCCGCCCCAAGATCTACCCCGTGATCCCCGAGACCCTGGGAAGCCTCCCGGGAGACGCCCTGGACGACATCCCCTCAAGGCCCTATGACGCCCTGGTGATCACGGAGGCCGAAAAGCGGGAACTGCGGGAGGAGATCCTCCCCCTCCGGGAGGGCCAAGCCAACCGGGGGCGCCTCGCAGCCTTGTTGACCCCGGAGGGAAAGTCCCTCCTTTTCAAAGACCCGGGGCAAGGCCTTGCCGACGTCACCGATTCGTTCTGTGCGGTCAAGAAGTTCGTCTACGACGAAATGAGCGTGACCATGGCGACGATCCTCAATGCCCTGGAAAAGGACTTTGAAGGGCACGAGGACCTGCGGCAACGGCTCCTCATCCAGACCCCCCGCTACGGGAGGGGGGACCCTGAGGCCGACGCCATGGCCCGCAGGGTGTTGGACGTGCTGTCCGACGAGGCGAGCCGCCACCGGAGCTACTTTGGCGGGGTGTTTCAGATGGGCTACAGCCCCGTCTCCGCCCAGTGGCCCTTCGGGGCGGTGCTGGGGGCCTTTCCGGGCGGACGAAAGGCGGGCGACCCCTGAGGACGGCATCAGCCCGGGCCACCGCCAGCCCCAGAACGCCCCTACGGCGGTGCTTCAATCCGGGGGCGGGTTGGACCACCAAAGACTTTCCCGCCGCACAAGTAATCCCGCAGATTGACCTGTCTGCCGTGCCCGGCACAGGCAGGCGCCGAGATTGTGAGACCGGGGACCCGCCCGAAGAGTGGGGAGTCCGAGCGCAGCGCGGACAAACCGGGGACCCGCCCGAAGGGTGGGGAGTCCGAGCGAGCCGAAGACAAAAAGAGCCATTTATGGATGGAAACCAGGTAAGGATCTCATTGAGCGTTTG
>JAFDIS010000141.1 GCA_019307945.1 Deltaproteobacteria bacterium | reverse complement strand
TGACATACGGTTCCTCCTTAGATAATTTTGTCTTGGCCCGGAACGGGCCGTCTCACGCTGCCTCTTGCACGCTTTTCGGGGGGGAGTTTTCCCTCTTGTGCATTTTGTAACAAGCCCCCTTTATATCCAAAATTCCCAAGGTGTCAAGGAAAAATGTATCTCCCTTACGAGATTATTGAAAAGCGACGTTCCGGGTCGGAAAAGGGACTGTTGCTCATATCCCCCAAGAGCGCGTTAACAGCCCCCCCGCCTCAAAAAATGAGGCGGTCCGGGGATGCCGGCTCGCGGGGCCCCCATACATGACGGGTGACCGATCGGTCACTCACGCAATCACAACGGAGCCGTCCATGTTTCGATACCTGTCCCTCCAGGGTTAAAGGCGCCGGGAGCGTGGAGGGGCCCGACGGTCCCCACTCCAGGTGCCAGGCCCCCAGGGCTTAGTGGGACCACGGGGGCCGCCGCCCCGGTCCGCTCCCGGCCGCTCCGAGGTTTCGGGGCGGCAGGCCGAAAGGGGCGCACTCCGAGGCGCGGTCGTGGTTCGAGGCTTGGATTAAAGACTCCCAGAGGGAGCAAAAGGCGGGTGTCAGTACCGACGTTCGACGATATATCGGCTCAACTCGACGAGGTCGCGGCGGTGGTAACTGTCGGGAAAACGTTGGAGGGAGGCGGCCGCACGGTTCACAAAGGAGGCAGCCTCACGGAGGATTTGGTCCAGCGCACCGCGCTCCCTCACCAGTTCCGTCAGGGTCCGATAGTCCTCCTCCGACGCCCGCCCGGAGCCAAAAAGACCGGCCAGGCGTTCCCGCTCCCGCGGATCCAGTGTCTCAAGGGCGTTGATCAGCGGCAGGGTTACCTTCCCCTCGCGAAGGTCCTTCCCCACCGGTTTTCCGAAGATTTCCTGGCGGGAGGTGTAATCCAAAAGGTCGTCCATGTACTGGAAGGCGATCCCCATGTCGAGACCGAAACGCTCCAGCACGGCAAGAGCGCCTTCGTCCACCTGCGCCAGGAGACCCGCACACACGCAGGCGGCCGAAATCAATGTGGCTGTCTTGGCCGTAATGATCTCCATGTATTGCTCGCGGGTGGTGCTCCAATCGTTTGTCCGCATCAACTCCAGGATCTGCCCCTCGGTCATCCGGGCCGTTGTATCCGTCAGCGTCTTGAGGAAAGCCAGGTTACCGGAACTCACCGCCAGGGACAGGGCCTTGGTAAAGAGGAAATCCCCTTCCAGCACGGCCGCGTGATTTCCCCATATATTGTTGGCCGACGGCCTTTTCCTCCGCACTTCCGCGTTGTCCAGCACGTCGTCGTGCAGGAGCGATGCCGCATGGATGTACTCAAAGATCGTGGAGAGTCGATAGCTGTCCTCTTCCTGATAGCCGCACATGCGGCAGCAAAGGATGAAGACCAGAGGTCTAAAGCGCTTTCCCCCTCCCAAAAGCGTGTGGCTGCCCATTTCTTCCACGAGACCGACCCTTGATGAGAGCGCTCTTTCCAGTTCCTCGTTGATCCTTCGAAGAAGCGGGGCATGCTTGCCCAAAACGGGATCTTCCGGATTCATGCCGTAACTTTTCCCTTCCGAGTATGCCGCCCCGGGGGGCGCCCGGGCCGCTGAATACGCTGGAAACTAGAACAAAGGCTTGTCCATGTCAAAAACAAAGTGACCGGGGAGCGACAGGGGTTACACGATCTCGCCCACCAGGTCATAGGGGTGAGTCTGCGTGATCCTGACATCCATGAGCCGCCCGGCCACACCAGTCCCCTTGTTTATCAGCACGCGACCGTCCACCTCGGGGGCCATCTCCCGGGTGCGACCCTGGAGCAGGAGATCGGATTCAGGGCATGGGCCTTCCACGAGAACAGGCACGGTTAGACCCAGCATCCGCCGGTTCCGCTCCTCCAGGATCTCCGCCTGCAGCCTCAGGATGTGGTTTCGTCTCCGCTCCGCCTCCTGGGCCGTGACTCTCCCCTCATACCTCGCAGCCCGTGTCCCGGCCTCGGGGCTGAACGCAAACACCCCCAGGTGCTCGAACCGGGCCCACTTCACAAAACGGCAGAGTTCTTCGAATCGGGCCTCAGTCTCCCCTGGGAATCCCACCATGAGGGTGGTGCGCAGCGCGATGGGCCGTGATGCCCTGGAGCGAATCCGCTCAACCAGGGCGGCCGGTGTCTCCAGGACCGGCCTGCGGTTCATCAGCTCCAGAATACGGGGGTTGACGTGCTGTAGGGGAAGATCCAGATAGGGGCACAGGGACTCCAAGGATGAGAGGAGTTCCAGGAGCCTTTCCGTCACGCCTTCGGGATGGGCGTAAAGGAGACGGATCCACTTAATCTCCCGGACCCGGGCCAATTCTTCCAGAAGTCCCTCGAGGCTCGCGCCATCTCCCAAATCCTTGCCGTAACGGGTGGTATCCTGGGCGACGAGGTTGACTTCAACCACCCCGCGCGCGGCCATTCGACGAGCTTCCTCAAGAAGGGAATCGAGCGTGCGGCTCCTGAAAGGCCCTCTGAGGCCGGGAATCAGGCAGTAGGAACAGCGGTGGGAACAACCTTCGGCGATCCTGAGGTACGTCGTGAAGAACGGGGTACTGGGAACGCGGGGGACGGTGTGATCCGGCACACGGCGAGGCCTCTCAATATAAAAAGGTACGGAAAAACTCCTTCCGTCGGAACCTCCCCGATCCCCGCAGACCAGGTCCGGCAGCCGCTCCACAAGGCCCGTCCCCACCCATCCGTCCACTTCCGGAATTTCCCGCGCCAGTTTGTAGCCGTAACGCTGAACCAAACAGCCCGCCACGATAAGACGCTTGAGCAGCCCTCTTCTTTTCTCCTCCACCAGTTCCAGGATGGTATCCACGGCCTCCTCAACGGCCGAACGGATGAATCCGCATGTGTTCACAACGGCCGTGTCCGCCTCCGCCGGCCTGGACACCATGGAAAAGCCCCTCTCCTGCAGGAGGCCCATCATATGCTCGGTGTCCACCCTGTTCTTGGGACAGCCGAGGCTGACCATGAAGATCTTTCCCTGTGCAACGGGTTCCATCATGCACGACTCCGGCTGCGGGGAGAGGGCGGCTCCCTTTCAGTTGGTTCTCCGGGAAAGGCGGGCCTCCCTTCCGAAGCAGGCTCCTTCTTACCCGGAGAGCGGTCCCCCCCAGCTGCCCGGCGGTGGGATCCGCAAATTTAAGGTGATGCACCTATGCCCGGTAAGGCGCGGAAACTCGGGCATATTCAGGAACATGTCGAGGTTTTCGCAACTCAATCGGACGGGCTAAATCGACCGACCAGTTCGGTCGTATTTTCAAAGCCGACCGCTTCAGGACCGCTCCCTGTTGCTCTTTTCCAGTCGAGTCAACAGGACTTTAGCGAATTGTTTCAAGAATTTCAACTGGATAACAGCAGAAGCCCTGTCCAGGAGAGTAGCGCTTATCTTCATCAGGATGCAATCCGTGGCCGCCACCACCGTAGCGGCCCGGGTCTGTCCGCTGAGGTAGGACATCTCTCCGAAACACTCGCCGCGCTCGATGCGCGCTATGTCCGCTTGCTGAATCCGCACGGACACCTTTCCGCTCAGGATGATGTAGAAGGAATCGTCGATCTCCCCCTCCGTTACCACCACTCGGCCGCGGGGGACTTTCAGGAGATTGCTGGCCAGAAGAATTCCTTTGACCTCCTCCCGCGTGAAGTCCACGAAAAAGGGGACCTGGCGTACATAATCCACCACGTCCTCCACTCTGGAATTGCGCACGGACCCGCGAAGTCCGCGCAAGGCCACGCGCAGGTCAAAGGCGAAATCCAGGCACGTCTGGTATCGTTCTGCCGGATCCTTGGACAGGGCCTTAGAGGTGATCTTTTCCAGGATCGCCGGAAGATCCGGCCGCAGTTTTGTCAGGGGGACCGGATTTTCATGCGTGATCTTGTACAGGATCGAAAAGTAGTTGTCTCCGGCAAAGGCCTTATGGCCGGTGAGGAGTTCATACAGGACGCAGCCCAGGGAAAAAATATCGCTCTTTTCGTCCACCGGCTCTTCCCGGACCTGTTCCGGGGACATGTAACAAGGTGAGCCGATCAAACCCAGTTCATGGGTCTTGTCCGTCTCCACGTGCGCAATGCCGAAATCGGTGATTTTTACCACGCCCGAGCGGTTCATCATGATGTTGGAAGGCTTGATGTCCCGGTGAACCACCCCCTGCCTGTGGGCGTACTCCAGGGCCTTGCAGGAGACGAACAGGATCCTGACCACCTGGTGCAGGGGCAGAAAATGTCCGGGACGACAAAAGGCCTCAAGGGTGGGACCGTCCACGTATTCCATGGTGGTATAACACAAATCCCCGTCAAGCCCCGCGTCGTATATGGCGATGATGTTCGGGTGCCTGAGCTTACCCGCGGATTGCGCCTCCACGAAGAAGCGCTCCCGGTAACGCTCCGCCATCTCCCCCTGAAGGTCCATGGAAGGTCGGGAAATCTTGATGGCAACCTTGCGCTTGATGTAGGGGTCCTGTCCCAGGTAGACGACCCCCATACTCCCCTGACCCAACTTGCCCTGGATCTCGTAGCGGCCCACGCGCTCCAGGCCGGCCAGGGATTCAGGCAATTCCTGCTCCTCTTCACTACCGTTCCTGCGGGGAGCCAAGAACCTGGCCTTGAGCCAGCTCGTCAGGCCGTGCGTATGGGAGCCGCTGTCTCGATGCATGCCCTTTTCCTTCACATGGCAATCCCGTGGGGGATGAAATCGCGCTGGATGCCCGCCCAACCGGTCCGCCCCCCCGCGAGTCGACGGTCATGGATAAACGTCCAACTTCCTGATCTACATGGAATATCGAACCGGCTGGCGCCCCACTGAAGGGATTTCACCAAGAGACGCCTCTCTCAGGCCCCCAGCGCATGGCCGGCCCTCGCGGCCGCCTGACCTAACGCTCCCCGGCGCGCCGGATGAGACGTGCAACGTCCAGGCGATTGATCATGTCCGTGAAGAGTTCTCCCAACGCCTCATCCGCACCCTTGGTTCCCAGAATCTTGACTCGTTCCGATCGACCTTCGATGGTCTGGGCGGAAACGACCTTTCCTTCCTGAACGACGCCTCCTTCCAGTTTCATGGAAGCAATCCATCTGCGGTCCGCAAGGTCCAGCTTGAATTCCTGGAGCGTGATCCGCACTTCCGTCACGTCCGGCCCCGGCGCCGGTTCCACCCGGGCCCCCAGGTGAACCAATTTCCGCCGGAACGCCTCCTGCAACATCCCCGTTATGTCATAGGGCCCGATCTTGAACCCCCTCTCACCGGGTCGCGCCACGCTGAACGAGAAATTCCCCGTGAACATTCCCAGTTCTTCCTTCGCCCCCGGCCCCAGGAGTTCCCGGTCTTTCCTCGTGTCCCGGAAATCCAGGTAGATTTTCTGTCCCTCAAGTGCCCTGGACTCCTCCTGCAGACGGTAGTTCACCTTGACTTCGGGAATGGACGCGCAGGCCCCCAAAAGGAAAAGGACCATGGACCCTCTTGAAACCACCTGTCTTACACTCCGTTTCATTGCCACACCTCCAGGTTGCTTTTCCCGCCGGCCCCGCCCCAACACGGGATGGCCCCGCCCGCCCGTTTGTCACTGTGGGGGCCTTTGCCGTGCGCGCCTTACTTCCAACAAGGCCTGCCTGCCCGTTGCGGCGAGGAAGATCGTCTCCCTCTCCGACCTTGAAAGGAAAGCGCAGGGAGTGAAAAGCGCCGGCAGAATGGGTATGAACTCCTTGAGCATCGGGCCTCATGCCCGGGGTCTACGGGAAGATTTGCAACGCCTGTGCTCTCGAAGAGCCATGCTTGAGGACCCGCATGAATCCGCCGGTGCAAATCGAATCTCATATCCGTTTGAATCGTGACGAGGACTTGGCACGATCCGAAAAGAGCTTTGCACAGGTGGGACAATAGCAGTGATGCGCCTTGACGTCTACATGGGAGCCGGCCGCTTCGGACACGTGAGAAAGGAATTTTTGGGAGGCAAAATACCTGCCGCACGCCTCGCACCGGATCAGGGGATGGATCCCGATGATTTCTTCCCGAATGGACAGGGTCCGGACCCCGTCTTTGTCCTCCAGACGAATTGAATGGGTGGGGCAGATATTGGCACAGGTTCCGCATCCGATGCACAACCCTTCGGTGGGAACCACGTAACTGTCTTCCCCCCTTTTTTCCATTTTGAGAGCACCCGCTCCCACCACCTCTTTGCATACCCTGACGCACAGTCGGCAACGAAGACATCCATCGGGTATGGGGCCGGTCGGGATGTTGAAATCACGCGCAATCTTCAACAGGATCTCAGCCCGCGGGGCCCTGGCCAGCAGCCTTTGAAGAGCCTGCGCTCTGGCCTTTTTCACGAGTTCGCTTTTTGTATAAATTTCAAGACCTTCTCGAACCTTAAGTATACAAGAAAGCAAGACCCGGGACTTGCCCGCCCCGCCCTTGACCTCAACGGCGCAAAGCTTGCAGGCGCCGATGGGTCGAAGCGCTTTATGATAGCAGATCGTAGGCACCCGGATACCCTCGGTCCTCAAGACCTCCAGGACGGTGATTCCCTCCACCGTCTCACAGGGCTTTCCATCAATATGGATTTTCACGTTTTTCAATGGAATCCCTGCTCCTCCTCAATTGATCTCCACCTTAAAGAGGCAATTTTGTTCAAAGTCAAGGAAGGCGAAAATTTTAACCACATGAATACATTGAAGTATTTCGAGGATCAAAATTTGAGCCTGACGCAGCTCGTCGTGCCATAGCCGCGGCGGAGGTGGAAGATCGGG
>JAFDIS010000140.1 GCA_019307945.1 Deltaproteobacteria bacterium | reverse complement strand
TGGGTCCCCGGTTTGTCCTCGCTTTGCTCGGACTCCCCATCCTCCGGATGGGTCCCCGGTTTGTCCTCGCTTTGCTCGGACTCCCCATCCTCCGGATGGGTCCCCGGTTTCGCGGGCCTTGCATCTTGGGCATTTTCCACCAGCCTCACAAAATGCCTGTACCCCGACAGGATCCTAGAGCCTGTCCTCCACTCCCCGCAGTCCCTCCCGAAAAAGCCTCCCGCAGGACGTAAACATCGTGAATGTGGTGGCAAGCAGTGGAAGCCCATGTTTCTCGGCCTCCTCGATGAGTTCCTTGCTCGGTCGTTTGCCCCGGACAAGGACGACGCCACCCACACCCGAAATCACGGAGGACTTGAGGACCTGAATGTTGTTCAGGCCGGAGAGCAAGAGGGCACCGCTCGTGGGAAGATGCAGGAGGTCGCTCATGAGATCGGCAGCGAAACCCGCCTCGAACGGCCGGTCCATCTTCTCCTTTCCCACGAAAACCTCGGCCTCCAGAATTTCACACACTTCTGATAGCGTCAGTCCCATTTCCCGGGGGCCTCCTATTCGTACGCCGAAAGAACCTCCAGAATACTGTCCGGCGTGACCCCGCCGTGGGTGTCCCGGTCCACCACCACCACGGGCGCCAAGCCGCAGGCCCCGAGGCAACGGACGGCCTCCAGTGAGAACCTTCGATCTTCGGTGGTCTGCCCCGGCTTCAGGTTGTATTCCGACTGCAGCCGGTTGAGCACCTCACCAATCCCCCGCACATAGCAGGCGGTCCCCATGCATACCTTGATGTTATGCCTGCCCTTCGGGACCATGGAAAAAAAGGAATAAAAGGTCACCACCCCGTACACGGTACTACCCGGTATATTCAACTGTGTGGCGATGTACTCCTGGAGTTCCACGGGCAGGTAACCCACCGCTTCCTGGCATTCCTCCAGCACCGGAATCAGGCATCCCGGAATGCCCTTGTGGGCCTGAATGACGGCATCAACTTTGTCCATGACCTCGGGGGTCAAATCGGCGTTGGTCGCCTCCAGAGTCGCTCGATCATGCATCGTTCACTGCTCCCTGCGGCGGACTAGCCGTCCTGCCGCCTCACATCATCATACGCGCCTTATCCCTTTTCAATACGCACTGCGCACACCTTGTACTCGGGAATCTTGGCCGTGGGGTCCAGGGCGGCGTTGGTCAACCGGTTGGCCGCTGCCGCCGCGTAATGAAAGGGCAGGAAG
Source organism: Deltaproteobacteria bacterium (assembly GCA_019307945.1). Taxonomy (GTDB): domain Bacteria; phylum Desulfobacterota; class DSM-4660; order Desulfatiglandales; family Desulfatiglandaceae; genus B17-G16. Next base: position 5,593 of record JAFDIS010000140.1, on the reverse strand, counting down.
ACCGTACCCTCCACGGCCTTTTCCGATATCTTGGCCCGCACCTCGATCTCTCCCCGCCTGGACGCCACCTTGACCCTGTCACCGTCTTCCAGCCGGTACCGGGAGGCGTCCTGAGGCGAAATCTCCAGGAAACACCGGGGGGCAAGTTCGTTGAGCCCATCCGATTTCATGGTCATGGTGCCGGTATGATACTGGTACATGACCCTTCCCGTGGTCAGAAACAGGGGATACTCCCCATCGGGCAATTCGTCCGGCTCCCGGTATTCGATGGCATGGAACACACCAAGACCGCAGGTGAATCGGTCCATGTGAAGACAGGGGGTCCCGGGGTGATCCGAGCCTGTGCAAGGCCAGTGGATCCCGTCCGTTTCCAGCCGATCGTAGTGGATGCCGCAATAGGAGGGCGTCAGCTCCGCGATCTCTTCCATCACGGCCTCCGGGCTTTCATATTCCATGGCATAGCCCATTCTCGTGGATATCTCGGCAATAATCCGCCAGTCCTGCCGTGCCTCTCCCGGCGGATCCAGGGCCTTTCGGACACGCTGGACTTTCCTCTCCGTGTTGGTGAAGGTACCGTCCTTTTCAGCGTAAGAGACCGAAGGCAGCACCACGTCGGCCTCACGAGCGGTCTCGGTGAGAAAGATATCCTGGACCACCAGAAATTCGAGGTTGCGCAGGCTTTTCTCGGCATGATTCAGGTCCGGATCGGAGACCATGGGATTTTCACCTATGATATAGAGGGCCTTGAGTTCACCCTCGTGGGCCTTTTGTATCATCTCCGTGGCGGTCAGTCCGGGTTTGCCGGGCAGGTCCTTGACCCCCCATGCCTTGGCCATCCGGGTGTTGGCCGCCAAGTCGTCCACCTTCTGATAGCCGGTGTACACGTTGGGCAGGCCGCCCATGTCACAGGCACCCTGCACGTTGTTTTGCCCCCGCAGAGGATTGACTCCGCCGCCCTCCACGCCTACGTTGCCGCAAAGCATGGCCAGGTTGGCGAGGGACTTGACGTTGTCCGTGCCGCTGATGTGCTGGGTGATGCCCATGGCGTAAAGGATCGAAGCCGCCTCGGCCCCGGCATACATCCGCGCCGCCTCCGTCAATTGATCGGCCGGAATGCCCGTTATCTTTTCCACGTACTCCGGGGTATATTTCTCGACGGTCTTCTTCAAATCCTCCAGGCCCACGGTCCGGGTGTTGACGTATTCCTCGTCATAGAGCCCTTCCCTGATGATCACGTGCATCATGCCGTTGATCCAGGCCACGTCCGTACCCAGATTCTGCCTGAGCCAGATGTCGGCGAACCGGACGATGCGGATCTTTCGGGGATCCGCCACGATCAATTTTGCGCCGTAACGGGTCACCGCCCGCTTCACATAAGAGGAAAGCACGGGGTGATTCTCCGTTGTGTTGGAGCCTGTGATGAGGATCACCCGGGCCTTTTCGATGTCCTTGATGGGATTCGTCATGGCACCGCTTCCGAAGGCTGCGGCCAGACCGGCCACGGTGGAGCTGTGTCAGAGCCGTGCACAGTGATCCACGTTGTTGGTGCCGAGGACGGCCCGCGCGAATTTTTGGGCCAGGTAGTTCTCCTCGTTGGTGATGCGCGCGCTGGTGAACAGGCCCAGGGCATCCGGCCCCGCCTGTTCCTTGATCTCTCCCAGCCTGCGGGCCACCAGATCCAGGGCCTCGTCCCAGGTGGCCTCCCTGAATCGGTCTCCGTCCTTGATCAGGGGCTTCTTGAGCCGGTCCGGGTGGTTGACGAAATCATGCCCGAAGCGTCCCTTTACGCACAGGCTGCCGTAGTTGGGACCCACCTCCTGGACTCCCGTCACACGCACTATCTTTCCGTCGTCCACATGGAGTCGGATCTGGCACCCCACGCCGCAATAGGGACAGGTGGTCCGGACCTTGCGTGCTTCCAAAGGCAGCCTGCCCGTGCCGTAATCCGCTTTCGGCACGAGCGCCCCCACGGGACAGGCCTGCACGCACTCACCGCAAAAGACGCAATCCGAGTTGACAAGGGGCAGGTCCCCCTTGGCAACGATCTTGGATTGCGCCCCGCGATAGCCGTAACTGATGGCGTTGTTCACCTGGATCTCGTTGCAGGCCTGCACGCAGCGTCCGCAGAGAATGCATCGGCTGAAATCACGCACTATGAAGGGGTTGACATCCTCCACCGGGTACACGGTGTCCGTGGGCGGAAGCCCTTTGGGCCTGGCCTGGTACTTGACGGCCAGCTCCTGGAGCCTGCATTCGCCGTAGGCGGGGCAAAGTTCCCCCCCGTCTTGCCCTTTCATGGCCTTGAGCTGAAAATCGGCCCAGGACTCCAGGTCCATTTCCTGAACGAGGCAGTTATGCCGCCCCGAAGCCAGCAAGAGTTCCAGGTTGAGCCTGCGCGCCTCGCGGATCCGGGGCGACTCGGTTCTCACCACCATGTTGGCCGCAGCGGGAGTGGCACAGGAGGCCACCAGGTTTCGAGCCCCCTCCACCTCCACCAGGCAGATGCGGCATGCCCCGGTCGGAGAAGCCCCCTTCAGGTAACAAAGCGTGGGGATGTCGATCCCGTTTCTCCGGGCTACGTCCAGGATCGTTTCTCCCGGCTCGAAAACAAGCTCCTTGCCGTTCATTACAATGAATTGGTTTGCATCCATTTTTGCTCCTGATTAACGAATGTTGGCCAATCTTCCGGAATAAGAAAAAGGATTTTCTACCACACCAAAAGCGGCGCAGAGTATAACAGAAGAGGAGTTGACGATTCAAAGCTTTTTTTGTTGCAGTAGAAATAGCGGCCACAGCAAGATGCGGAAAAAGGCCTTGACAAGGAAGGGACTGCGTCATAGGGTTCTAAGCTTTAGTTGAAGTGGCTGAGAGTGCGTCTCCCAGCCGACCCACTCATCACATGGCCCGAGCCCCGCGCCTGCGGCGGATCGGAAGCGGTTGGACATCATGGCGGAAACAGCGAAGAGAAAGATCAAGGGGTATATCGTTATTGACAAAGAGCGGTGCAAGGGCTGTCACATCTGCATCGACTTTTGTCCAAACCAGCGGATCGAAGCGGACGAAAGCCTTAACAAGAAAGGATATTTTCCCGCCCGATTCAAGGAAAACATCGAAGAAGGTGAAAAGGGATGCATCGGTTGTGCGCAATGCGCCACCGTTTGCCCTGAAGTAGCCATAGAGGTGTATCGTGGCAAGTGAAAAAGTACTGATGCGCGGCTCGGACGTAGTGGGTGAGGCGGCGGTCCGTGCCGGTTGCCGATATTACTTCGGCTATCCCATCACCCCCCAGAACGAACTGCCCGAATACCTGTCCAAGCGGATCGTGGAACTGGGCGGCACCTTCATCCAGGGAGAGAGCGAAATCGCCTCCATCAACATGGTCTTGGGGGCCTCGGCCGCAGGCGGCCGCGTCATGACCTCCTCCTCCTCGCCCGGCATAGCGCTCAAGCAGGAAGGCATTTCCTACATGGCCGGCATGGAACTGCCCGCCGTGGTGGTGAACATGATGCGCGGGGGCCCCGGCCTGGGCAACATAGCCCCTTCGGCGGCCGACTATTTCCAGGCCACGAGGGGCGGCGGAAACGGGGATTACAGAACGCCGGTACTGGCCCCTACGGGTTGCCAGGAACTGGTGGAGATGACCTTCCTGGCCTTTGATCTGGCGGACAAGTACCGAACGCCGGTCATGCTGCTGGGCGACGGTCTCATGGGACAGGTGATGGAGCCGGTGGTCTTCCCGGACCCACTCGATCCGGACTCCCTTCCCAAGAAGGACTGGATCCTGGACGGGTGTGAGGGGCGGGAGCCCCGGACCATTTTTTCCATGTACCTGGGCCAGCAGGGAGAACTGTACCAGCACAACCTGAGGCTCCAGGAAAAATACGACCGGATCACGGAAAACGAAAAACGATGGGAGACCATCCAGACGGATGACGCGGACATCGTGATCGTGGCCTACGGGACCGCGGCTCGGATCGCGGAAAGCGCCATGGAGGAATTGCGCAGCGAGGGGTCGGCCGTGGGCATCTTTCGCCCCATCACGCTTTGGCCTTTCCCGTTGCCGGCACTCAGGGACGTGGCCACCAAGGCCAAGAAAGTGGCTGTGTTCGAACTGAGTCTGGGACAGATGGTCGAAGACGTCATCCTATCCGTCGGGGAGCGCGCGGAGATCTACTTTTACGGCATTCCCGGCGGTCTCATTCCCACCCCGGCCGACGTGGTCGAATTTATTCACTCCGCCGTGCGGGGTGACGAAAAGGTGGGCCGGAGGATCGAAGTATGAGCACTCAAGTCGCGTACAAGCAAGTTTTTGGGTGGCCCGAATCCCTGAAAAAAAACCCTACCCATTACTGTCCCGGCTGCGGCCATTCAATCGCCCACCGGTTGGTGGCCGAGTGCCTGGACGAACTGGGAATTCGGGAGAAGACCATCGGTGTGCCTCCCGTGGGCTGCGCCGTGCTGGCGTACAACTACTTCAATTTTGACATGGTGGAGGCGCCTCACGGCCGGGCAATGGCCGTGGCAACGGGGATCAAGCGCGTCCACCCGGACAAATTCGTGCTTACCTATCAGGGTGACGGGGACCTTGCGGCCATCGGCACTGCGGAAACCATCCATGCGGGAAACCGGGGCGAGCGGATCTCGGCCATCTTCATCAACAATGCGATCTACGGGATGACGGGTGGACAGATGGCCCCCACCACGGTGCTCGGACAGGAAGCCACCACGGCTCCCGGAGGCCGGGACCCCAGGCTCCACGGAAGCCCCATCGACATTTCGCGGATGCTGGCCGTCTGCGACGGGGTGGTCTATGCGGAGCGCTGCTCCCTGACTTCCGTCAAGAACATTCGCAAGGCCAAGAAGGCGATCATGAAGTCATTCCGCTGCCAACTGGACGACCTGGGATTCAGCATAGTGGAACTGCTCTCCCCCTGCCCCACCAACTGGAAGATGCCGCCCAAGGACGCCTGGGCATGGATAAACAATGAAATGGTCAAAACCTATCCCCTGGGTGTGATCAAGGACATCACAGGATACGAGGAAGCGAAATGATTACCCGGACGATCTTTGCGGGCTTCGGCGGCCAGGGCGTTTTGCTGATGGGCTACGTGCTGTCCCACGGGGCCTTGCACAAAGGACTCAATGTGACCTACTTTCCCTCTTACGGCGCGGAGATGCGGGGAGGGACGGCCAACTGTACCGTAACCTTGTCGGACAAGAAGATCGCATCTCCCGTGGCATCGAGGCCGGATGTGGTGGTGGCCATGAACGGGCCCTCCCTGGAGAAATTTGAACCCACGGTGGTGGAAAACGGGCTCGTCTTCCTCAACGCCTCGCTCATTAACGAGAAACCGGGCCGGTCCGACCTGCAGGTGATCCCCGTGCCCGTGGTGGAACTGGCCCAGGAGGCAGGATCCGCCCGGGGCGGAAACATGGTGATGATCGGCGCCGTATGCGCCAAGACCGGCATGTTGAGCCTGGATGAAACGGTCGAAGGCATGAAGGCCGCGCTGAAGGGGAAAGCCAAATTCTTCGACCAGAACCGGAAGGCCATTGAACGCGGCTTCACTTTCATCGAGGAAGGAAAATAGAC